>CAYLOP010000178.1:0-5916 GCA_964385305.1 uncultured Anaerolineaceae bacterium | reverse complement strand
CTGGCTCACCCTTACCCGCCTACGCGCCACTGCCAACCTTACACGCGCCCTGAACTTTGCAGGCGCCGTGCTTTTCCTCATCCCTACCAGCGTTGTTGCGCTTAACCTTCTCAACTACAACGTCAACATCGGGCCCACGTTCGAATCCGATGGAATGTCGGCGCTCAAATATACAGGGGATGGTGAGCTGCCGGATATCTACTACATCGTCGTAGATTCCTATGTACGAGAAGATCTCTTACTCGAGGATTATGGATACGACAACCATGCATTCATCGAATTCCTCCGCTCGCGTGGTTTTTACGTTGCCGACGAGAGCGAATCTAATTACATGTCTACCGCCCTCTCACTGGCATCCAGCCTCAACATGAAGTACTTGCAAGACTTGGGCATCGATCTCTCACAGGAACCCTATCCCGGTCCGCTGATCGGGAAGCTAAAACGCAGTGCCGTGCGGCAGCATCTGGAAACCTTGGGATATGCAACCGTCGCGCTGGAGACCGGATGGATCGGTACTGAGATCTACGATGCCGCCTATTTTCTGACCGCCGAGATGGATGAGGAGGCCTTTAACGTAGCAGGTCTGAACTCCTTCGAGAGCATGTTGATTCATACCTCGCTCGGTCTGGCATTCACCGATTTTCAGGTGCTGCAATCGAATTGGCTGGTCGAACGGATGAAAAGTCCCTTTCGGATCCATCGCCAGCTGATCCTGTCGAATTTCGACCATCTGAGCCAGATCCCCAACATCCCCGTGCGTAAATTCGTATTCGCACACATCCTCTCCCCGCACCAGCCGTTTATCTTTGGTCCTAATGGAGAAGAGGTCATCCCGGAAGGCACGTTCAACCTAGCCGAAACCGGCTCGAATCCATCCAGCAAGTTCAATCCGTATCTCGACCAGCTGACGTATGTCAATACACGACTTGAGCGCGCCATCGATGATATCCTGAACAATTCCTCCACCCCACCGATCATCATCCTCCAATCGGATCATGGTCGTGCCACAGATCTACGCTGGTCGGAACCGGATAAAGCCAACGCGAGGACGCAGGTCGCCATCCTCAACGCTTACTACCTCCCCGATGTGTGTGTCCCCAATCTCTACTCTCAGATCACGCCGGTGAATACCTTTCGGGTCCTTTTCGACTGTGTCTTTAGCGGTGACTTCGGCCTTCTCGAGGATCAGAGTTATTTCAGCAACTTGCGAGGCGATACCCCCTACGACTTTGTCCCGGTCGACAGTCTCGGAAAGTGAAACCAAATTACGATCAGATTTGAGAATGTCTCACAAGGCTAAGAGCAAGCGCCTTGCCAGATAACAACTCACTTCAGCGCATAGACTTTGTATCTTTCATCGTTCGTGGCAGTATTGAACTCCGCAATGAGTTCGGTGGTTTGATGCAGCTCTCGAAAATCCCAATGTGTCCAAGAGAAAGTCTTATTGTATGAAAATGAAATCTCGCGCGATCTTCCTTCGTCCATCCTCCTGTGCCCCAGAACAATCAACACTGGCTGATCATACTGCGCGTGAATATCATTCGCCGTCGATAGCAGATCGCTCATAGTAAGCGAGGCAGCCGCGTCTGTTGTCCAAGATACAGTCCTACTGAACCGCTGCTCTCTTGGAAGGTAGATCTGATTATTGGCGTAATAGGGCAGCGATTCGATAAGATAATCCGGTTCAGGGATAATGATGGCATCTCGATAGAGATCAGATTCATTGAGAAACGTTCCGAACGCCTTGCTGGAGCTTGTTTCCTCTCGGATTTCTTTCATCACAAGATCATAAGATTGGAACAATCCATAGACAACAAACACTAGGAACGAGATATACAAACCTACACCTAGCAACTTACGCTTGATGCGATGGGCAACATCGGGAGCTGGTGCGTTGAGAGCAATCCAGTAAAGAGTAAGCAGGAAGACCAAGAACAAGCCTTGATGCCAATATTTACCTTCAACGACTAAATCGAAAAACATGCCAAACGAGATTTGACCAGCAAAGGCGGCCACCATGAGACTCATGGATGGAATGAGGCCAAGGATGACCATGAAGAAAAGGATAACATCAAAGGGTCCTTCTACAAACGGAATGACCTTTGAGAAAAAACGAGTAGGATGCAGGGCAGCATCCCTAAAGGAACTTGGAATCGCCATCATAAGATCATGTGATGGGTTGAACAAAATAGAATTCTCTCGAGGAAGTGTAGTTGCAAGACAGAGAGCAATGCCTGAGGCAATGATTAGAATTGATAGATAAGTTGATCCGCCCAGCACCTTGGGTGATAAAGACCTATGTTCGACGAGCGTTTCATAAATCCAGACGGCTGCAAGAATACAGACAAGAATGGCGGAATGGACATTGGAGTTGGCCAACAAGGCGAGAATAAATGCTAGCAGTATGGGATGTTTGGCTCGCTTCGGATAGAGTGCCGCATAGATGAACAAGAGCAACATGCTGATTCCGTAATTGCGAGCCTTAACGGCGTACTCGAAGAAGGGAAACGAGGTGAAGATAAAGAGCGTCTTAAACCAAAGCGGCAGTGGTGCAAAAAACAAGAGTACCGCCACCGCTGCGAAGGCGATTGTGATACTCACGACCGGTAATACAAGCGGTGTGTCGACCAGGATATGGCCAATATAGAGGAGCAGATACCACAGCAATGGATGACCATCATACCTGGTTAGCTCAGCAAGATGAAGAGGCGAATTTGCAGCTCGAGCCAATGACATGGCGCGCACCTCATCGCGCCAAAATTCGTGGGTTGACGATATAAGAATGACGCCTGCGAGCCATATTCCAAGAATGACAATTTTCGCGACGAGTGCGGCCTTGGTCTCGCGGGATCCCTTCGATAAGAATAAAGAACCCAATCGGTTTAACGCGGCTTTGAATGACCCAATATAAAGTTCCATCAAGCTATTCTTCAACGATGCTCGCTAAAGATATCTGGCCTCAATGCTTCTCCCAACTTGATAGAGCATCGTCCATTTTGGAACTGCTGTCAAGGTATCCCATTCATCGATGGACCACACTGCAGATTCCCTGGCCATCTAAGATAAAAATGCAAAACCTTCTAAGAGAGAAGACTCAAAGGAGAGACTGTCCAGCGTTATTACTATCGCGGATTCAATCCACGCTTCCCCAATACTCGATTTCCTGAGAAAATGGCTTTCCAAGATACGCTAGAAGTTTTTTAGGATAAAACTTTATTTGATCAAGCTGATCGATCGGAAGCCAAACAATCCCAACCTGTGAATGATCACAGTGAGTGCCACTTCTTGGATCTGCGTCACCCTCGATCTCGCATTCAAACATAAACTCAACCTGGTGAAACGCTGAATCACGCCAGGCGGATTCCCCATCCTTACCGATATATTCGCGGATAAAACGTAAACCATGATTCCGGACAGCGATATTTAGTTCCTCTTTAATCTCCCGATGAAGCGCTTCCACGATTGATTCACCATGCAACTGCCCGCCCCCAGGAAGCGCATAGTACACCCCGCCTTCATCCTCATATTTCACAGCAAGGAGGGCATTGTCCTTGATGATGATCGCTTTTGCAGCGTTCCTGACTGGAATCATAATCATGCCTCTGGGCCCCCAATGTCTTGAGGTGGCACAGCATCCTGTAGGGAGAGCAATCCAGTTATCATCTTACAATGAAAGGCTCGTTGCCTAAACAACAAGCTTCATCGATAGAACACTTTACCAGCCGCGTACGACTCTCCGATGATCCTGGCCGAAAGACAGGGAGCGAGAGGCGAGACCTCAGCTCTCCTGCCGTTACTTTCGCTGACTTGCGTGTGGTTTTGATGGCCCACTCTAAAAGCGCCACCCTTTTAAGCAAGGAGAACACTCTCGTCGCCTGTTTCGAGTAGGTCCACGATGATGTCTCCGGCAATCCGCGCGGCGACACCGACCTTACAAGAGATTTCGCCCTGTGGCTTCGGTTGCATAGGGTCACTTCCTGCGAGTGGCTGGCCTGCTCTAAGCAGCAGATCCCGGTGCGGGCAATTTTGTTCTTGATAGAGCAAAACCGATTCGGATAAGCTCTCCTCACGCGCCATGATTTGGCTTGGCTCGCTCCAAAGTCACCAGCCAATCCATAGCAGTGCGAGATCCATGATCATGGTCTATTAAACAGAGAGGCAAAAGCATTCGTTGCTTCACGAGTGTCATTCGTCGCTACATCATGAGGGGATGGTCATGAAATCTATTCTTCTGGCATGATTTCGATCACAGTCTCTTGATCAGCCACGACATCAACACTTTCCAGCGTTATAGCCTTAATGCCTCCCATTGTTACGATCACTTCATAACTGCGCGGCGCAGCTGTGAGACTGAAGCGCCCTTCTGCATCCGTGGATACCACCTGACCGACGACAACGGGAGTGGTGGATAGCACTTGCACTTGCGCTCCTTCAACAGGAGTACCTGATGAATCGGTCACGATACCGCTTAATGCTCCTTGGTCGAAACCGCTGATTCGCAGGATGCCGTTTATAACGGTGTCGCTCGCGTATAAGTTGCCGGCAACATCAAAAGCCATATCTGAGACCTCACCTAAGCCGCTGGCAAAGAGAGTCGGTGTTCCATCTGAAGATATGCGCACAATGCCGCCATCCCAACCGGTCCCTGCAAATAGGTCACCGGAAGGCGCAAATGCCAACCCCGTCAGCTTTGACCAATTCGCCCATTCCGCAGCTGTTCCGTCTGGATTGAATCGAATGATCGTATCGCCGGCGTCTGGCATATGAACCGGGTCTAGAGGTCGTCCACATGTACCGATCACGGCATACAGATCATCCTCAGCATCCAGAGCCAGCGCAGTCGGGCGAGTAAGCCCATCGGCAAATACGGACACCGATCCATTTGGGTCGACCTGCGCAATGCGATCTGCGATGGTTTCGGCGACGAACAGCGTGCCATCGAATCGCATTGCGATGCCGCCGGGTCGGGCGACATCGACGAGTTGTACCGGCGTCGAATCGCCGGGTAGCACATGAATAATCCGCTCTGGAAAACCTGGGGCACCTTCAGTGACATACAATTCGCCATCGCGGCTGAATGCCATGAACGAAATGGGCGATGTATAGGAAACGTATTCGAAGAACGTGCTTACCCTTCCAGCCGGATCGATCCGTGCCATCATTCCCCCATCTTCATTGGAAACCGCCAGCTCACCGCACGGAGAAAAAGCGATACCTCTCGGCGTGATAAGCCCATTACCGGGAACGATCTCATGTAGAGAACCATCTCCCGCAATCGATATCAGGGTGCCAAGTTGGAGTTGGACACCCAGAAGTTCACCCGTATCGGGCAACCACTCAATTCCTGATAATCCATTCCCAGGAATATCTGCGATTAAGTTGAAATCTCCATGGACATCGAATTGATATACCTGACCGCTTCGGCTCCAGGTGCCGGTTGACACATAGAGATTACCTGCCGTGTCTGCTGCAAGCCCATTGACGGCAACGCCATCATGTCCAGGAATATTCCCGATCGGGGTGAATGAAAAATCAATTAGTGACAGTTCGTGTAAAACATCCCCCATCGCGGCGGCTATGAATCGCCCGTTAGCGTCCGTTTTCAGCGCGAAGAGTGCCGGTATCCTTTCAGCCACACGCTCAATCTGTCCGCCCATGGTGATACGATATAGGTCGGCTTTTTCCATTAAACCTACGTCGCACAGACTTCGCGCTGTATAGATATTCCCATCCGGTCCGACGCCCAAACCACTCGTGCAATCTGTTACGAGGGCTTGGGATTCGATGACAATGGATTGGTTCCCATCGGGTGAAATGCGGGTAATCCTGCCATCGGGTTGGGAGTATAGAAAAACGTTGCCCTCTGCATCGACATCGCTCGTGTAACCATAAACACCCTCCGCCAATGTCGTGACA
>CAYLOP010000177.1:0-5967 GCA_964385305.1 uncultured Anaerolineaceae bacterium | reverse complement strand
GCCTCCTACGTTTTACCGCGGCTGCTGGCACGTAGTTAGCCGAGACTTATTCCTGGGGTACAGTCCTTCCTCTTCCCCCAGAAAAGCGCTTTACAACCCGAAGGCCTTCATCGCGCACGCGGCGTTGCTGCCTCAGACTTTCGTCCATTGGGCAATATTCCCTACTGCTGCCACCCGTAGGTGTATGGACCGTGTTTCAGTTCCATTGTGGGGGACCACCCTCTCAGGCCCCCTACCCGTCATCGCCTTGGTAGGCCATTACCCTACCAACTAGCTGATGGGCCGCAGGCCCCTCCCAAAGCGGATTGCTCCTTTGCTTCAGGGGTATCTAACCCCCTGGAGATTATGGAGTATTAGCCCCAGTTTCCCGGGGTTATCCTCCTCTTTGGGGTAGGTCACCTACGTGTTACTCACCCGTTCGCCACTAGGACACCTTTGTACGAGTACAAAGAGCCTCGTTCGACTTGCATGTATTAGGCACGCCGCCAGCGTTCATCCTGAGCCAGGATCAAACTCTCCGTAAATTCATCACCACATCCGAAGATGTGGCTCAGATTCACTTTGACCGGATTCAAGTTACTAACAGGGCTTCCTATCACTCATCAGTTGTTAAGGTGCGCTGCTTGCGAGGGCGAAATCTTATCACTCGCCCTGGCCGCTGTCAAGGGGACAGATAGAAACTGCCGATGCTCGACATGCCAACATCGGCTAGGTGACAGACCAAGCGAGCCTCGGGCCCCGGTCTCTGACGCCCCACAATATTGTGTTGTCCAGGTCTTTCTGCCGCCTTGGGCAGACTAGACCGTGCCATGACTGTGTGACTATTATTATACAGGCCACACCGAAGAAGTGTCAAGGTACGAATAAACACATTCTATGAACGTTGACAACGCCTTGCATCGAAGTCTCCATGCCCTCAGAGGACCCAGACCTCAAGATGCCGGGGCGATACGCACTTGTATTGCCAATATACAAAACGATGAGGAGCATCATGAATGCTCCTCATCGTTTAATC
Organism: uncultured Anaerolineaceae bacterium; assembly: GCA_964385305.1. Classification (GTDB taxonomy): domain Bacteria; phylum Chloroflexota; class Anaerolineae; order Anaerolineales; family E44-bin32; genus CAYLOP01. The sequence continues at coordinate 4,952 of CAYLOP010000177.1, read as the reverse complement.
GACCGATTAATTGATAGCATAGACACAGCGACTTCGGTCCAGTGTAAGCCTGTGGTCCGCTGCGGGATCATGATCTACCAAATTACCTCATGAAATCAGGACTCCCTCTTATGGGCAGACAACCTTGCCATAGCCCTTGGCAGAGATACTATTCGGACTGATCACCTGCACCTGAAACCAGTGTTCCCCGACAGAGCCTACCCGGTAATAATCGGAGAAACTCCTCGTCCCGCCTTGTGTGAAGTTTACCGTCTCGACCGGGGCACTGCCGCCGTCACTTAACGACCTCTGCAGCTTCACGGTGCAAGGTCCCGTTACTTCTACGCTAAAACTCACATCGAAAGTCGTCGGGAATACGCATGGTGAAAGGCTGATCGTGCTCGGGTGCAAGCTGACTTCGACGTACGTGACGAAGTTCACGGGTGGCGGTACGATCTCAGCGAGCATCGGGTCACCAGCAATACTTGTTTCATCCGCGGAGACCCAGCAGAATTTCCCCTCCCGCCTCGGGTTCTCAATCTGCCACCATTGCGACCACTCATCCCGCCCTACCACAGGTACGCTCTCCCCAAGCAGCAACCCCCCATCCACGAGATAATCATCCCCAGGTCCGAAATAGCACAGGATATCTTTATCGATGGGCGATACATACGGATCAGCTGGGGTTGGGGTTGGCGTGAATGTCGGCGTGAGGGTCGGCGGAGGGACATCCGTCGCGGTCGGGGGAATCGGGCTTGGCGACGGTTTTTGAGTCGGCGTCTCTGGCGTACCGGCTTGGGGTCCACCTTCTACGGTTTGGGGAGGCGGTTGCGTGCTCGATCTACCAAATGGGGCATCACACGCAAAACCAGCGAGCACAAGCATGCATACCATGATCAACAGGTATCGGTTACGAATCATCATCACCCACCTTCCTGGCCATTCTACTGCCAGCCATGGAAACCTTGATTGCGTCACTAATTCTTCATTGATCTGTATATCGGAACGACACCAGCATACACCAGGACATCACCCACGCGCAAGCAGGCTCTGCGTTAAGGGGCAATCGAATGCCTTTGGAAATCGTTGTTGGATCCGCCGGTGAGGGTCAAACCCGCTCCGACGTCGAGAGGAGTTCCTCATCCCTTGCCCAAGGAGCCCAAACGCTCACCACCCGCTGCGATGGGCTTTCCTTGTGCTTTGCACCTGCCCTGCCAGACACAAGATGTACAGTCGATGAAGCATGCCCCGCTTGATGGTTCCGCACCCACCAAGAGCATATACGATAGAGATTTCACCGGCTTCATCACGTTATGCGATGTAAGTTCAACGCCGATACCTTCCCCAGGAACCCGATTAAAAAGCTCGCGTTGCGCATTCAGAGCCCAATCTTCATCGCAGTCCCCCGGGGCCCAGCGCACGGCACTATAACCATCGCAAATATTCGATGTCACATGCTGTGCAAGCGCAGCCACGGCAATCGAGCCGACCTGATCCAGGAAGTAGCCACGTGTGGTATCGTGTCTCTGAAAGTGGTGTCGCACGCGGTCATCGAGTTCGCCGCCAATCGTACAGATCACGCCAATGAACGCATCAGTCTTCTCAAGGATCGCTTCCGGGACTCCGGGAGAGACGATCCTCTCCACATCGCAATCAGCCACCCTCGCCCAAACGGCTTTTGGCGAGATAAGCTTAAGGCTCTCCGCCAAAACCTGCTCTTGGATCTGCCGAAACTTATGATGCGCACCGCTCCCCCGACCAGGTTCCTCTGGCCACAGAACGTAGAAGTCGGGGATAATTTCAGCGACGGGAGGCGCGATGACCCCGCTCGATCGCTCAAAGGCTGTGAGTTCAACATCCTCAGGCTGACTTGATGTCACTGGAGGTTCCTCTTGAATTGCATCATACCCGCGCATGGTCAGGATTCATCCTCGAACATGTTAATCGCTTTGTCATTAATCGGTGGAATGAGACCTTCCAGTTGGCGCTCACGCGACTGCTTCGGTGGCAAACGCGAGGGTTGCATGGGAGAGAAAGCCCCGCTGACTAGACTTCCATCCTCCCCTGTAAAGCTTGAGAGAGTGTGGTCACATCTGCATATTCCAGGTCGCCACCGGAGGGAAGCCCACGGGCAAGTCTCGTTAAGCGGACCTGGTGACTGGATAGCCGCTGCTTGATGAACATCACCGTAGCCTCCCCCTCCATGGTGGGGTTCATCGCCAAGATTAACTCCTTGATACCTTCCTGAGGGACTCTGGCTATCAGCTCCTCGATACGCAAACTCTCCGGTCCGACGCCTTCCACAGGCGAGATCGCGCCATGCAGGACATGATAGCGACCGCGGAAGAGACCGGTCCGCTCGATCGCTACTACATCCAAGGGTTCTTCTACTACACACACCAGCTCATGATCGCGTGCTGTATCCGAGCAAACAGCGCAGGGAACATCTACCGTGATGTTATAACAAACCGAACATAGTGTCGTACCTTCATGGATGTCCATTAAGGCTTGCGCCAACTCCTTGCTTTCACTCTCGGGCGAGCGCAGCAAGTAGTAGGTCAGCCGTGAGGCGGTCTTGGATCCGATTCCTGGAAGGCGTGCGAACGCCTCGACCAGACGAAGGACGGGTGGAGGGACCGCGGAGCTCATCCACCGATCCCCGGGAGACCTAACCCGCCTGTCAGCGGGCCAAGTTTACTTGCCGCGAATGCCTGTGAATCTTGAATGGCCTGGTTCACCGCAAGGAGAAGGAGATCTTGCAGCATCTCTACGTCCCCCTCTTCCAGCAACTGCGGCTCGATCACCACAGCCTTACACTCCTGCGTCCCGCTCATGACGACTCGCACCACGCCGCCTCCCGCGGTCGCCTCGACGGTTTCATCAGCCAACTCAGCTTGGGCGCGGGCCAAATTCTCTTGCAATTTCTGCACCTGTGCAAGCATACCTAGCTGCCCGCGTTTCGACCCTTTTCCTTTGCTCATCAAGCCTCTCTCCATGCTTCCGTCAAACGATCTTGCTGTTGCGACTCAACGGGGTGTATGGCTTCTGGGGTAGCAATCATACAATGCAGCACCAGCGCGGATTTTCGCTTTCTCGAAATGCGACCTCACGAGAACCTCAAACGCAAATACAAACGACAATCACATATCCTGGCCGCCTTTATGCGGCATTCGTTCGACGGTGACCACCTGCCCGCCAAGGTCACGCAGCGCAGTCGAAACCATTCCACCATCCTCCATCGGAGGCAGCTCGTCTGAGGTCGTTTCGCAGCCCGTCCAGGAATCGGCCAGGACACATCGCAAACCGATGGCAACGCCAAGGACCTCTTGGAGCGCCGTCTTTGCCGTGGACATGTTGTGTCCCTTCTCCATTTTTTCTCGGAGCAAGTCGCTGCTAAAACCGATGATCAGCGCACCTGATTCCAGACCCAAGGGACGGCAAGAATTGAGTAAGGCTTGTGCACGGACGTCATAGCGTCTTGCCGAAGATAACACCTCGCTCCAGACACTCATAATGTCCCGAAACTTCAAACCATCTCCCTGCGCCTTTACGGTTCTTGTTGGGGGAGGTGAACTTATTTCCGTCTTCGGTTGCTGCGCGCGCTCAGGTGCCTCTTCCACTTGGGGTTTAACAGAGGGAGAAGGTGATGATGAGGGGGGCTTCACATCAGTCCGCCCCATTGCCTCTACAAACGCCAGCTCCAGTGGTAGGGCGGAATGCCAATGTAGGCGGCGTTCTCCTGCTGCTTGCCCAAACGCCTGGATCGCTCTCAGTAAAGCGGGTAAGTCAATCCGATCGACCTGGCCAGACATCTCCTTGCGGGTGTCGAGCGGCGCATCTACCAGGTCGGCATTATCCATTCTTACCAGCAACAACCCCCGCAGGTAGCTGACCACTTGCCGAGCGAATTGACGTGGGTCTGTCCCACGATCCAGTGCTTCATTGATCAGTGTAAGCCCACGAGAAGCGTCTTGATCGATAAAGGCATTCACCACACCTCGGACCGCCTCACTTGCCGCTGTCCCCAAGACCTCCTGCGCTAAATCGAGCGTTACGCGTTGACCTGTAGAAGCCAATTGATCCACCAAAGAGATCGCATCGCGCAGACTCCCCGTGGCCTGGCGAGCGATGATCTCCAACGCATCCCGGTCGACCTCTAAGCCTTCCCGTTCTACCATCGGCATCAGGTATTCGACAATCGTGGCTACTGGCAAGCGACGGAACTCATGCCGCTGACATCGTGAGAGAACTGTCGCCGGGATTTTGTGCACTTCGGTTGTGGCCAACACAAAGATCGCATGGCCGGGCGGCTCTTCCAGTGTTTTCAGAATCGCATTGAACGCCGCGGTTGAGAGCATGTGCACTTCGTCGATGATATAGACCTTATAGCGTCCTTCATTGGGCGAGAAATTGATCTTATCCCGCAGATCGCGGACATCCTCCACGCTGGTGTTCGAAGCGGCATCGATTTCAATCAGGTCAAGGAAGCGGCCTTCATTGATCGCGGTACAGTGATCACATGCATTACAGGGGCGTTCAGCGAGGGATTCATGCAAGCAATTGACCGCCTTTGCTAGGAGGCGGGCTGTTGTCGTCTTTCCAGTGCCCCTTGGACCTGCAAAGAGGAAGGCATGGGCGACGCGCTCTCCAGCGACAGCATTACGCAAGGTCTGAATGATATGATCCTGACCAACAACCTCTTCCCACGAACGCGGTCTCCATTTTCGATACAGAGCTTGCGTCATTGTCATCGCCTCGATGGCCTACCGATCCTATCACAAATCCGGGTTCTGACCTGCAATCACATTGTAATGGAGGATAACCCGGACGTGCCGGCTTCGATGTGGCGAGTGTATCAGACGCTGGAACGTGGCGCAAGCATCTCCCCACAAAGACACGCGAGAGTGTTATAATGCGTACAAATATTTTTGATGAAACGCGGAGGCTCAAATGCGTTTACCTGGTGGATGGGA
>CAYLOP010000176.1:0-6047 GCA_964385305.1 uncultured Anaerolineaceae bacterium | reverse complement strand
GCCGCCAGCGCGGCATCCACCTGAATGCGCGGCATATCCGTCTCGATCCCACCGGAGCGGTTGTCGTCGATCGGCACGCCGGAATCCTGCAGCGCGGCGAGCACTTCATCCACCGTCGCGCCGGGCAGCTTCGATTTCATCACTGCCCACGCCCCCGTGACGTGCGGGGCGGCCATCGACGTGCCGCTGAAAAATGCATAGCCGTCATCAGGGATAGAGGAGTAGATCGACGATCCCGGGGCAAGTAGCGAGATAAACGGTGCAATGTTGGAATAGCTCGCCACCGCATCGGACTTGGTGGTTGCACCGACGCTCACCGCAGACGAGATGCACGCCGGCGCGCCCATAGCATTTTTGTAGCTGCTGTTTCCAGATGAGATCACCGTGGCGATCCCTACCGATCGTAGATTATCGATATATGACTTTCTGCTATCGCTGTCGCAATTACTGAAATACAGACCACCACCCAAACTCATATTCACGGACGCGATGTCGTAGCTCGTGCTTTGATCGTAAACCCACTCCAACGCGCTGGTTTGGTCCGAGGTAAAGGTCAGCACACAGGGGCTGGCCAATCCCACGCTCGCGCAGGTCGTGATATCCGGTGGTTCATCCGTAAATTTGGAGAAGACCTGGACAGCGAGGATATTCGCATCGATCGCGACGCCCGCAAGGCCCATGCCATCACCCGCAGCAATGCCCGCAACATGTGTGCCGTGATCGCAACCGTCGATGCTGGTAGAGCAATTCACACCCGCGCCGGCGCCGTACTGTACACCCAATCCATTCGGGCACAATGTTGTTGCGCCGTATCCGGCATTGGTGGTTGAGAAACATGCTTCCCCAACCACTTTTCCATCCAAGAACTCATGTGCGGAATCCACGCCGGTGTCGAGGATCGCGACCACCTGGCCCGCCCCGCTGTAGCCCGCTGCCCAAGCATCGTCAGCGCCAATAAGCGGGACGCTCTCAAAAAGTGTGGGGGGAACAGGGATGTCTTCCTGAATGGCGATCACATCAGGGTTGGCAACCAGGTCAGCCAGACCAGCCTGGTCCACTTCCACAAGCATCAGGGGTGCGTGTTTATAGGCTCGGAGAACCTCCCCCTTTTGCACCTCAAGACGCCGCCCTACTGCTGCTTGTGCGCGGGCGATGGCATGCTGCTGCGCCGCCACACCAAATGCGCCGCGTACTTCGCCTTCCGGCCGAAAGTCAACATTGAGTGTGACGATCACCCGAACTTTGCCGCCGTTCTGAACTTTGGGAAGCATTCCTGCGTACTGTTGCAGGATGGCCGGACTGGGGGCATCGGGATTTCGATTACGGAAAATAGCACCCGAGCGCGACTCGCCGATCGTGGTGTTCGGCAAGAGCGCAAAAATCAGGAGAAAGGCGACGAGGATTAATCCGCCTCGAAGCCAAGATGAAGGGGGTCTCATCATCACAATTTTCGTTAGGCCATCCCTAAAACAATAGGACCGGGCATGGTCGATTTAAATCGATTGTACTGTAGCATCGAAGGGGGAAGGTCTAGTCACTTGGGGCTATGTGCATCATCGCCCACCTACCAACGCCAGGATTCTGCTATGACCACGCTCAAACAAATCCACCAGGTGATCGGCTGTCATGCGAAAGTCTTCCAACGTCCCGATCACTGGATCGTCAACGTCCTCCTCAACACCCACCATCTCGGATATAAGGTATACCCGCGCGGCATGCTGTGGGAACACATCCTTGAGAAATTTTCGATGCCGAGCCTCCATCGTGAGGATCAAATCAAATTCAGACAGCATTTTCGCACTAACAACACGGGAGCGGTGTTCCTGGATATCGAGCCCCCGCTCCTCCATCGCCGTTTTCGCATTCTCGGTTGCCGGAAGGCCTTCAGCCGCCCAAACCCCCGCCGATTCCACGCGCCAGACTTCATGCTGCCCATCCTTACGGAGATATTGCTTAAATAACGCTTCTGCCATGGGAGAACGGCACTGATTTGCGGTGCAGATGAACAACACGGATGGCACTTCACTCACCTCTAATATATGTCTTCCATTTCACGACTACCACTGCCAGTTGGACATGTTTCAAGATTGCATCTACTTTTCTCAGACCAAAACTGCTCACTCTTAACACACGAAGTGAACGACTCACACCTCCCTTTCTCGCTGCCGATTGACTGCTTGTGCCAATGGACGCGCCGGCGAACACCGCGAACGCCCTTACCCTATTCCACACTACACGGGAATCATGCGGAAGGTTCAATCTTAAAGATCTCTCGCATCCAATCCTCAAGGCCACACATGGCGTCCCAGCCGCCCGCCTGCAGGAAAGCAGTCCCGCGGACCGAGGAGACACCTCGGGAATACAGCATCTCGTAAATACTTCTATCCAAAGAATCCACGATAAAGAGTTCATATACATGTAGAGGCAAACGCGCTTTTTCGAACGGCCAGAATTCACGCTCTGATCGACTGCGTAGTGAAGGATCCCAAACCGGATCGAAATGCACGAGATAGGATGCATCTGGGAGCGTCAACCCATCCGACTTCATGCCTGTCTGAACCAGAAGCACCCGCCATCGCTCACCCTCCCGGAATGCTTCCAGGTATTCATGGATCTGACTTTCGGGCATCTCGCTGTCAAGCCGTAACAGACCATAGGCTTCAAGTATCACCTGAAGAGGATCCAGGCCTCCCTGACGGAATTGGCTGAACACAACCACTTTCGCATCAGCGGACGTGATGTCCTCCACGAGCTCAAGCAGGACCTTTGCCTTTCCCCCGATCTCAAACCCCGGCGCGAAATTGCCTGCCTGCTTCAGGCGGTTGACGGCACTTGCGATCGTCACCATCGACACGTGTTGACCAAGCTCTCTGAGCTCCTCCTGTTCATGACTCAAAGCCTCTTGGTAGGCACCGGCGTGATCCTCCTCAAAAGGCAGCCAAATTTCCTGACGGGTGAGGTGAGGCAAGTCACGCGCGACTTCCGACTTCTTCCGACGAAGCAAGACATCTGAAAGGTCCCCAGGGGTCGCGAGCAGAGAGCTCATCCCCAAGGGCTGTTGGGTTTCTGATGTGAGGACTCGAAGAACGGCCTGCAAGGTTTCCGCCTCGCGCGGTAGCGTGTTGGTCAACACCCATCTTCGTTTGGCACGCAGTCTCTCCAGCGCTGCACCAAATGGAGGGCTCTGGTAAGGGAGTGCGCCATCGAGAACAAGGACATCGAAATCCAGGCCGCTTCCGGATAAGATCTCATGTTCGAGGTCAAAAGCAAGCGTCTCGTGGTCGGTGAGAACTACGTGGGCGCTCGAATGCCAATCTTTCTTCCGCATGGCGCGATGCCCTTGTACCAGATAAACGACCACCCCTGGCGCCCACAATGTGAGGTGATCCACCCAGTGGAGGATCATACTCTTTGGGCAGACGACCAAGATTCGCTTTACTCGCCCCCCTTGGATGTGCGCCATCATGCTCACACATGCGACGACAGTTTTACCAAGACCCGGATCATCTGCTAAGAGCAGGACGTCTTGTGCAAGCAGACGCTGGATAGCCTCCAACTGATAATCTCGGATAGGTCCTGGCAATATATTGGATGAGACATCAGGCGCGAGCACTGAGGGTTCCAAGAAAGGAGTAAGGGTTTCCACCGGTTCCGGCGCATGCCAGGGAAAATCCTCGAAGCGAATGCGCTTACCCTCCCGGACTATTCGGCGGGTATTGTAACCAACCTGCGCCTGTGCATCCTGCCAATCCACACCGTGGTGAAAAAGACGATCGGGTGGTGCCAGCTCGAACTTTAGCACCGGTTCGGACACCCCTCCCGAGGCTTCCGGACGCAAAGTCTCCAGCGCCTCAACGCGGCACTTCTCTATTTGAGGATTGAACTGTTGTGGATCTGACTGGGGTCGAAGCTCGAGATAGTCCAAATCGAGGGGAGCGATCTGCCCTACGGGCAAAAGGTGTGGATCGCGAGCCGCTGCGACCATCGGCTTTGGAAGGGGGGTAAGATTTCTACCAACGAGGAAACGAAAAGCGGGCACGATTTCTGCCTCTATTCACCGATCTTCAAGGTATGCACCTCACCAAGAGCGGTTTGAATGCGCTTGAAAGGCTCCATGACTTGGTTTCCACGCAATACGCGCGTCAGCACATCTCTGCCGATCTCCGCCTCATCATCATAACCTGGGTATGACTGCAACACACTCTGATCATTCGCCACTGAGCGAATCAACAACACAGGAGTATCAATCTCCGGGCGAATCTTCAAGAACTCCGCATCACGGACAAGTACAAAATCCGGTTTGATCTCCAAGGCTTGTATGATCGGAAGCCCCACGAGATCCTTGCAGATATATGCATGCATGGTTTTCCCGTATAGGATCTTCTGAAGGCTTGTTGGGCGTATGGCGCCGCTTACACGAAATTCGAGCGGATGCGTTTGGATATCTGTCACCAAGCAGCCGCCTCGCATCGCCGCTCCATCCTCGAAGATAGCGATGTCAAGAAATGCGAGCACCTTCTCTTGAACGTCTTCCGGCAAAGCTTCCACGATCCCACCTCCCATTTGCCCCGCTGCACGGCAACAGGCTCACGCTTTCCTCTACCCACAACTTTACTGGAAGGTGAAATCGGCCGCAACCCATCTGTAGTAAGGCTTCGAGTTCGAATCCGAAAACAGGTGCCTTGGATTGTCAGGCTTCTCTTCCAAGGGTGGCCTTGCGATTTGCGATGGCTTGAAACCCAGCGATCCACGATATTACTGCGTACGTAATTATAAATGCTGAGGATTGTCAGAATAAAGGCATCATGGTCGCTCATGTGACTGCTACCGCATCGGTTTTCCATTTTGTATAGTTGCAGTTTTGAGTTTAAGCGAAATTGAACCTTAGAGTGTGGATATTGTAATCCAATATACCTGCATCCGAATGATGTTTTGGTCGTGAAATATTCAAGTTTGTGGATTTGTAACAAAACTGCCATCCTGTGCATACTGTAGGCAGAGAACCCAAGATGCTTACCTTCGCGGAACTATACACGCAATATGCTAACGATATCTACCGGTTCGCGCTATGGCTTTCGGGCGATAGGATGGAGGCGGAGGACATCACGGCCGAGACTTTCGTCAAGGTCTGGGGGCGCCTCGGGTCGATACGCATGGAAACGCTCAAGGGATATCTGCTGAAGATCGCTCGTAACATCTTTCTCGGTAGACGGAGGAAAATGGGTCGCCACGCCGAGTTGCTGGAAACCCACGTGGATCCAACACCCGGTCCGGAGAGAATTACCGAAGCAAGGCTCTCACTCGACAACGTGCAAGCTTATCTGCAAAGGTTACCGGAGTGTGATCGAACCGCGTTCGTGCTGAGAGTCCAATACGACCTACCATATGGAGAGATCGCACGAATTCTGGAAGTGTCTGAAGTGAAAGCCCGCGTTAAAGTTCATCGCATACGCAAACAAATGCTGTTACAGGGTCTGGATGGGCGGAACGATGAGGTGCCTGAGGTAAATACACATGAGGTGGGAGAGGAGGAGCCATGAAGGTCACACGTGAAGTCATCATCGATATGCTGCCACTGTACGTCGCCGGAGAGGTGAGTGAGGACACACGCAAACTGGTGGAAGCTTTTCTTGATCGAGATGAAGATTTGAAACGCTTGGCCGAGCGTGTAGAAAGAACAGGTTTAAAGGAGATTCCAATGATGGAGCAAAATGAAATTCCACTTGAAGCGTACGAAAAAGCCAACAGATGGATGGTCATACGAACGCTGGGGTTGGCGGTGATCATCTCGGCAACCTTGATGGGGCTTTTGGCGATGGGAATATTGATCGCTAACTTCGACGTTCTCTTCTAAAGGAAAGCCAGGTTCGATATAGGAGGCGCATCAGCCGGTGCGCCTCCTACTCTTTTTTACGGAACTCTGCCAGATCGACCACACTGCTGCCCGACGCGTGAATGCTCACGTCCTCAGCAGAGCCGGTCAGGGTCACCTGGCTGCTGCCTGAGACGTTAAAACGGGCATCGCCGGCTTCGATGTCGCCGTTCAG
>CAYLOP010000175.1:0-6047 GCA_964385305.1 uncultured Anaerolineaceae bacterium | reverse complement strand
TCTGTAATTCATGGATCACCGGGACAGCCATCGGCTCACCAATATTCAAGACGCCCTGCGCGAAGTAAATATTCTCATCTACGGGTCCGGCTTCGATGATGCCCAGCGCACGCGTAGTCTCGCTGATGGCCCTCTCAGGGCATTGCAGCACACAACTCCCACAGCTATGGCACAGTTCGGGGAAGAAAAGCACCTTCCCGCCCACAACCGCCATGGCATGGAACAAGCAGACCTCCGCACAGCGGCCGCAAGCCGTGCACTTCGCTTCATCGACCACGGGCACAGGAAGGAGGACTTCCTGCCTGCGCTCAAAATATGGCTTGAGGAAGAGATGTGCGTTGGGAGCTTCGACATCACAATCCAAGATCCTCGGGGCAGCGTCTGCGTTCGCTAAGGCAAGGCTGGTCGCGACGGTCGTCTTCCCCGTCCCGCCTTTCCCGCTAGCAATGGTCAGGATCATCGGCCTCATCCTCCATGCCGTGACGGACCTGTGGCGCCAGAAACGGACTCGAGCCGATCTCCCAATAGAGCATCCACAGCCTCACACACGCTACCGCCCGAAGCCTGATACATTCGGATCTCAGCCGCATCCAATCCCATGAACGCAGTGGGACCATAATTCCCGCTGATCACAGCCTCTACGCCTAAGTTGGCGAGAAATTGCGCTGCTTGGGATCCGGCGCCGCCCATAGCGTCCACCGCCGGGTTAGGGTGTGCCTCCCATGCGCGAGTCTCGGTGTCAATAACGACGAAATATTCACAACGACCGAAGCGAGGCTGCATGGGAGCATCATATTCTGGGCTTACAGCGCTAACTGCTACTTTCATATCTGATCCTCTACTTTCTCTGGGTATTGATTTCAATTGCAGGGAGGATGACATTCCTTCATCCCCTCAGCAATGTTTCCTTATTCTTCCCGTAAAGATTCAAGAAGCTATCACCGATCCAGGCGCACCCATCGTGACTAAACGGACGCCCGCGCGGTGTACCTGGCGAAAGTTCGCGCCTTGCCGAACTGCCCGCAACACAGATTCGATATCCGCAACCAGGGATCCCGAGAGATACTGGACGCCGTAGTCGAAGAGCACTGGGCTCAACGGTGTGCTCGGCCCCAGGACCAAAACCATCGACGAGGGAGCGCATAGCTTCAACAAGCCTTCTAAGGTGTGGTTCACCAGCGCCATCCCGGTAAGTGCAACGACATCACAGGTTGGGATGATGTCCGGCGCAGAATCTGCGTGGAGATCGTCACCGCGCGGGTTCAACTCGAGAACAAACAACTCGCCAACTTTGTATTGAAGACGGGGGATAAAGGGGAAATGCCCCACGACCGCCACTCGTTTCCCAGCGCCATGCTGAGCGATGACATGTTCCGCGTTCATCTCAACGTGCTCCTCAACCGATGGACCGGGCAGGAGCGCGTTGGTCGCTGCAACACCAACGCTGGAGAGCGTCGGTGTCTCATCCTCCAACATCAACCTCGCCAGATCACGCCCCGAAAGCGTTTCCAGGGCACCGGCTTGCGGGACATCTGCACCCCCTCCATGCTCATGCGGTCTTGAGAGCGTCGAGGCTAAACCACAACTTCTACGGCCACCCACATCTGCAACCACAGCGGTCCAGTGAAGGCCAATAAAGACTTCGACGATGTTTCCATCCGGAACCGTGGCAAATAGCTTCTCTTCCAGTCGCATCCTCATCCTTCCAAGCACATCTCTGTGCAGGTTTGCTGACAAATACGCCAGCACGCACCCATCCAATGTACCCTGAGACGCCCACCCGCGAACGGTGTCGGGCTCCCATGGCCCACTTACCCTTGTGTTACCCTGGCTCTTCCTGGCTTTCGAATGCCGTTAAGAGGCGTTCGATCTCGTCATGCGTGCGGCGCAGCTCTTCGATCCATGCCGATAATTGCTCCAGACCAGTCTCTGACAGCCGATAGACCCTGCGGCGCGGTCCTTGGCTTTCGTCATCCCAGCGAGAATCAATCCACGCTACTTGTTCCATCTCACGTAACGCGCGGTAAACAAGGCTGGGATCAAGTCGCTCCGGATCAAAGCCAAACCGATCCAGCTCTGCGACCAAAGCATAGCCATGCGCCTCGCCCTCGCGCAGGAGAAGCAGTAGGCAGGGCTGCAGGAAACTCATCACACGCCGCCGTCTGCGCCCGCGTCTGGCTCCACCTTTGGCTTGCCCAGGGTTTTCAATTCCTCTCATCGGGGTAAGTATAAGATGTCTATAGACATATTGTCAATAGGCAATTTATCACTACTCTCCTACCTGCCCACACAAGTAGTGTTCCCGCAATGTGCTTCACATGGATCAGAATTTTTCGCTATAATGGATACATAGAGGGATGCTAGACGACATACGTTTCGACCTGCAGGGGATAGATCGATCCGCAGGTTCGAAGAAGGCAAGCTGTACGTTGCCTGTTCCATTGCCCTGTCACCGGAAATATAGCGTGGGGTAGCCACTTCCATTGAAGGTGCCCTCACTGGACTCAAATCAAGCGGAGGTCGTTTATGAACGCGATCACTCTCGCCCGTGCGCAATTTGCCGTCACAACGATCTACCATTTTTTCTTCGTCCCACTCACCTTAGGCCTCTCCATTCTGGTCGCTATGATGGAGACCATGTACGTTCGCACCGGTAATGAACTCTATAAACGCATGACCAAATTCTGGGGCAAGCTTTTCTTGATCAACTTCGCCATGGGGGTTGTGACCGGCATCGTGATGGAATTTCAATTTGGTATGAATTGGTCTGAATACGCCCGTTATGTTGGCGATGTCTTTGGTGCCCCTCTTGCCATCGAAGCCCTGTCGGCCTTTTTCCTTGAATCGACCTTCCTCGGGATCTGGATATTTGGCTGGGATAAGTTACCCAAGAAGATTCACGCCGCCACGATGTGGCTGGTCGCAATCGGGTCAAATCTATCTGCTCTATGGATCCTGGTCGCGAATTCCTTCATGCAAGAGCCTGTGGGCTATGTCATCCAGGATGGAAGAGCTGTCATGAATGACTTCTTCGCACTGCTCTCCAACCCCCACGTTTGGGTCCAGTTCCCACATGTCGTAGCCTCCGGCATGGCGACCGCCGCATTTTTTATGCTCGGCATCAGCGCATACCACCTGGTCCGAAACCAATCCGAGAGACCCCTTTTCCAGCGCTCCTTCCGATACGCCGCCATCTACGGGCTCATCGCGACCGTGCTCGTGGGCATCATCGGCCACCAACAGGCGCAGCACATGGTGCGGGTACAGCCCATGAAGATGGCAGCCGCCGAAGGACTTTGGGAGAGCGAGGATCCCGCCTCTCTCTCTTTGTTCTCTATTGCCAATGAAACCGAGCAGCGAGACATTGTCTCTATTCGCATCCCGCGCCTCCTGAGCCTCCTTGCCTACAATCGTCTTGAAGGCGAGGTCAGAGGCATGGTGAGCATCCAGGCCGAATATGAGAAACGCTACGGGCCCGGGGATTACATACCGCCTGTGACCATCAATTACTGGGCTTTCCGCATCATGATCGGGATTGGGTTGTTGATGATCGCACTCGCTCTCTTGGCGCTTTTCACCGTCCAACGCGGGCAAGCCCCACTCGCCAGACGCATCATGCAATACCTGCCGTGGGCCATCGCCCTGCCTTATATTGCAAACACGGCCGGCTGGATGCTGACGGAGATCGGCCGCCAACCCTGGATTGTTTTTGGTCTTCAAAGGACCCAAGACGCCGTATCGCCCAATGTCTCCACCGGGATGTTGGCTTTCACGCTCGTGGTTTTTACCTTGATCTACGGCGTATTGATGGTCGTGGATATCTATCTGCTCGCGAAATATGCCCGACGCGTGGATCAAAATCCCGAACCCTTCACCTCCCTCTCAACATAGCACGGCGCCTGTAGGAGGTCTGCCATGGATCTGAATACCCTCTGGTTCATCCTTATCGCTGTCCTTTTCACCGGTTTCTTCTTCCTGGAAGGTTTTGATTACGGTGTTGGAATCCTGCTCCCCTACCTCGCAAAGGAAGACAAGGAACGGCGGATCATCGTCAACACCATCGGCCCCTTCTGGGACGCAAACGAAGTATGGCTCATCACCGCCGGCGGGGCGATGTTTGCCGCATTCCCACATTGGTACGCCACGTTGTTCAGCGGTTTCTACCTGCCCTTGTTTATCATCCTGCTCGCACTCATCGTGCGCGGCGTGGCTTTCGAATTCCGCAGCAAAGATGCACGGCCCGCCTGGCGAACCACATGGGATTGGATGATCTTTGTCGGAAGCCTCGTGCCGGCCTTCCTGTGGGGCGTCGCCATGGCAAACTTGATCCGGGGTGTCCCCATCAACCAAAATATGACCTACGTGGGTGGTTTCTGGAACCTCTTGAACCCCTTTGCACTCATCTCTGGGATCACATCGACGGCGCTTTTCAGCTTGCACGGCGCCAATTTTCTCATCCTTAAAACATCCGATGAGATTATGGGCCGCGCCAGCCGCGCGGCTGCGCGGCTGTGGCCTGTGGCTTTGGCGGCAAGTCTCCTCGCCGTGGGGGTGGGATTCTTCACGACGGATATCTTCACCCGGACCAACATTGGATCCATCATCATCCCCCTCCTGGCGATCGTGGCAATACCCGCCGCGGGCTGGTTCACTCGTCAGCAACAAAGCGGCAGGGCCTTTGCAATAGTGGGCGTCAGCATCGCTTTCTCAACGGCGACTATCTTCATGAACCTCTTCCCGAACGTCATGGTCTCGAGTCTGGATCCGGCTGCATGGAGCCTGACCATCTACAGCGCAGCTTCGGGCGCATACACTTTACGCGTCATGAGCATCATCGCGTTGATTTTCATACCGGTTGTGCTTGCCTACCAGGCCTGGTCCTACTACATTTTCCGGAAGCGGATAACGCCCACCTCGACGCTTGAGTATTGATTGCCACACCAGTCCATCGATGGACAATGTGCTTCGCACCATTCGAGATAGATCACCACCCAGCGGATGAAGATTGACCGTCGTCTCCTCCAGCACGCTCAGACAACACGTCTTGAGCTCTCCCTCACCATTGGGCTCGGCATCGTCCGAGGTTTCATCCTGGTCGGGCAGGCGCGCATCATCAGTAGGGTGGTGAATGGCGTCTTCCTCGGGGGCCAAGGCCTTCCCGAAGTTACGGACCTCTTGATTTTATTCACCGCGCTCAGCCTAATGCGTGCAGCGCTGACCTGGGGAGTCGAACGCTTCGCGCATCGCGCTGCTATGCACATCAAACACAGACTGCGAGGGCAACTCACGGAGCGCATCTTCCTGCTCGGCCCAGCCTTCACCCAACGCGAGCGGAGCGGCGAGCTCACCAACACACTCACCGAGGGCGTCGAGGCACTCGAAGCCTATTTCAGCCAGTACCTGCCCCAGCTCGCCTTCGCCGCCATCGTGCCACTCACGATCCTCCTTTTCGTCTTCCCCCTGGATCTCACATCCGGTCTGGTCCTGCTGCTCACTGCGCCGCTCATACCGATCTTCATGAGTCTCATCGGCGACACTGCTGCCCGCCAGACAGAACGTCAATGGACCTCGCTCAGCCGTATGAGCGCACATTTCCTGGACACGCTTCAAGGCCTTACAACGCTGAAACTGCTTGGGCGAAGCCACGCATACGCCAAGACCGTCGCTTCTGTTAGCAATCGTTTCCGGAACACAACGCTCGGGGTTCTGCGGGTGACCTTTCTTTCTGCGCTCGTGCTCGAGTGGATCGCCACTCTCAGCACGGCGATCGTCGCCGTGGAGGTGGGGCTGCGGCTGCTGTACGGTCGACTGGCCTTCGAGATGGGTTTCTTCGTCCTGCTCCTTGCACCCGAGTTTTACATTCCCCTGCGCATGTTAGGCACCCGTTTCCACGCTGGCATGGCTGGTGTGACCGCCGCAGGCCGCATCTTTGACATCCTCGAAAGACCTGCGCCAACGGTTACACAAACTTCAGTGCGGGAGTCACCTAAGCCGTCCTTGAACATCCGCTTCGACGACGTGCATTTCAACTACGGTGAGGATAGAGA
>CAYLOP010000174.1:0-6200 GCA_964385305.1 uncultured Anaerolineaceae bacterium | reverse complement strand
ATCAAGTATTCTTTAATCATTCACCCGCTGTTGCACTTGGTAGTTGAATCCAGGTCGTATTGGAGTGCACCGGAGCGTGAAAAACTCGACGAGCAGTTGGCTACACTGTTATATAAAGCAGGGATGTAAGCTAGCTGTTCTGAACCGCGACCGTTACAATGGGCATCAAATTGATTGAAGGGCGAAAGAATGGAATGGATATTTGATCTGCAGAACTGGATTGCCCTGCTGACACTAACCTCTTTAGAGATCGTGTTGGGCATCGACAACATCATTTTTATTTCCATCATGGCTGGGAAATTGCCAGAACACTCGCAAGGTCTCGCTCGGAGAGTAGGACTTGGCATGGCTATGATCTCACGCATCTTGCTCTTGCTCTCGGTGGCTTGGCTGACTCGCCTTACAACGCCGCTGTTCTATATCTTTGGGTATGCTGTTTCTGGCCGAAGCATCATTCTCATTGTGGGGGGTCTCTTTCTCTTGGGGAAAAGCACTGTCGAGATCCATGATAAACTCGAGGGCCAAAACGGGAAGGCGCTCATTGGAGCTGCGCCTTCATTCAGGGGTGTGGTCTTTCAGATCATGCTCTTGGATATTGTGTTCTCGCTGGATTCGGTAATCACAGCTGTGGGCATGGCGAATCGGGTGGTGGTGATGATTATCGCGATTATCATCGCCGTGATCATCATGATGTTCGCCTCCGGACCGATCAGCGATTTTGTCAATCAACGCCCGACGCTGAAGATCTTGGCTTTGAGTTTTTTACTGTTGATTGGAGTCTCTCTCATTGCAGATGGGGCAGGTTTACATATTCCGAAGGGGTACATCTACTTTGCGATGGCGTTCTCGTTCTTTGTAGAAGTGCTCAATTTGCGCTTGTTGTCGAAGGAACCGCGACCCGTCCGGCTGCACACCAGGTACGTGATTGAAAATGAGTCAAATAAGAATACTTAAGAAGGTCCATCTAGCTTCTTTCTAAAGGCTCCAGTCTAGAAGGGGGTATCGAAGCTCGCTGAGTGCGAGCTTCTTTCATTCGATTGAGGTTATCGAGGAATTTTCACTGCGCGAGGATGTGTGCTCGATGATTACCCGCTCATGCCCAGGAAAAAGATCTCGTAACGCGCGGGTTGAGGCATGACCCATTGTGGAGGATGAATACTTGCACTTAGTTCGTACTCTTCATCGGGTGGGATGGGAAGATTGTGTCCATCGATCGGGACGATCTGACCATGGATCAGGAGTCCGCTTTCATCGTAGACATTTACATAGAGCAGGCCAAAAGCATCTTTCTGAGTTTCATTTTCAACGAGTAAAGCGACCTGGCCATTTGCTTCTTCCAGCTCTATGAGCTTGACGCTCGGACTAGGCGATACGCCGAGCGTGTCTGCCAAGGTACAGGTTGTAAGATTGCTGGGTACCAGCGTTGTCGTGACGCCCGCTGCGTCCTCCTCGAGCGAGATGTCTTTTGAGATCACATAGCTTGCATTCGGAGGCAAATACGACGGTTGCTGATACAACGACCGGTAGTCTCCTTGTGCTCTGGTGCAGTAGGCATACTCCTCGGACGCCAACACAGCTCCCTTCCTATCCAGCTTCGACATGGTCCAGTAGATGGGTTGAGGTTCTGAGGTCGGGTTGCTGATCAGCCAGATATCTCGATAGTATTCCTTCTCTGAATCAGGAAGTGCCCAGTCCTCCCGACGCATATCGTCAATGCGGGAGATCTCCACATTTCTGACGTAGAATCTTCCGGATTCCGGCATTGATGGAATCCATTGGTAGAACGAGAGCCGTAAATCCTGAACCTCGCCTGGGTCAAGGTCCATGGCGGTGTTGGGGAGGACTTCCAGTGTCGAGAAGACAGGGGTCGAACTGCCGTTAATAGGATGTTCAATCGTGATTCGGAATTTAACCGTATGCGGATATTCGCTGCGAACGGACATCGCAATGTCGAGGGTATGCCAATGCTCAGGCTTCTCATTATCGGGATTCGTATAGACGGCAAAGTCCTCAAGTGAGATCAGATCCCAAACTTCCTCAAATGCTGCAGGGTCTCCTTCCTGAATAAGAATTCTGCCACGGTAGCTAACGTTGAGTGTCGCTTGTGCGGATTTGGTTTCAGCTTGCGTTGTTTCTTTAGCGATTTCTTCCGTTGTGAGCTGGGCTTGGTCCCTTTGCGTTGTGCTTTGATCAAACGGCCGCAAGTGAATCACGGATGCCAGTCCTAGCAAGGTCAGAAGTGCAATCCCAAAGAGGACTCGCCTCTTGAAATTCTTCGAAGGGAGCCTTCTTTTACGAGTGGGTTCTTGCTGGTTATCCTTAGCGGGAGCCCTAACCGGCGAACGTACGGGCTTGCGAGTAGCCTCTGCTCGAGCTTCCGATTTCGCTAGTGCATTCAGCGCAATTGGGTTTTGCGGGTTGATCTCGAGCACGCGCTTGTAACACATGATGGCGTGCTCCCTCTTTTGCGCGACCTGCGCAAAAAGAAGATAAACCTGCTCGTTCATGGGATCACGTTTAGCAACTTCCCGTAAAATTTCTCGTGCTCGGACGTAATCGCCACGTTTATATGCATGTCGAGCCTGATCCATTGCGATTTTTGAGTAGGTATTCATACAAAAGTCTCAGGCTTTGTGAATCCTTAACTTGAATATCTTCAAGGGGTATCCGCGGTGTAGATCATATCTAGCCCTGCCCATGATCATACTCGCGGTCTAGGGCTGCTGCATATCGTACTAATGGACTAATTTGATCTTCTACGCGTGATGGAATACGAGGTTTGAAGGTTTATCAGAGGTAAATTTCGTTGCCAGCCACGAATGGCCCCTTACTCAGCCGGATCCAACCATTGATCTGGGTGCTTATGCTTTTTATGCCGCATGGAAGCACCGATACCCCGCACAATGTTGCAGCATCATAGGAGAGGATGATGCAAGCTTATTGGCAAATGGCGCATAGCTGTCGAGCGCCTGTGGAAAATCGATTGGACATCTGGGTCCTCTTCAAACCATCGTGATTTGTTGAAGCTGCTACTCGGCATTCGGGCTTGCATTTTCATCGCTTCGAGTTCCGGGCGTGAGGTAGGTTATGCGCTTGAAGGTTTTGATTTGCTCACCAATATGGTCCTTAAGCAAGTTCCCTGAGACATGCATCAGGGTGTCTCCATAGTCAATATCCACTCCCATCGCGGCCATACATGGGTAGTGGTGATGCAGAAGGCCGCCCTTTTCCTCTGCCTCTTCGACCGAAATCCCAATGAGATTGGATGCCACGTATCGAGCGCAGCCACATACGGCGTCCCGCCGGACTTTCACAGCTTGGATGTGTTTCGTAATGGGATCTACCTCGATCTGTAATTCCGGCTGCCCGAAATTTCGAGCGAATTCAGCGATCAAGGGGTTCTCATAAGCGACTTCTTGCTTGCGGTCGATGCCGAAGTGCGTTTCTGTGAGTGAACATAGAGGTTTAGGGGTCACACAAGTCACGCCGACATCCTTTAACCAACCTCGCAATTGGCGAGCTAACCCGCGCGGTAGCCAGGCTTCGTTGTCGATAGCCGCGATTACAGCCTGTGCACCAGTCATCGATGCGATTTCGGGCAGAAGTTCAGCAACTCCTGGGAGCTCAGCGAACGATAGGATCAGGGATGCCGGAGAGAGATGTTCGGGGAGGTACTCTTCCGGATCATCGATCATCGGCGGAAGCACCATCGGCGCTTGCCAAACCTTGATCTTCCACGAGGAGGGGCCATTTTCACGAATATTGTCTATGTGTCGGCGACCATACTCGCCAGAAATAATCCCTAAAATCTGCATAAACACCTCTTTGCTGGGCACCCGCGGTCCTCAATCTATACAGAACGTAGATGTGAGGCTTGCTCAGCGTGCCCAATGTTCTACAGCTCGCCGACTCAGAATGGTGTCCCTTCCTCTCCAATACATATACTATACCTCCCCATAAATGCCCTACCAGAGCTTCCTATCTGTTCTCACTTTGAATTTCAATCCAAGATGCTATGACCGGAGTGCAAGCATCCACAGAATGGATAGGCTAAAGAAGCCTCGAATCGGCTTGTAGTCATTGATCAATTAGGGGTGCTAATGTGGGGGGAAATTCTTACTTTGTTGCTTTGTCGGTGTGTGCTGGAGATTTCATTCAGCCGCGTATTCTTCTTTGGTGATGAATCGCCCGCCCTCGATCTCGCGCTGGGTTAGCTTGCGTTGATCATCAAATATCAACGTCAGTTCGATGAGCTGGAAGCAGGTTCCGCTGCCAATGATGGTTTTCTGTGTGATGTAGGTATTGGCGCGCGAGGTTTTACCATAACGAATGCTGAGGTCATTGTGCAAATGGATACGGCTCCGCAATTTCTCCCCGCAGCGATTACATTGCACATACACCCAATAGCCCTCTGGATCTTCTCGAGGAGCAGGCTTTAGCAATGCCGCGATTTTTGTAAAGAGTTTCATAACCTTCCCCCTCTGCAGCCAATATTCAGGTGTCCTACCGTCATACGGCGACACATAAGTAAGTCACTTGTCTGGTGCCCAGCTTGACGCGGACTAATGCATTCACGCGGGTTTCCCTTCCTTCGCTTGATCCACGCCAGCCAGGAAAGCTTTGCGGTTTAACTCGATGGGTTCGTTCGAATCAGGCGGGCGTTCCCCTAGCGAAACAATGGATTTGGCATGTGAAATACGGGTTGTAGTGCGCAGCATGACAGGGGTGTCAAATTGATCGCTGAGTTCCATGCCGATTTGGACCATATCTTTTGCTGCTTGTCCATTGGCCGGTTCGAGCATCGGCACTTTGGCAAAGCGAGCATAGTGGCGATTATCCTGCTCGTTCTGAGAGGAATGCAAGCCGGGGTCGTCGGCGGTGACGACAATTAACCCCGCCTCTGTGCCGGTGTATGAGGCGTAGAAGAGCACCTCCAATGCGACGTTCAATCCTACGTGTCCCATGACCGCGATGGCGTGCCGCCCACCGTAGGTCGCGCCAACCGCCACGTCGAAGGCGACTTTCTCATTCGGTGCCCACTGGACGATGACCTCCGTATAGTGGCGGGAAACCGCCTCTAAGATCTCTGTGTTGGGTGTGCCCGGGTATGCTGCTGCAACTTGAACGCCAGCTTCGTAAATACCGTGTGCGATCGCTTCATTACCGGAAAGCAGTTGATTTTGCATGGGGATCGTCCCCTCCACGATTTCACAGTGTACTTGATGAACTCTAACCGAAACCCACTGGTGCGTCAACGTAGAGCAATACAAGCATATAGGACGAGATGGTCGCGCAGCAGGGTCAACACTCGCTAAAGAGGATGCAGGGTATCAAGTTTGATCGGAATCATGTACGTTGAGCTGCGGAGTCGTGGGTGCAAGCGGGTCGGTGGAATCCATGCTCTAGGGCATTTGTTCATAAGAAAAACGCGCATCCCTATCCGGATGCGCCAAACGAAAAGAGAAGGCTCCTCGGGTAGGACTCGAACCTACAACCCACCGGTTAACAGCCGGTTGCTCTGCCGATTGAGCTACCGAGGAAGGCGCACGGATTATAACCGTCTCCTCACGGTGACGTCAAGGCGCATGTGCTATGGACTATAATAATTAGCATGACGACAGCACAAGCACGTTCAAAATCGCGGTTCAATCGTCGAATCACGCTATGGGTTTTAGCGCTCTTGCTCTTCGGAGCTATTCTCATCCCGTGGTTGATGAACACACCGCCGGGCTTGTTGGGTAAGGCCGATGCGATTGGGTATGCGGTATGTCATCGTATTGATCTCCGTTCGTTTCATCTCGGTGAGCGTGCGCTCCCGCTTTGCATTCGATGCACGGGGATGTATCTTGGCGCGATGCTTGCGCTGGGCTACTACAGTCTCTTTCGACCGCGAACTGGCTTCTACCCGCAACGGACGCTTTCTATCGTTCTCATCCTATTTGGTCTGTTGTGGGCGTTTGATGGATTGAATTCCTACCTCAACCTTTTTCCGGAGGCGCCATACCTTTACACGCCCAGCCATGTGTTACGCCTTGTATCGGGGACTTTGATTGGCATCTCAATTGCCACTCTGATATACCCGATGTTCAACCAGACGGTATGGCGCACATGGCGTCAGGAAGCGGTTTTGCGTTCGGGGTTGGATTTAATCAAACTGCTGGCGATCGGCAGGCGTGAGGGCGAGGAGCTGGAGCTACGGG
>CAYLOP010000173.1:0-6204 GCA_964385305.1 uncultured Anaerolineaceae bacterium | reverse complement strand
AGCCAAGCGTTGAATCTTTCAGTCAGATTACGAACGCCGCTGAAGCTATCGACGACGATAAGCGCCTGAACCACCTGGGGATAATCGCAAGCGATACGCTGAGCGATGAGCCCTCCCATGCTCACACCCACAACGAAAGCGCGCTCGATCTTTAGCGCGCCTAAGAGCTCGTACATGTCGCGGGCACAATCCTTCAACCTAAAGATCTCCGCTTGCGATGACTTTCCATGATTGCGCATATCAGGGGCGATCACGAAATAGCCTGCAGCAGGGAATGCCGATAGCTGTGGGTGCCACATCTGATGATCGGCTCCGAGTCCATGCAAAAGAAGAAGCGGAGGGTCACTCCTCTGCCCAAAAGTCTCGTAATAGAGTTCGATCCCATCGGAAGTCGTTGTGAACATCGCGATCTACTTTGCATCCTCCAGACGCTTGAAGACACGGCAAACTGCCAGTCCAATCCAAGCGCGCATCTCTTGATCTTTCGCCTTTCCATAGGAAGTTTCCCACAGTCCATCCTCTTCCTGATTTTTCAGAAACCAATCGAGCCCGCGAGCGATATCGTTATCCTTCGAGGTGTATCCGATTTTTGATAACGAATCGAGCGCCGTTAGAAGGTTCGACCACCAGAAGGGGTATTGAAACTTGGTCCAATACTTCGGCGCTTTACGGTCGTTATATCGATCTGATTTGAAAAACCGCGCCTTGAGCATGTCCCCGGCACGGCGCACAGCCTCCCTCGAGCGATAGGCGGGATGAGCTGCGAACGCTCTTAAAACCATGCCTGTCGCGAGTTGTGAAGAATGCCGGGACGGATCGGCGCGAATGGGAGCGGCGCGCCAAATATCTCCAGTTCGCTCTTTTGAAGGCACGGTTTGCATTGGCACAACCCATCCGCCGTCTTCCTGCCGTAAGGAGAGCAGCCATTCGAGGCCAAGCCTGACCCGCTCATCTTCAGCATAATCCGCCTCGATAAGCAATTCAAGGATCGCACCATGGTAATAAGGCATGTATTGATTGCCAAGGATACCCCGAATATCCCCCTCGGGTGTCTGGCAGGAGAATACGTACTCCGCCGCACTCGCGATCGCAGGGTTACGTCGGTTAAAGCAGTATTTCGCGATGAGAACACACAGATTGCGAAAGGTCTCGAGGAGGTCGTAGTTCGTATCCCGAAATACCTCACGGTTCTTGCCAGGATAACGCCAGGAGCCGTCTGCACCTTGCTTCATGAGGATCTTGCGCGGTTCCTTGAGCTCCCAGAGATCTTTCACACCACCAGTGTCTTCGTCAAGAAGATCTCGTCTCACAAAGTAAGTGAGCGCCGTGGAGTCCTGCGCTAGAAGCGCAGGAAGGGGGTCTTGCTTAAGATTGATTTTCAAAGGTGACATAATCCCGCCCACCAAATTCCAACCTAATGCGCACCGGGTCGCAATTATCGACCTTTAGTTTCGACTTGGCGACACGCGAAAAGGCGTGGGAAAGAGACACGCCCGCTGCATCCTTATGCCTCCTTCGAAAAATGCATCGGCACTCACGCACTGAATAGCGCCAGGAATCTCGTGAGGTAAGCGTTCATCCCCATATGAAAAATAGCCCCGGGGATGATGTTCCTCGATTTGAGGTAGATAGCTCCAAGTAGCAATCCACCAAGCAACGGCTTCACAAAGACGATTCCCAATTCGTATGCGGATCCAAACCCAAACCGTGCAACATGTGAAATGACATGCGCCAATCCAAATAAGAAGGCGCTTGTCAGTAGACCGGTGAAACGCCCAAAAGCATCACCCAATCGATTCATCATGTACCCACGCCAGAACACTTCCTCTGCAAGCCCGATAACGGACGTTCAATTGAGGGCTCATGCCTCACAATCCCTTCCCATGTGAGCACGAAGCCGTCACGCCAAGAAATGGAGGATCAATGGGTTTACGTGGTCGGCTTTCTCGATGTGTGGCAAATGCGCCGCGCCATCGATGGCGTAGAACGCTGCCTCCGGAAGCAAGCTTCGCACAAGCGCGCTCTGCTCAAAAGGAACCGTACGGTCTTCCTTCCCCCAGATCAGGAGAATAGGGCGGTCGCGCTCTCCAATTTGCCGGTATTCCTCAAGTGCATCGGTGGGCAGACCGTTGCGCAAGGTGGAGAGCAATGCGCGTTTGAACCCACCGAAGCGCATCTGCACACGGTACTTGGCCTCATAGGCATCAAGGTCGATCACCTGCGCATAATCTTTGCGCAGGCTTGAAAGGAAAAACCAATCACCGAAGAGATGCATGCACAACTCGCCGATGCCAGGCAATTGGATCAAGGAGGCAGCCGGAGATTGTTTCAAAGGTACACCAGCCGGATCAATGAGGACGAGTTTCCGCACCCACTCGGGATGCCGGGCGGTGAAGACAGCCGAGATCGCGCCGCCCATCGACAAACCGATGAGATCGACAGGTGGGCTCATGGACAAGCCATGGATGAGTTCAAAAAGCTGTTTGTCGAAAAGAGTACGCGTGTACGCCAGCTTCGGTCGGTCAGAATAGCCGCGCCCCAATAAATCGTAGCGCAATACACGGAAATCCGCCTCTACGAGCGCCTCGAAAGTGGGATCCCAGATGTGATAGGGGACAGAGAACCCATGAACAAGCACAACCGGCTGTCCACCTTCCGGACCGGCAACCTCGTAATGTGTGACCCCATCCGTCAGGGCGATGAACTCTCCCGGCGCCGCTGCTCGCGTTTGGGCGTTCAATCGCTCCTTCTCGCTCGAGAACCATAAAGAGCTCATTCCCATGTGTATGTCTCGCTTTCTAATCCCGCGCGCGTGCAATTCATTTGGTAATTAAACCATCCAGCACAGCTTGAAAGGAGGCTGGAAGAGGAGCTTCGATCACCAGCCTCTCCCCGGAGGGAAGATCGAACGAAGCCTCCCGAGCATGGAGCATCAAGCGTGGATAAGCCGATTGGCGTGTTTTTTCGCCATAGCGAAGATCCCCGATGATGGGATGTCCAATGCTGTAGAGGTGTATACGAATCTGGTGGCGTCTTCCGGTGATGAGATGGACCTCAACAAGGGTATTCGCCCGGTAACGTTCCAGCACAACGTACGCGGTTTCGCTCGGTTTATCCCGCTCCTCATCGACTCCCATGCGCCCTGAACCATACTGGCGAAGGGGTCGATCGATCGTCCCTCGAGCATCCACAATCACACCATGGGTCAGGGCTATATATTTTTTCAAGATTTTGCGCTCAGAAAACAAGCTGTTGAGATAGCGATGCGCGTCCACATTCCTGGCAAAGATCAAGACTCCGCTGACAGCCTTATCCAGACGATGCACAACGTATAGTTTTTCGTTATGCGCCTTCTCAAGGCCGGTATGGATGGATGGCTTTGTGGGATCTTTCTCTGCGATGGTCGCCAATCCATCGGGCTTGTCGACGGCGATGAGATCGCCGTTTTCAAAGAGTACCGTGAACATATTATCAATCTCGTAAGAGGTCTAAATGCAAATAGATTGTATAATGCGAGGAGAAATCTCGCGAGGGTCACTAGCAAGGCTCGTTTCGTGCTCCGTCAATTCTCACCCCTGGGAATTCGAGCTTGAAGAGGATGATAAACTGTAGCGTACTTGGCGGACGCAGGTGCTCCAACCGATTCTCGAAAGCGGCCGCGTCGAGTGGAGCACACGCGATGAGCACCCATTCTTTATGAAGCCTGGGAACGTGAAAACATTCAGACCGACTGACAGCAGCGTACAAGTTTATCCCCGTGGTGTACGCACCAACTTCCGTTGCCCCTCGAAGACGATGATCGCAATAACGCATGCTGCATCGCAAACATTCTCCCAACTGAAGACTTCGTTGTGATCTGATAAATTGGTCTTAGCTTCCGCAATCGTTCGCAATCACCCTTCAGCCGGCAAATGGACGACGACGGAGCATACATCATCGCCTCCGAGAACGCTCCTGAGAAGTTCAACACGGACCGGCACTTGCAGAATTTCCTCCCACATTCCCTTATAATATCCTGCGCCACAATAGCAATAGGTCATGGAAATGGTCTCCCCACTTTTTAGTATTTCACGCACTCTTGGGCAGTGACAATACAACTGGCGGCGCTTCTCCCGATCTGGCTCCCGCAAGTATTCGATAAGATTTCCGCTCTTTGGTATCTTCGTCGCGAGAACCCGACCTCCATCAAGGACACCCGCAGCCCCCCACCCACGAGACAAGATCTCTTCTATGGTTTCTTCTGCTAAGCCAAGCGTCTCTCGGAGAAAGATCTCGAACTGCTCCTGCAGCATACGGTGCACGCCTTCGAGTTCGCGGGTGGTCGCATACATCTCCCGCATGGGTTGCAGGGCTGCTTTCGGATATTGGCATGCGCAGCCCATCATGACCGCCGCCCTTTTGTCGTGCTCCACAAGCGAATCCAAGCGCTCCATGGCGGACTTTGACCACCGGATTACGTCCTGTGGACTGGACTGCGAAGACAAGCCTGCGCTCCCTTCCATGACGGTCAATCGGATCTCCTCTCCTGCATACCGATCAAGACCGGTCGAAATTTTCTTCAACCATGTACGCTCAAAATCGGTTCCTTCCATCATGTCCAATCCATTCCTATTTTGGTGAGTAAATCTATGAAGTGCATCATTCCATTGTTTGAAAAT
The DNA here is from genome assembly GCA_964385305.1 of uncultured Anaerolineaceae bacterium. Taxonomy (GTDB): domain Bacteria; phylum Chloroflexota; class Anaerolineae; order Anaerolineales; family E44-bin32; genus CAYLOP01. Next base: position 1,546 of record CAYLOP010000173.1, on the reverse strand, counting down.
GTCTCGAGATATGCCCTCTATACAACCTATGACCATGCCTGGCCTCATAAAACCCGTTGAATAAGCCATCCATGGATTCCGGTGCCGGCTCGCGCCATAATTAATACCCTCTCCCTGCTGATAAAAGTTCAAACATTCTATACATCTGTCCTGACACAGCGCCATCAGAAATCCGGTCGGAGGACACCACAACTTGACTTAATATGGAATCCTGCTAATATATGTCGTGTCACGACATATCGTGCATCGACATATTTGGTCAGATGAATGAATTCATCAGCGCAAATCTCCAATAACCTACCACTCACGGAAGCCACGTTTTATATCTTACTCAGCCTGGCACGCGAGCCGCGCCATGGGTATGCAATCATCAAAGACGTTCAGATGCTCAGCGAGGGACGTATCACGCTGAGCACCGGCACATTATATGGTGCGATCAAGCGCCTGCTCGATCAGAATTGGATCGTGCGTGCGGACGATTGGGGAGAATCCAATCCTACGGATCGTTCCGGGCGCACCCGGAAGGCATACAGCCTGACCCGAAAAGGGAGTGAAATCCTGGGAGCCGAAATTGATCGCATGGACTCCTTGTTGAAGATCGCCAGGCCGCATACATTGAGAGTGCTCCCGTAATGGCTACCCGACGCATGCTAAATCATACTTTCGGTGTGCTTGTCCGCCTGTATCCACGCTCGTTCCGCTCCGATTTTGAAGATGAAATATGCGCGGTCTTCTCGGAATCCATCGAGGCTGCTGCACACCTGGGTTTTATGCCGCTCGTGCAAGTATGTCTTCGTGAAAGCCTGGACCTCCCAGGGGCGATCTCGCGGCAATATTGGCGCCAATGGCTCCAATGGATCGAAGCGAAGCTTTCGTCAGGAGGTCTTGAGAATCTTGCGGTGAGAAATCACGTCCGGCTTGGGAGAAATCGCATGTCTGAAGAAACGCCCTTTAAAAATCCCCTTTTCGGTGGAACTCGCCTTGCGATACTCGCTGCGCTACCACTCCTCCTGATAAGTGTGGGGATTGCAGGATCCTCGCTTGTGAGCGGTGGACCTTTCTATACCATCAGCCTCACCCGTTTCATGGCCAGCCTTGCAGTCTTGCTTGTACCCGTCGTCTCGATCGCAGTTGTTGGCCTCTACGCCCTCTACAAGCGCATGCCCGATTGGGGATTGACCTGGGTTGGTTCAGGCTATATGGGATTTCTCCTGCTTATTAAAACAGCGTCCGAAGAACTTGCGGATTTTGGCCGTTTCATTACCACACAAACGGGCGATGTCATACTCGTCATCCTCGTCCTGCTCGCAGGATTGGTTCTCGTCAGCGCCGCTGCAATTAGGGGTTGGCAGCGCGCGGGGTTATTCAGCATTGGACTTGCCGGCATGTTGGGGTTATCCCTATTTCTCAGTGTGACAGCTGCCCCATTCTACCGACACGACGTTGCCTTAGCGGCCGCACCAACAGGGCTGATGCTCGCCACCCTTACCTACCTGTACATTCGGCGCCCTGGCCTTACTCGAATCATCTTGATCGCCACCATCGG
>CAYLOP010000172.1:0-6214 GCA_964385305.1 uncultured Anaerolineaceae bacterium | reverse complement strand
CAGCCCACCGGCATTAACAGCGCTTGAAACCTTCAAGGCCGTCAACCCTTTTGAAGGTATGCTTATACAAACCTCCGCTGGTGTATTGGTGAGAGATGCATTATTCCTCCTGCCGAATACCTCCGATATGCAACCCCAATACCCTTACCAACGACACCGTGAACGGATCCTTTTCACGCTTGAACATCTTGCTACAGTACCCCATACAAATGCGCCTAAGTTCGTGTTCGCTCACATTGTATCTCCGCATCTCCCTTTCGTATTCGGGCCTGCGGGTGAAATCATCCCACACCAGGAGGCTTTCACACTGAAAGCTGGCGTCTTCCTTGGGGATCGCGATACCTACATTCAACTCTATACTGACCAGCTAACTTATTTAAACCAGCGCCTGATGCAAACGATCGATGCCATTCTTGCCACACAAGAACCTCCACCTATCATCATCCTACTATCAGACCATGGACCTGACGCAAGCATCATTGGTGATAACCCATCTGAAGTGCCCTATTCCAAGGAGCGCTTTTCGATCTTTTACGCGGTGCTATGTACGTCATGCGGAGATATAACTTTCTACGATTCGATGTCCTCTGTGAATACTTTCCGAGCACTTCTCAATATGCGTTATGGTGCCCACCTGGATCTCCTGGAGGATCGCAGCTATCTTTCGAACTACCGCTACCCCTTTAATCTCCACGACGTGACGGATCACTTCCGCTAAGTTCCAAAGGATCGTAAACTGATATCTATACAAAATATATATAAAAGTAAGGAGCGCCTTAGTTGGCGCTCCATTCATCATTTCGTCTGCCTGAAAAAGTGCTGTGTCTTGCAGAAACCTGCCTACGGCAGGAAGTTCCAAGGGTTAACCTTGCCATATTGATCATGCATCATCTCGAAGTGCAAGTGTGACCCGCTGCTGTTGCCTGTGCTCCCCATGGCGCCGATAACCTGCCCCTGGAATACAGCTTGCCCACATCCCGCGTTGATTTGGCTCAAGTGGGCATACAGAGTCTGCCAACCATTCCCATGATCAATCACAATGACATAGCCATAACCCCAATCGTTCCATCCAGAATAAACCACAACCCCAGAGTCGGACGCGAAGATGGCATGACCGGTGCTCCCAGCGATATCGATCGCCGGATGGATCGAGCTGTAGTCGTAACCCGAAAGATAATGAAGCGGGGTGGGCCAAATGAAAGCACCAGTCCCAATGGGACCATCGTAGACAGCGCCACAAGCCCCAGGGCCTAGGATCTTTGCCGCCGATGGGTTTGACCGCGTAATGCGGGGCGCACTCCATGTCACAATCTCCCGCTTTCCGCCCGGGATCATCAGGAGAACACCAGGTTCAATGGCTGGGGTGTCCAGATCAACGTCAGGATCGATATCATTGCCCGGCCAATCGATGATGTCTTGCGGGCTCACTTTGAAGAAGCTCGCCACACCATTCAAACCATCACCCTCATGCCATGTATGAGTCGTGCCATCAACGGGCGGAATGTTTAGTTCCTGTCCTGGTTGTAAACGGTGAGGGTCATCCTGCAACACATCAAAATTTCCCCAAAGTACACTCTCGGGCTCCAAGCCGAATTTCTCCGCGATTCCGAAGAGCGTGTCACCTTGTTGTACAACGTACTTGATGAATTCCAATCGAGGTCGGGTTGGAAAGACGGTATGAACGTCAACCGCACGCGTAATACCATCCAGAATCAGCGAGCCACCGGCAGCAAAGACTGGAAGATCGCTCATCTCGATGACCGGAGCGGGTGTCGCGGTCGGCTCTACCGCCCCTTCGGCTAAGGCATCTTCCGATCCGACGTTGCTAGGAAGCGTAACAAAACCCGCACGCGCAGCCCAAATCCCTAATGCAACCACAAGAAGCAATGCAACGTGTCCGGAGTACCTGAGAAAGGGTTCCCGCAAGGTATGACGCGCAATTTCGAACCAGACCTCGATCCGTCGTATCGGTCCAGATCGCCTTTTCACCGGGTTCTTGTCCTGTCCCGAAGGGTCGCTTGTCTCTTCCACGTATACCTACTCCTCAATCTGGCAGATCATATCAGTCACCACAAGGCAGGTCAATATTCATTTTACCCGCTCTCAGGGCAAAACGTACCAGGGATTGACAAAGCCGCCTTGAAAGCGGGTTTCGAAGTGTAGGTGTGGGCCTGTCGAATTGCCGGTTGAGCCGCCCAGCCCAATCCGCTGACCTTGCGACACACTCTCCCCACACCCAACAAGCACCTGGCTAAGGTGTGCGTAGAGAGTTTGCCAGCCATTGCCGTGATCGAGCATCACCATGTTTCCGTAGCCAACTATTGACCACCCCGCAAAGACCACCACGCCGCTGTCCGCAGCCCAAATCGGTGCGCCCTGGCCGGCTGCGATGTCGATCGCCAAGTGACCTGACCAATAATCGTTGCCGGAGATGTAATGATTCGATGCCGGCCAGATAAACCCCCCTGTTCCTACAGCGCCACCGGAGTAATCACCACTGCAGCCGCCAGGTCCATACGCCGACCCTACGCCAGCCTGGCCACGTGCGATGGTCGGGACAAACCACTGACGAAAGGGCCGGCTTCCGCCAGGAACGACCAGCCATTCCCCAGGCTCGATCGTCGGGTTGAGAGGGTCAAGCTTATTACCGGGCCATTCGAGAATATCGAGAGATTCCACGCCAAATGTCTCGGCTACGCGATCCAGTGAATCCCCCTCCTGCCATTGGTAGTAGGTCCCATCGACAGGGAGGATATTCAACTCTTGTCCGGCGCGAAGTGTGTGGGGATCATCCTCGAGAACCTCATAATTCCCCCACAAAATTGTCTCGGGCTTTAGGTTGAATTTTTCCGCAATTCCGAAAACGGCATCCCCCATCTGAACCGTGTAACGCAGGACCTCCACACGCGAGCGGTAAGGGATATGTGTGTAGAGTTCAATCTGACGGGATACGGACTCAAACGTGGACGGCGGCAGGTATGCCGGCAAGAGGAAATCATCCTCCGACACTACCTCGGGGTGCGGCGGGAAGTTGACCAGAGACGGTTGTGAACGCGCTTCAGCCACATGCAGGTTCATCCAGACAGCCCAACTGGCTGCGAGCAAACCTACCAACCACAATAGTACTGGGGCGCCCAAACGCAGGCGCATTCCCCAGATTCGAAACCTGCTATTGTTCACGCTCAGAATTGTCCCTCAGTGAGCGTTTCCAGGAATTCCATGTTGTTTTCTGTATGGGAGAGACGCTGGAGAATCGCTTCGGTCGCATTGGTAAGATCCATCCCCGCGCCGTTGGGAGGGGGCGTCATCATTTGGGAGAACATACGGCGGATCAACCATACGCGTTGCGTGATGTCCGGGCCAAGCAGCAATTCCTCACGCCGTGTGGAGGAGCGATCGATATCGAATGCCGGGAAAATACGCCTTTCTTGAAGTCGCCGGCTGAGATGGAGTTCCATATTCCCCGTGCCTTTGAACTCCTCATAGACAACGTCATCCATGCGGGAGCCGGTATCGACCAGGCAGGTCGCGATAATGGTCAGCGAACCACCCTCCTCAATGTTGCGGGCTGCGCCAAAGAAACGCTTTGGTGGGTAAAGCGCCGCAGGATCGATGCCCCCAGAAAGGGTGCGCCCCGAAGGTGTAACCATCAAGTTGTAAGCCCTTGAGAGACGCGTGATCGAATCCATCAAGATTGCCACGTCCCTTCCGCACTCGACGAGCCTTTTTGCGCGTGCAAGCGCCATCTCGGCAGCACGCACATGAGATGTAACCGGCTCATCGAACGTTGAGGCGATCACTTCAGCATCGACCGATCGATCCATATCGGTCACTTCCTCCGGGCGCTCGCCGATCAACGCAACCATCAGATGGACCTTGGGATAGTTCATCGAGATCGCGTTCGCAATTTGCTTGAGTACGGTCGTCTTCCCCGCCTTGGGTGGAGAGACAATCAAACCACGCTGCCCCTTACCTATGGGCGCGATCAGGTTCAAGAGGCGGGTTGTAAGCGTATGGCGATCGGTTTCGAGGTCAAAGCGTTCTTCTGGAAAGATGGGGGTGAGTTCCTCGAACCTTGGCCTGTTCCATGCTTCTTCGGGATCGATGCCGTTGATCGATTCAACCCGTAGAAGTCCGAAGTATTTTTCCGTGTCTTTCGGAGGTCTGACCTGGCCAATGACCAAATCGCCGGTTCGAAGATTAAAGCGCCGAATCTGCGATTGGGAGACATAGATATCGTTCGCACCCGGGAGGTAGTGATCGGAACGCAGGAAGCCCATACCTTCATTCATGACCTCAAGGACTCCCCCACGCAATTCCAGGCCACGCCGTTCCGCGTCGGCTTGCATGATCTTGAGAATTAAATCTTCTTTTTTGATGCGACTCGCGCCCGGGATTTCAAGATCTTTCGACATCGAACGCAAATCGGCTAGGTTCATGGTTTCAAGTTGGGCGATATTCATAGGAAACTCCCCAATGGGATTCTTGCGTAAATGTGAGATGAATTAAAGGTCCATCTACCTACAATATAAATGGTCTATTGACCGCGGATAGGCAACTGAGGGTCACATAATAACCAAATCTGGACTGATTAGTGGGGGGAAAGCTAAAACACGCTATTTCCAGAACATGCACATTATAGCATGCAGCATAGGCCCACGCAAGCAACACCTACAGCCATTTATTCCTATTTCATGCGTAGGTTTCCCCCTCCTCTATCCCAAGGCCAGGTAGGCTACAATCCTAATCGATGTGTGCTACCCCATCCGATCATACTGGATCTCGCTGAAGGACATCAGAGTTTCCCAGCGATGTGTAGCTGTAATCTCACGAACGGTACCGGTGCGGGATCGCATCACCAGGCTTTGCGTTCTTGCGCCGTCGCCGAAGTATTTCACCCCATCGACCAATGCACCATCTGTAATGCCCGTAATGGAGAAAAATACATCATCACTCGATACAAGATCGTCGATCGTGAGCACTCTTTTCAAATCGATTCGAGATGCTTTTGCGAGATCGACTTCCTCCTGGTTCCGAGGATACAGCTTTCCTTGGATCTCTCCTCCCATTGATTTAAGCGCACAAGCCGCGAGTACGCCTTCGGGAGTGCCACCGATCCCAATGAGCATATCAATGCCAGTGTCTGGCCACGCGGTCATGAGGCTCCCGGCAACATCGCCATCGGTGATAAAGCGAATACGTGCACCTGTGTTGCGTACATCCTCGATGATCTTTGCATGGCGAGGTCGATCCAAGATCATAACCGTGAGGTCATCCAGGTCCATGCCCTTGGCGCGCGCAACGGTTCGGATGTTATCCGGTACCGGAGCATTAATATCAATATGTCCCTTTGCTTCTGGACCGACGGCGATTTTTGTCATGTAGACAAAAGGGCCGGGGTCGAACATCGAGCCTCGCTCGGCGATTGCAACGGTAGAGATAGAGTTTGTCCGTCCAAGCGCGAGCAAGCGGGTCCCATCGATGGGGTCGACTGCGATGTCGACCTCTGGACCGGAGCCTGATCCGACTCGCTCGCCGTTAAACAGCATGGGCGCTTCATCTTTCTCGCCTTCGCCGATAACAACAATCCCATCTATCTCGATAGAGTTGAGAACCAGGCGCATTGCATCTACCGCGGCTTGATCACCAGCTTCTTTATCGCCCCGACCCATGTACCTACCCGCGGCCAAAGCAGCTGCTTCCGTCACGCGCACCAAATCCAGTGCGAGGTTACGTGATGGTTTTTCCTTCATGTTGATGGCTCCTCATTGAGTTGAATGTTTTCAAAGATTCTTAGATCATGAACCATATCACGAGGTAGAACGCGAACACACCCGACCAGAGCCATGAATCCAACCGATCAAGGATCCCGCCGTGGCCAGGGAGGAGTGAACTTGCATCCTTGACATGAAACTCCCGCTTTATCATGCTGATGCCTAGATCCCCGACGGGCGCGAGAAAGTTTACAGCTCCAGCAAGGACCAAACCGTTAACAAGTGTGATCTCAGATTCCGCACCCGCACCGATACGCCACATCATCGCCAGGACAATACCACTTAAGGTGCCCATACACGCGCCGATCACATAACCTTCCCATGTTTTCTTGGGACTAATGCGATGAGAAAACGTATGGCGCCCGAACGCCTTCCCACCGAAATACGCAAACGCATCACCTACCCAAACCGAAGGTAAAGCGATCAACATCCACCACAAC
>CAYLOP010000171.1:2759-6221 GCA_964385305.1 uncultured Anaerolineaceae bacterium | reverse complement strand
ACGAAGCGTTGATGATCGAACCTACCGAGACGGAGAGCAAGGAAGTGCTGGATGCCTTCATCGACGCCATGCTCAAGATCGCGGAAGAGGCGCGCAGCGACCCAGAGAAGCTGCACGCAGCGCCGTTGACCACACCATTTGGCCGCCTGGATGAAGTGGGTGCCGCGAAGAACTTGGTCCTTTGTTATCGGCCCTCAGCCGAGTGATTGAATCGATTCGATGCGGGGTTGGAATGTGAGAAACTTCCGACCCTGCAGCATCGGATCCGAATGGAGGTTTCAATGCCCGATTTTCTTTTCCGCGGCACTTTAGCCGATTTAGATCCTCAACTGCATGAACTATCAGAAATTGAAGCGGAACGACAATATCGCAAGCTGATCTTGATCCCATCCGAGAGCGCGGCGCCTCTTGCGGTGCGCGAGGCCCTCGCCTCTGCCATCCAAAACACCTACGCGGAAGGCTATCCCCCTGAAGCGACCCGCTGGATGACGGAAGAAGAGATCCTCGATCTCGAGGCGCGCTTGGCTGACTACCGTCGCTATTCCGATCCGCGCTACTACAAAGGTGTGGAATACGCGGACATCATCGAGGCGCTGGCCCGACGTCGCTGTGCGGAGGCATTTGCCACCGATGATGTGAGTGTCGACGAGATTTACGTTAACGTCCAGGCACTCTCCGGTGCGCCGGCCAACAACGCCGTCTATCACGCGCTTGTCACCCCTGGTGACACCGTGATGGGCATGGATCTGCTGCATGGCGGCCATCTCTCCCACGGTTCACCCGCCAACCGCTCCGGGAAGTACTTCAACATTGTCCACTACACGATCGACCCAGAGACCGAGAAGATAGACTACGACGCGGTTGAAGCGTTGGCGCTTGAACATAAGCCTAAGATGATCATCGCCGGTTTCTCCTCGTACCCATGGCAGGCTGATTGGGCACGCTTCCGAGAGATTGCCAACGCCGTCGGCGCATACCTACTGGCGGATATCGCCCATGTCGCAGGCTTGGTCGCCGGTGGGGCTTATCCATCCCCGATCGGCATCGCTGATGTGGTCACATCTACCACACATAAGACGCTCTGCGGCCCGCGCGGCGCCATCATCATGACCACCTCGCGCAAGCTGGCGCGTATGATCGATCGCGCCGTCTTCCCTGGTGAACAGGGCGGCCCGCACCTGGCGACCATCCTCGCGCAGGCCCTGGCCTTCAAACTTGCAGCCACCGAGGAATTTAGCAAGCTGCAGAAGCAGATCGTCGCTAACAGCATCGCGATGACGAACGCCATCGAGAAGGCCGGCTTCCGTATCCCCTTTGGCGGTACGAACACGCATCTCTCGAATGTAGACTGTAAATCCGTCGTAGGCCCAGACGGCACGACCCTATCCGGCGATCTTGCGGCTCGCGTCCTGGACATCGCTGGCATCGTCGTCAACCGCAACACCATCCCCGGTGATAAGTCGGCGCGCAATCCCTCCGGCATCCGCATCGGCTCGCCATGGATCACGCAGCGCGGATTCACCGAGAAGGAAAGCGAGCAGCTCGGGACCATCATCGCCGATGTGCTCAAAGCCTGCACGCCATACGGCGTCGCTGGCCGCAAGGACATGCTGCAACGAACCAAGATCGACTTTGCTGAACTCAATGAGGCCAAGATCAAAGTGCGCGATCTGGCGACCAGCGTCGGCATCGACTTCGAGCCTGCCAGCCACGGTTACCCGCATTTCTACTACCTGGACGATCCCGCCCCCGAAGGCCCCTATGCTGTGCTCGAGTTGGAAGGCGAAGATTCCGACGCACTGCTGCGCTGGGTCACCTCCGCACGCCCCACCGACATGAAGCCCGGCGAGGCCGTCGGTGTGAGCCTGTACACCCCTGACGGTGATGTGGAAGCCGTGCTCAGCAAGGCGACAGAAAAAGCGCGCTGGCAACTCACACTTGCAGTCGATCGTGTCACGCTCGTGCTCACCTGGCTGCGCGATCTCTCTGACGGCTATGTCGAGTTCGATCCCGACGACCTTCACAAGAAATCCCCTGGCCCGGTCGTCGTCCGTCTTTCCGGTAAGGCGGAAGCGCTTCCTGAAGCTCCTGTTGCTGACGGCGTGGATAAGCCCTGGTACCTGGGCGCGACCGGCGAGGGAGAAGCCCTGCCCGCGTTCGAATGGACAGAGCCTGAAGAAGTCGAAGTGCGAAAGACCGCCCTCAACGAGACTCACCGCAAGATGGGCGCCAAGATGGTCCCCTTCGCGGGTTGGGACATGCCGGTCTGGTACACCTCGGTCATTGAGGAACATCTGGCAACCCGCCAGACGGCTGGATTGTTCGACGTCAGCCACATGGGCGTGTATCAGGCGGAAGGCCCAGATGCATGCACATTCCTCGACAGCGTGGTCACAAACGAAATCGCCTCACTCTACGTTGGCGAATCACTCTACACCCAGTTTCTCGATCCCGACGGCCATGTGATCGATGACACCATGATCTACCGTCGTCGTAAAGAGATGTACCTGATCGTGGTAAACGCCTCCAATGATGACAAGGATTGGGCATGGCTGAACGCGGTGAAAGAAGGGCGCGTTTGCGTCGACAACGAGCGGCCTTGGGCGAAGACCTATGGCCGCGGCTGCACGCTCCGCAACTTGCGAGATCCCAAGGAAGGCAAGAACATGCGTGTCGATATTGCCATCCAGGGTCCCAAGAGCCGCGACATCCTGCTGGCGATGGGCTGCGACGAGGCCACAGCCTCGCATTTAAAGCAGATGCCCTGGGCAGGCGTGATGGAAGGTGTGTTCGGCGGCTTCGACCTGGTTGTAAGCCGCACGGGCTACACCGGCGAACGCATCGCCTACGAGCTCTTCATCCACCCCGAGAAGTGTGTGGCGTTGTGGAAGAAGCTACTTGAAGTTGGGGAGCCTTTCGGTCTCAAGGCCATCGGTCTCGGCGCACGCGACTCGCTGCGCACCGAAGCCGGACTTCCGCTCTACGGCCATGAGATGAACGGCGACATGGACCTCACCGTCGGCGACGCCGGCTTCGGCTCCTACGTTAAAACCCACAAGCCATGGTTCGTCGGCCGAGTCGCCTTCCTCAAGCAGGAAGCCGAGCGCGAGGGCGACCTCGTTCGCTTCCGTTTCAACGAGAAGGGCGTCCGCATGGCCCACAACGGCGACCCCATCGTCGACGAGCGCGGCCGCGTGATCGGTGTGGTCACCTCATGTGCTGTTGAGAGTGAGGGCTACCTGCTCGGTCAGGCTTATGTCCAGAAGAAATACGCGGTCGAAGGCACGCAGATCGCAGTCTTCCAGAGCGCTTCCGACAAGCCCGGAAAAGCGCCCGCCGAGTTGAAGGTAGGCGAGAAGACGACCGTTCCCACAGCGGCGACCGTGCTTTCACGCTTTCCGCGCTGAAGAAGAGGCTGTTGAGAACCTAAACAATCGAATATGTTGTGATCCACCTACCCAG
>CAYLOP010000171.1:0-2659 GCA_964385305.1 uncultured Anaerolineaceae bacterium | reverse complement strand
CCTACCCAGAAACCTGGGTCGATACCTTACCAACATCCTGCCGAACGCTGGGGATTTCTCAGCCGAGAATGACGTTCTTCACAAGGATCAGCGTCGCGACGCCCAGGAGCAGGATGCCAAAAATCTTCTTGACCGCGCGCGGCTTTAGGCGGGTTGCCATGAAATGAGAGCCCAATCGCCCCCCCAGAAATACGGTCGCAACACATGCAAGCCAGATACCCCACATCGGCTGGGCTGCGGTAGCGATGTGAGAAATGAAGCTGGAGAGGCCCGATCCTGTGACGACGATCGCGGAGGTTGCCGCTGCGGCTTGAGAGCCCAATCCGGCGAAATATAATAGCGGCACCACAATACTTCCACCCCCGCGCCCGATCAAGCCCGCGATCAGACCCAGTATGCTCCCCGCAGATAGGCCCAGCACCGCCCGGTTCCGAGCAGACAATCCTTCCCCTCTCGGCTTCCACCCGGATAGCATCAGAACCGCCGCCGCGGCCGTGAAGAGCGCAAAAAACAGGAGCAAAGGCTTAGCTGGGATTTGGACGTTCAACCAAGCGCCAAGAGGCGCAAACAGTACCATCGCCACCCCAAACGGAAGGGCTGTGTTCCAATCGATCATTTTGTTACGCGCATATGTATACGCCGCCGTGCTGCTGTTGACAACATTCAGCAGCATTCCAAGGGGGATGGCCTCGGTCTTGAAATCCATGCCCAGCCAGAACAGGATGGGGATGTATAACTGCGAGCCCCCCATGCCCAACATAGAAAACACAAACGCGATCAAGAAGAAAAACGGCGGCGCCAGGTATAAGATGCTCATGACTCGATCGCCTGTAGCAGCACCCTCACCTTCCCCGGTTTGAGTTCGGCCACCAGTTCCTCATAGCTGCCCGCCAGAAGTCAAAATCAAGCGTGGGCAGCCATTCGTTAGTACATCCGCCGTCATGGGGGTGCTCCTTTTAAGCAAAGTGAATGAAGGCATTTTGACACATACCAGCAGGTGCACCATTCTATTCGTACCAGGGAACATAATCGCTTAGCACGTGATATGGATCGGCTAATAAGGATAGCATCTTTAATCCAGCATAGATTTCGCCGGAGTGCGGAAAAATCTTGCCTGAATCCATAGTGCCACGTACACGAGTCCGATAAGCACGGGCACCTCGATCAGCGGCCCGATGACGGTCGCCAGCGCTTCCTGCGAGGCGATGCCGAAGGTGCCCACCGCCACAGCGATGGCCAGCTCAAAGTTGTTGCTCGCCGCCGTGAAGGATTGCGTCGCCGCCATCTCGTAGGAGAATTTGCGCCAGACCGAGATCCCGAAGGAAACGAAGAACATGATGATGAAATACACAAGGAGCGGGACGGCCACTCGCAGCACATCCCAGGGATTGCCCAGGATCTTGTCGCCCTGCATCGAGAACATCACCACGATCGTGAACAGCAGCCCTGTCAGCGCTGTGGGTCCCAACCGAGGTGCGAACTGACTGTCATACCATTCCGCCCCCCTGCGGCTGACCAGGGAGAAGCGCGTGATCGCACCAGCAGCGAGCGGAATGCCCAGGAAGATGAACACACTCTTGGCAATATCCCACATCGAGATGTCCACAATCGTGCCTTGTGCACCGAACCAGCCCGGCACGACGCGCAGGTAGAAGTAGGCCAGCGGGCTGTACATCACGATCTGGAAGATGGAGTTCAGAGCCACCAAGACGGCGCAGTATTCGCTATCCCCGCCCGCCAGCATATTCCAGATCAGGACCATGGCGATGCAGCGCGCCAGGCCCACAACGATCAAACCCGTGCGGTAGCCGGGCAGGTCGGGCAGGAAGATCCAGGCCAGCACAAACATGATCGCCGGTCCGATGACCCAATTCAGGATCAACGACACGCTGAACTGCTGCGCAGCATGCCTGATCTTTCCCAACTCCTCGTACTTCACCTTGGCCAACACCGGGTACATCATCCAGAGCAGACCAACCGCGATGGGCAGGGAAACCGTACCGATGCTCAAGGCGCTGAACACCGTCTTGATGCCAGGGGCGATGGCGCCCAATCCCACCCCGATGACCATTGCCAGGAAGATCCATAGCGGCAGATAGCGATCGATGACCGAGAGTTGGCCGACGACGCTCACACCTGCGTCCTTGGAGGATTCCGTGGGCGCCATTTCACCCCGCCTGCAGCGCATCGGCCACCCAAGTGATGACTTCCGCCTCACGCGGCACGCGGCCCGAGCAAACAACGGCCTCGTTGATCACCAGACCCGGTGTGCTCAGGATCGGGTAGGTCGAGATCTCGGCGTAGTCCGTGATCTTTTCAATCTCCGCTTGCACGCCAAAACTGGCGACCGCCTGCTTCGCCATCGCTTCGACGCGCTGGCAATTCGGACACCCGGGTCCTAATACTTTGATCTTGAGCATAGCTACCTCCACAAATTGTACTTAGCACCTCTGTCAAACAAGCGTGATAAATAATCCAAAAAGATAGCCTGCCAGCGTACTGAATACCGTCACCAGCGTCACATACACCGCCGTCTTGCGGCGTCCCAGAATCCTGCCGGTCACAAGAATGCTTTGGATGGACAGTTCCGGATCGGCGAGCAGATAGGCCAGCAGCGGGCCGCGCTGCATACCCAGATCGAGGAACATGCGCGCGATGG
>CAYLOP010000170.1:0-6231 GCA_964385305.1 uncultured Anaerolineaceae bacterium | reverse complement strand
CTGAATTCTCAAATCTATTGGTGCTGAAAATTCCGATCCTCAACCGGCGAGGATGACGTTCACGATGTTTTGCACGTCGAGGACGTTCACATCCCCGTCCTCGTTCACGTCGGCGTGCGCCACAATGTCGGGGTTAGTCTCTGTACCCAAGATCACGTTCACGCAAAGTTGAACGTCGAGCACGTTCACCTGCCCATCTTGGTTCACATCCGCTTCGATGGGAATCCCGGAGGGTGTATCCGTGGGCGTCGGTGTGTGCGTTGGGGTTGAGGGCTCGGCGGTGTCGGGCGTATTTGTGGCTGTCGCCGTAGCGGTGGCCGTCGGTGTGGGCGAGCTTGTGGGCGTTTCGGTGGGGGTGGAGGTGGGCGTCGATGTCGCGGTGGGTTCCGGCGTCGAGGTCGCTGTCGGCGTGTGTGTGGGCGTGGGTGTCTGGGTTGGCGTATGCGTTGCGGTGGCCGTTGCCGTGGGCGTCGCCGTGGGTGTCGGTGTGGCCGAAGGGGCGGGGTTGAAGGGCGTGTCGCTCGACCATTCCGGCCCGGTGGGCAAGCCGCCGTAAGCAACAAGGCCGTTGCTCGGGCCGCCGTAGTAGCCGGAGGTGTCATTGGCCGCCACCCCCAAACCTTCGTCGAAATGGTAGATCGCCACGGTATTGCCGTCTGGGATGAAGGGTTCACTGGCGGGTGTGAAGGCGGCTGCATAGCGGATGGTGTTCGAGACACGCAGTTCGTCGATCCAACCGCTGTAGGACGGGTAGGCCAGCCCCAGGTCGTACTTCTCCGCGCCCAAGACGAGGTAGGGGTCATTGGCGTATTCGCTGGATCTGCCGTTGTGGTAGCTGATGTCGCCAGTTGGTCCGATGATCTCGGTATCCAATTGGCCGTCGATGAAAATGCGCATGCTGCCGGTGGAGCCCTGACGGGTTAGGGCGACGTGATGCCAACTGCTGTCGGTCACCTGGGATGTCCCGCACAGCGTCACGCCTGTGGTGCTGTCACTCAGCCCGAAAGCAATGCGGCCGTTCATCAACGAGACGCCGTACTCGCCGTAGTCGCCCGCGCCGAAGATATCACGGTCCAGTAAGATGCTACCCGCGCGCCAGGCGCCATCGGCGGAGGTGCAGCCGTTGATGGTGTTGTCTTCTGGGTAAGCCTTCATCCACCATTCCAGGGTGAAGGCGTCCGCGCCAATGTCTATGGGCCGCGCAGGCGCGTCGAGGGCGATCTTCACGCGATCGATGTCATCGACGCCGTTGCCGTAGAAGCGCAGGGATCGATCGGGCTTTGGATAGTAGAGGTAGTAGTCGTTGACCACCGCGTGCCAGGGTTCGAGGACGACGCCGTCGCGTTCGATATAACCCGTGTAATAGGCTTCTGGACCGACGTGGATCGTCCATCCGGAGACTTTTGTGCCTTCCAAGCTGACGTAGGCGCCGTTGTATTTCAGGGTCCAGTGGACGTGGGGGCCGCTCGCCCAACCGCCCGCGCAGGTCTCGCACGCGATCGTCCCGATGCTCCCGTTCTGGCTGAGATACGTCCCACCGGGGTCGATCATGTTCTGCATGTGGTAGTAACTGGTCGTCCACTCCTCGGTGTGTTGGATTTCCAGCCAACAGTCGTACCCCCAGGGTCGATAGGCAATGCCGCCTGCCGCTGCAACCGTATACAGGTTGGGGGGTGAGCCGCACGTCGCTCCCCCGGCATAGAAATCCATCGATGAGAAGGGAGGCGTATTGCTGCCAGACCAGCTGTGTGGGCCGTTAAAGTACCACATGGCACCAAGTGGGAAGGGGAATTGGAAAAGATCATCCGGCGGCGGGGAAGAGGGTGTGATGTCGTTGGAGGCATCCAAGGGATCGCTCTCCGGGAACATGGCGCCGAAGACTCCGTGAAAGCCTTGGGAGTGGGGATCGAAGAGTTTTTCCAGCCATGTGTCGAAATCGGTCGTCTCCGCGAGTGCGGCGGCGAGGGCGAAGCTGCCGGAGAATTGATGGGACGTGATCTGAACGACGGTGCCATCCTGGAAGGCCAGGGCCGGGTCGGCGGCGAGCGCTTCCAGATTCCATGGGGACCGCCGTGCGCCCCATGTGTGCAGGTGCTCGTAGTAGGCGACGGCGAGATCCATGGAGGTCTTCTCAATCGTCGCTCGAATCTCGCTCGGAGTCAGCTCACTGCTCAAATTGCTGACGAATTCGTCTTGGAGTTCAAGGATGGTCAGCAGGACCTTGGGATTCACGCTCGTATACTTCGCCCATAGCTCGATATCGGCGGCGTATACGGCGAGATCGGAGCCGCGCTTGGTGAGATCGTCCAGGATGTCGAAATCGCCGACGTTAGGACCCCAGACGAATTGTCCGTCCGAAAGCAATTCGGAAGGGAGATCCGTTTGGTGAATTGTGCCCAGCATCGGTGTGAAGTTATCACCGCCTGAGGCACCATTTGCGCGCTGAAAAGCGACGGCCTGCGCCGCCCATTGAGCAAGTTCGAAGTAGGAGAGGCTTTCGGCGCTAATTCTCTGCGCGCCGCGTGTTTCCGACCGATCCACACATTCTTGAGATGAGGTAAGGCCATTTGCACCGGTGGTTTGGGGTTGAGGGGAGTTCAAGGACGATGCGACCTGGATCGGCGTTCGACCGGTGTAAACCTGAGATGGATGGGGATACTCATCCGCGTTCGGTTGCGACGCCAGGGCGCGATCGAACTGCTGGCTGCCAGCCAGCGTGATGGTGAGGGCGATGGATAGGGTCAATACCGTTAAATGGAGCTTACCGCTCACAGTGATTCCTTTGGGATGTGAGGTTCAAAGGCCTTCCTATCCTCGATGATCCATGATCCCTAGGTGCAAGCATTGTGCCGAACACCAACCCGTATAACCGGGTTGATTCACGCGCTATGGTAAAGCATCCGTGATAGTACAGCAACATAACTCAAGTCCTTTACGGCGGTTTTACGCAAGTTCGGGGGGGCAGAATGTCAACCTGACAGGACGAAGTTGACGATTATTTGAACATCCAACACATTCACATCCCCATCACCGTTGGCATCGCTGCGTTCGAGGATCCCGGGATCGTCCTCCGTGCCCAGGATGACATTCACACACAATTGAACGTCGAGCACATTGACTTCGCCATCCTCGTTGAGATCCGGCGGTGGAAAGCCTGACGGTGTTGGTGGGTCGGTTGGTGTGGCTGTGGCGCTGGCTGTCGTGGTCGAGGTGGCGCTCGCCGTGGCAGTCGCGGTTGAAGTCGCCGTTGCAATGACCGTTTCGGTTGGCGTATGCGTCGCAGTGGCGGTGGGTGTGGGTGTATGGGTCCCAGTTGAGGTGGGTGTGCTGGTGGCGGTTGCCGTGGGTGTGGCTGTCCCTTCGCCGGTTGCGGTAGGAGTCGGCGTTGGCGTAGGCGTGGGAGTTGGGGTGGGTGTGGGCGGGGGAACATACCAGACGGTGTCTGTGGTCCATTCTGGACCGTTGATCACGCCGCCATAGATCCGCAGCCCGTCGCTTGGGCCGCCAGGGTAGCTGGAGGTGTCGTGGATAGGATTGCCGATGCCCTCATCGAAGTGGTAGAGCGCTACGGTCACCGTGTCTGTAAGGAAGGGATCCTCAGGCGGCGAGAAGGCCGAGGTGTAACGGAGGTTGTTTGAGATGCGCAATTCGTCGATCCATCCACTGAACGAGGCATACCCGCTGAGTTCATGTTTCTCCGCGCCTAATACAAGGTATGGATCGCTCCCCGTGCACGGCTGGTTGCCGGTTGCGCCGCAGAAATCGCCTGGTATGGCATCATCGGGATAGGAGATGTCGCCATCGGGCCCATCGCCCTGCGCCTCAAGAGCCCCATCGACGAAGAGCCACAGCCATCCATCCGATCGCCTTCTGACCACGGCAACGTGATGCCAGGATCCGTCGGCGACATCGCTGGTCCCGCAGAGCGAAAGATCTCCCGTCCCATCGCCGCTAACGCCTAAGACGAGTTTACCTCCTGCCAGCGATACGCCAAACTTGCGGTCATCGTTGAATCGATCGCGATCCAACAGTATGTTTCCGTTTCTCCAGGCTTGATTTGCGCCGCACGAGACGTCGCTGGTGCTGTTCTCATCTGCGAGCGCCTTCATCCACCATTCGATCGTGAAATCTGCCGCGCCGACATCGGCGGGTGGACCGGGATCGCTGTTCGTGGGATCGTCGATCGGGATTTTGACGCGATTTTCGTCGTCGTTGTACATGCCGTAATAGCGCAGCGAATAGCCACCAGCAGGCGGGATGACCTCGGAGAGCGCGCTGTTGCTGTAGAAGAAGAGCAGGATCTCATCCCAGGTGTAGTCATCATACGCCATGTCGCGCGATTCCACCTGGCCCATGCAATTCCCGCCCTTGATGCCAATGGGGCATTGGTCGTATGAGTGGCGGTAGAACGTGCGTACGAGCTGGTCGTCGCGTAAGAGACGCCAATTCCAGGTGAAATCCACCGCCATGTTCGTGCTCTCGTAAGCGACGGCAGGGTTGTAAACCTGGTCGCATGTGCTGTCGTACACGTCGGCATCCGACCATTTCCCACCTACCGCGATGTAGGACCAGGCGTACATTTTGGCAGCCATGGCGCCAGACCGCAACGATTCGCCAGGCCATGTGTACAGCCACTCGCCAGGCAGCACGTGCTTGACATATTCCTTGAAATCAACCGTCTCAACCGTATAGGGTCGATCGAGATCGCAATACGCGTAGCCTGTGACGCGCACACGGATGGTATCCGGAAGGGGCAGGGTGCTTTGATCCTCAGCCAGCTCGTCCAGGGCGGCTCCGCCGACGATTTCATCTGGCCATGAGGGAACTTCGGCGCGCGGTGGAGGGACGACGATGGTGGTGGGAGAATCCCGCAACTCGACCGTGAGGATGAGTGTGTCATTGGATACGAGGCGGACATCCTCGATGGTCCAATCACCATAGCCAGAGGCAATGACGATGATTGTTGTGGGGTAGATAGCTTGATCCACGAAGATCCCTTGGAAGGCAAAGCGACCCGCTGAGTCTGTATGGGTTGAGATGTTGAGCGAGGGGATTTCAACCCTTGCCCCAGCGATGGGCAGGCTGCTTTCCTTCGCTGTGACGATGCCGCGCACGTTCGCGGCAAGGCTCGACTGCGCTTGTGCCGGAAAGGGGGAATAAGGGATCGGCGAGGTGCTGACCTGCATGGCAATAGCAGCGAGGACAATTAACCCCACAGCGCTGAGTGCTTTTACGATCAATGAAGCGTGACGAAAATTCATCATCTTGAACGATTGGTTCCTGGTTGAGCAGAACTTCATGTCGTTAAAAGGGAAAAGGGTGGCTCATCCCAGAACAGGATGCTTAGAAAACGCGCGTACCGGTCCCTATGGCTTGCACACTATCCTCATAGAATTCTATCCGTTGTCAAGATGTCTTGAGTCATGGCCTCAGGGATGCCCATGGGCGATCAGGTGACAAAGTTTTAGGGGGAATCTGATGTAATGCGCCAGATGGTGTCGCGCGAGATGTTGAGGCCATACGAGGATGCTACGGCTCGCTCGGAACAATCTCTGGCCTGGATCGCCCACATACGAACAGGCAGATCGACCGTCGTAGTCGATCCAGCGGGAATCTTCTCCCCCTGAAGGACTTCGCCGATCCACTCAGAATATGGTGGTCCAACCCATACCGCGCAGATCCTCGTGGATGTCTCGTTAATGAGCGTTAAGGTCACATATCGATCCTGTTGGATATTCGAGCCATCGATCGTAAGGGTGGTAGATCCGTCGATGTTTACAGCATCGCCAAAGACCGTAATCTCGCCGGTGCAACTGAAAATACTGAGATCGTACAGACCAGGGTACATCACTTCCGTGGTCTTCGATTCGCCGTTTTTCAAAGGAAGCCCTAATGTATCTAGAAGATTGTCGGTTTGTTCTTCATATTCCGATGGCATGAAATACACATAGCAGATGTCTTTTCCAGAAGCATTTTCAAGTGTGAGCGATGTGTACCCATCGTAGTCGATCGTGATCTCACCGCCGTCGATTTTCTGCGCGGCGGGAGCGGGGGGTTCCGTCGGCGGCAGCGGCGTGTCCATCTCTGTGGGTTGGGGGAGCGGCGTCGGTGTTGAGGCGCTGGGGGATGTCGCTGTGAAAACGGGAGTCGAGCTGATCTGGACGACAGGTGTCGAGCTGCTCTTGACGACGGATGTCGCTTTTGCTTCATCGACTGCAAATGCGGCCAGTA
>CAYLOP010000169.1:0-6301 GCA_964385305.1 uncultured Anaerolineaceae bacterium | reverse complement strand
CACCAGCGCAGGACCCAGCGCGGCGAGAGCTTCCGGACCCTCGTCGACGAGGCCACACGCAACATGACGCATGCTGAGTTGGGGTCCTGGATGCGGAACAGCTACTACAACCTCCCCGATCGCGAGCGGGCAGGTGAGTTAGGTGCATCCCTGGGGATCGCGCAGTCCGACCCACAGCTGGATGGCACGGATTGATGGAAGACCTGGCGGCCGATCCAAGTGAGTGTGGTCACGGAACTGGAGGTCTGTTCGAGGCGCCAGAAGCGGATTCTAAGAGGCGAGAGAAGGCCATGCTGCCTATCCCACACACCGCAGCGAACCTGCCCATGTGCTCCGGGCGGGCCCGGTCTCTGTGCAGCACAAAGGAGGTATAGCTTGTGAGCGGCGCCGTTCCACCACAGATCGACTCGCCCAAGACCTTCATCGGCGTGGGCGCCAGGGAGCTGGTGGTGCTCGGCGTCGGCGGGCTGCTGGGGCTGACGACGCTATTCCTCCCCATCCACCTCGTCCCCAAGGTGGGGCTTGCCGTGCTGGTGATCGGCCTGGGTCTGGCCGTCGCCTTTGGGCGCGACCGGCGCAGCGGCAAGACCCTCGAGGCCTACCTGACCGATGTGGTCCGTTATCACAGCCGCAGGCGGTTTCGGCAGAAGGGTGCTAATGAAGCGCCGCTCCCGATCCCGGCGGTTCAAACAGCCGTGTCCAGGACCGCACCGATGGAAATCCGATCCGATGAAGTTATCGGAGACACGGCAATCGCAGAACTCGTCAGGGTCAGGCCGCTTCCGCTGGGCGCGGGTTTGCTGTTCTCGATCTTGAGCTTCGCCTTTCTGGGGAGCTTGCTGGCCTGGATCTGGCTGGGCGGCCTGGCCGAAATCCAGGCCTGGCTGCTCGGCAGAGGGTTCTAGGAGGAGCGCAAAACCGGGAAAACGGCAAGCATAGGGGCGCTGAGGGAGGGCAGCCTAACCCGACAGCGCCGCGGCAAAAGCAGGGGTTGATGAGGATACTCAGATCGCTCAAACCCAAGACGGACGATCCGACCCGCGGCATGCGGCCCGATTCCTTTCCCGGCCATCCGCAGGGGGATACCGCATCGCTCGTCCCCATCGTGGCCCTTACGGAGGACATGCTGGTCACGCGCGACGGCGCGTTCGTGATCATGCTCGAGATGCCGCCGCTGGACATAGGCTTCGCCGGACAGGGTTTCAGCGAATGGGCCAACCGATACCAGGCGGCACTGGACAGGCTGCCGTCCGGTACGACATTCCAAATGACCGTCCTGCTCGAACCCTACGACCCCACTGAAGATCTGCGTTATTTCCTCGAGCGATCCACAAGCTGGGAGAGGGCCTCCCACGCGCCCGGCATTCATGAACGCAGAAGCCGGCAGGCAGGCGCACTCGCCCACGCCGGCCAGGAGATGACCGCTTCACTCGCCACATGGTTCGACGAGACCAGCCCCATCGTATGGCGGACGATCTTCACGCTCTCACACAGGCCGGGTATCCAGGGGACGAAGTCCCTGCTCTTCTCCAGGAGGGATGGCAGGCACGACGGTCTGGAGAACCTTCTGGCAAAAGCCCCCGCGGCGCGGGAGACCTTGCATCAACGACTGGGGATCCTCACTGCCGCGTTCACGACCTCAGGCATCCCGTTGAAGCTCTTACCACCCGGCGAGATGTGCCAGGTGGTTTGGCGATCCCTACACCCCGCCGCGACGCAGGCCTCCGCGCTCAGCGCGCAGGTTATGGCGATCGAAATGGCCTCCGGCGAGGCGCCTTTTCGAAAGATTGCGCCGCCGCAGGAGATCTTCACACCAGACCTGACACCCGACCAGATCGCATCCCTGCTCGCCCCGGACACCGTGCTCGAGCGGGAGAGCTGGATCGAGATCGACGGGGTGAAAGCTGCCGGCTATGTGGTTCACGATTTCGTACCCAACCGGCCGGCGATGATCCACCGCCTGGTCAACCTCGAGGGCGGGTGGTGCGGGACGATATACGTGGAGGTGGCGGATCCCTCGGTGGTGGCCAGCCGGTTGAGACAGCGCGAGGTGCAGCTTGCCGCCATGGAGCATGCCAAGACATCCAAGGGAATGCTGGCCAACTTCGCCGCGCAGCAGGAAGTCGGGGCCGTGCAGGAGCAGCGCATGCGCATGGAGACCACCGGACAGACGCCTGTGTTCATCCGCTTCTTCGTGATGCGCACCGCGCCGGACGAGCCGACGCTGGCGAAGCGCAACCGGGACCTCGAGAGCCTCCTGACGACGATCGGCGCCGAGGCCTTCCCGGCGCGATACAGCCAGCTGCTCCTGTGGAAGAGCACCCTCCCCCTGGGGTTCCTGGCGATGAACCAGAAACCGCGCAACATGACACCGCAAAGCCTGGGGACCTTCTTCTGGCCGGCGCAGAGACGCCTGTCTGACAAAGACGGCGTCTATCTGGGCATCGACGAGAGCACCAAGCTGCCGATCCGTGTGGATCCGTTCGGAAGCAGGGCGGACAGAACGCCCTCCTACCTGATCCTCGGCCGCCCTGGCGCGGGCAAAAGCGTGACCTTGAGATCCCTGCAGGTGGCAGCCCAATTGAACGGCGGAAGCGTGCTGGCCGTCGACGTCGAGGGCGAGATGCAGGGGTTCTGCGAGCAGTACGGCGGCCGCTACATCGAAGTGGGCTCGGCTTCCGGCGAGCGCATCAATATCCTGGACATCCCCCCGGACCGCGAGGACCCGCTCCTGGCCGGGACAGAACATCTGATCGCGTTTTGCAGCGCGGTGCGTGGGCAACCGATCCCCAAAGGGCTCGAATGGAACGCCCTCGCAGAGGCCTACCGGCTTGCGATCGAGGATCGCGGCTGGCTGGGAAGATGCGGGCAGGAGCAGACCGTATCAGAATGGCATCACGAGGACGCGCCCAGGCTGGCGGATATCGTGCGGATTCTGGAGACGGCGCCCTCCCCCACCGCCAAGTCGCTTGCAGAGATGCTACGGCCCTACGCCCAGGGGGTCTATGCCCCGTACTTCAACACGCCTACGACCTTCGACATCACAGACGAGCAGCTCGTGGTGTTCGGACTGCAGCATGTGAACGACGTGTCCGACCAACTGCGGGTGTATCTCTGGCAGGTTTTGGGCCTGATGTGGGGCGAGGTCGTGCGCCGCAACACCGCCGACCCGCAGGCCGCCCAACACGTGATGCTGGACGAGGTATGGAAGCTCCTGGAGGCGCCCGGAGGCGCCGCCGCCATCGAGAGCATGGCACGGCGCTTTCGCAAGCGACGCACGGCGCTCTGGCTGGCGACCCAGGAGGTGGGTGAATTCCTCGATTCCCCTGTGGGGAGGCGCATTCTCTCTGTGGTCGGCAACACCTTCCTCATGGAGCAGCGTCCGGTCGAGGCCAAACGGATCCAGGAGACCTTGGAGCTGAGCGATCACATGGCCCAAAGCCTGCAGCGGCTCGGGACAGGCCGGGGCGTGCTCGTCACTCCCCAAGGAACCATCCGAGTGTGGGTAGCCGTCCCCGAGGGCTGGGGCACGTATTGAGGGCGGGATGTGAAGCGAATTACACTGGCGGTCCTGCTGCCCACCGTCTGTCTGTGCAGCCTGTATTTCATCTTCCTGGCCGCGGGCACGGCCATCCTGGCGGACTCCATGCCAGCCTGGGCGCAGGACGAGGCCTGGGGATGGGTGCTGGGGACACCACAGCCAACCGGAAAGGACCCGGACCTGCCGGGCGGATCGAGCTTCCGCAGCGGCGCTTACTATTGGGCGGTGGAGGGATACGCGGGTCCGGCTTCCTTCACATGCGCCATGCCCGTCGAGGGGCCTGCCCGTATGAGCAGCTGCTTCGGCGATACCGAGGGGCGCGGCGGGAGAGCGCATACGGGCATCGATTGGGCCACGAATCACGAGCAAGGACGGTTGGTGTGGACACCGTATGGCGGGAAGGTCACCTACGCAGGCTGGAACTACTACCTCGGATGGACCGTCGTCATCGAGAACGACGGATGGCAGGTGATTCTGGGCCACATGTGCTGCGGACCGAGCGGGAAGGGCAACGCGCCGACGGGATCCTCATCCATCTCGGTCGTGGGCGGGGATGTCATCGGCGCCGGCGCCGTGGTCGGGAAGAGCGGCACGACGGGCAGCTCCACCGGACCCCACCTGCACTTCGAGGTGCGGCGCTGCGATGCGGGGGACCGATGCAGGGTTATGAACCCGAATGCGGTCGTACTGCCGGGTCAGGACGGAATCTGCGCATGGGAGAGCTTCAGCGACGGGCCGCCATCAAGGTGCATACGCTAGAACCAAGCATAATAATTCCGCATCCAGAACATACCATTGCAGCCCCGGCCGGGTAGGGTATGCCCTGGAGGGTCATGGATGCCGCAACCATGGGATCAATCGACTTCTGCATGCAAATACCGAGCAAGGTTAAGACACTGGCATGTTCAAGGTTGGGGAAACAGAAGCGCGTGAGGCTCTGAGCACCATTCATCGGCCAGGGTATCCCTGGACCTTCACTACAACGCGGATTGCTGTGACAGTGGACAATAGTGAGCCTATATGCTACTATGTGTGCAATACCTTAGTATTATCCGAAGGTTTTGCACACATTATGACGTATCCTGATCATGACCATCTTTATCGAATAGCGGAAAGCCAGGGTGGCTACTTCACGACTTGGCAAGCGCATCAGGCGGGCTTCAGCGATGAGCGCCTTTCGTACTACGCGAAGGGTGGGCTTTTCTCTCGCATCAAAAGAGGTATTTACCGACTCACGCGTTTCCCCACCTCGCCTTTTGAAGACCTCGTTGTTGCCTGGCTCCGAACCGGGCCGGATTCGACGATATCGCACGATAGCGCACTGGCGCTTTATGATCTAACGGATGTCATCCCCTCCGAGGTCCATGTCACAGTACCGAGAACCGCATCTCGTAGGAGAAATGACCTCCGGCTTCATACGAACCACATAACGGCTGCGGAGATCACCGTGAGGGACGGGCTTCCTGTCACGACGGTAACTAGGACAATCGCTGATGTCGCACGCTCGGGCCTTTCGGAAGAACACATCCGCCAAGCCATCATAGAAGCCCTTGACCGGGGCCTCACCGATATGCGGGCGCTACGACAGGCCGCCGGGCGGTATGGCGGCAGAGCTCGCCGGCTGATTCTGAGGGCGCTCGGCGAGGGGGAGAAATGAAATACAAGGATGGTAGTGCGTTTCGACGTGCGTTGGAGGACCGTCTGCGCAATCGCAGCTTGACGACGGGTGAACCCCTCATGCGGCTGCGCAAGATGGTCGCTTTCGATCGGATGCTCGCACGGCTTATCGTCGCCAGTCCCGAACTCTGGGTACTTAAGGGTGGATATGCGCTGCAGCTACGAATCGGCGCAAGAGCACGCACGACCAAAGACGTTGATCTTCTGCTACAGCAATCCTCAGACAAGGCTCATAGCGCACTCATCGATGCGGCTTCTACTGACCTCAAGGATTGGTTCTCCTTCGAGGTTGGACAAGCTATTCACACCGATCTGGGCGATCAGCCCGGAAGCTTTCGATATCCAGTGCATTCATTGCTCGACCGAAGGACATTTGAACGGTTTCGTGTGGATGTCGGCACGGGAGATCCGATGTTGGTCGCGCCGGAAAACCTCACCGGACCTCCGCTCCTGGAATTCGCGGGGATAACACCAACAACGTTCCCAAGCTATCCTGTGCCACAACATCTCGCAGAAAAGATCCACGCCTATACACGCGAGTACGGAACGCGAGAGAATACCCGTGTCAAGGATCTCATCGATATCCTGCTGATCGCCATGACTTCGGAGTTGGAGAGCAGCGATCTCACGCGTGCGGTCAGCCTGGTTTTCAAAGCGCGAGCCACACACAAGGTTCCAGACCAACTTCCAGATCCTCCCCCTGCATGGTCGAGATCGTTCCCGAGACTCCGACGAGAGCTAGAATTGCCATGGGGCGATCTGAAAGATGCCATGATCGCTGCTAGGCAATTCCTAGATCCTGCCCTCAAGGAGGACCAAATGGAAATGGCTGTGAGACAAATCTCCGGAAACGAATTTGTAGAATATCTACCAGAGAAGATAAGGGCGATTGCATCCGTTCGGGCTTAGGATAGCACTGGCTGCGGTGTGCCAACTCATCCAAACAGACCCGTTGATGTTCATCGTGAATTGCGGGTGGCTTGATGATTAGAATCAATCGATGAGAAGACCTGAGGGGATTTCATATGCAACCTTGTAGTCAAGTAGCTTGAAGGTGGTCGAACGTGCGTCCGATTATTTGTG
>CAYLOP010000168.1:0-6310 GCA_964385305.1 uncultured Anaerolineaceae bacterium | reverse complement strand
TATGGGTTGGGATATCCGCTGAATATTCCCTTGCAGGTCACACTCTTTAAACTCACCAGCGGGGATATCTTGCCGGGGTCGAAGTTGATTTTCCCGATTTTTTACCTGTCGATGTTGCTTGGATGCTTCGCTTTTTGGCGGAGGAATGGTTTAGACGATAAAGTGGCAGGCTTTGGCGTGCTCTTGCTGGCGACCGTTCCTCACATTTACCACCACGCGACCATAGGCTATGCCAATCTGCCTATGACTTGCTATCTCGTACTTGGTTCCATCTATGGCGTGAGGGGAATATTCAATCAGGAGCGAGGATCACAGTTCTTATGTGGGATTTTATTGGCGTTGGCGAGTTTTTCACGTGTGGAAGGGTTGCTGTATGCGTCTGCAATTCTCGCAGGTCTGATCGCTGCCAAGTGGATAACGAGGCGCGGCAAAATATATCCACTTGCGCTGTTGGGATTATTCATTTTGCTCAGCGGCTGTTGGCTCATCTTCAACCGTTTGTACGGGGCAAGTGCTGGCGACGCAGCCACGGCGTGGCGTAACTTCGTAATGTCAGTGCAGGAGAATGGGGTTGATCTACATCCCATACGCATCATCCTGGGCTATATGCGCAGATACTTGTTTCATATATCCATCTGGGGATTGCTTTTCCCCTTGATCGGAGTTTTGCTGCTTTCACGTTTACGAGAGCTCCTCCCGGGGAGGAATCCCCTGGCGTTTGCATGGTTGCTTGTGACTATCGGAACTGGACTGGTAACCGTGGTTTTGTTCTACGTCGGAAATTATGTGTACGGCGATGTGAGTCCTGCATATGGCGGGTTGTTTGGTTGGCTGAAATTGGTCTTTCCGAGATCCTTTTTTCCAACGAGTGTCCTTCTCACGATAACGGCAATCCTCCTTCACGCAAACTTTCAGGAGAACCTGAATGCAGGTACGCATGGTCAAAGCAATCCAGATCCTCGATAAGGATTTGGGATATCGAAATTCTGTGCATTATTTTTCGGTTCATGATATCTTTCACATAACGCTCGCTATGAGGATGCTACTCCGTGAAACTGATTATCCAGATTCCTTGTTTTAATGAAGCAGATACATTGCCCCTTACGATTGCCGATTTGCCGCAGGATGTGAAGGGCATCGATACAATAGAGTTTCTCGTCATTGATGATGGGAGTACAGATAGTACCTCCCAACTAGCGAAAGAAGCAGGCGTTCATCATGTCGTCAAGCTGCCGCAGAACAAAGGTCTCGCGAATGCCTTTCGAGTTGGCCTTGAGACGGCGTTGCGCTTGGGCGCCGATATCATCGTAAACACCGATGGTGATAACCAATATCGCGGCGAGTATGTCTCGGAATTGGTGAAACCAATCCTTGCAGGTGAAGCGGACATTGTGATTGGAGATCGCCAGGTTGAGACGATCAAGCATTTCTCTGCAGTCAAGAAGCGATTACAAAAACTTGGTAGCTGGGTCGTTCGCTGGACATCAGGAACGGGTGTACCGGATGCGACAAGCGGTTTTCGCGCCTTCTCGCGTGAAGCCGCCTTGCAACTGGCGGTCTTTTCGAGCTACACCTATACCCTGGAGACGATCATCCAGGCGGGGAAGAAAGGGCTTAACATCACCTCGATACCCGTTCAGACCAATGTCAGGCTCAGGGATTCGCGCTTGATGCGGAGCATCCCGCAATACATCTTGAACTCGGCCGGCACGATTTTGCGCATCTTCCTCATGTATGAGGCGTTGAGGGTTTTTCTCTCGCTTGGCCTAGTTTTAATTACGGGTGGAGCGATCTTATTGATTCGTTTTGGCTATTACTTCCTCGTGGATGGGGGGGCAGGGCATGTCCAGTCTTTGATCGTGGCAGCTATTCTTATGATGCTGGGTTTCCAAACGATCTTGCTGGGCATTTTGGCGGATTTAATTGCTAGAAATCGTCGTCTTTGCGAAGAAATTAGTTACCGAATAAGAAAGCGCGAGTTTGATTTGGGAGAGTGACTCTCCTGATCCATTGTTAAAATTTGTTGTTGATCACTGCCTAATTTGAAAAAGCGTCGCCGGCAAGTGAGGTATGATCCTTGGGCGGTTCTCTATCCAGCAAAGTCAAGAAGACCAGATTAGCCGTTGGCATTATCTTCACTATAGGCATTTTCGCACGCCTCTTCGTGGCACGTTTTGGATACAATTACGATTTCCTCTCCTACACCAATGTTGCCAGAATCATGGAACTGGGGGGAAATGTATACGCAGGTACACATAGATATAACTACGGCCCCGTTTGGTTCAACGTCCTTCACTTCTTGTATTGGATGACATCGGCTGCTGAAGATCATATCTTTGCATTCAGTTTTGCAGTCTCCATTGTACTTACCATCATTGATGTCGGCATCTACTTTGTGCTTATGGAAAAGTATGGTTTATTCAGCGCTGCGTTATTCTTTTTAAACCCTGTATCAATCATCATCTCAGGATTTCATCGACAATTTGATAATCTCGCGATTTTGATTGGTATGTTTGCGGTGTTTTTGTTAAGCGACGAAGATGACAAACCGCTTAATCGCAAGAATCTTCTAGCACTTCTGCTCCTTGGTCTCTCTCTTATCACCAAGCATGTGTTGTTTGCTTTTCCTGTTTGGTTGGCAATAAAACACAGAAGATGGCGGTCAAAGATTGTGATATTGGGTTTGCCATTTGTTGTATTTCTCATAAGTTTTGCTCCGTATTGGATGGAAGGCAGGGAGGGGATTATCCAAAACGTCTTCCTCTACCAAGGAGCTCCGCTTTTACAAAGTGCCCCATTTTGGCATTGGTTTGTGCCAAACATCATCCGTTTTTTTACGACTCCCCACATCATCTTCTATTTGATGCTTGGGTTTTCTGGATTTTTATTAAGAAAACGAAACCTATTCGATTTGCTCTTGTGTTATGTAGCACTTTTAGTCATCTATTCTCCATACATCGCGAATCAATATTTAGCAATTGTGATCCCGTTTATAGCCGTCGAGAAGAATTTTTTCTCCTTCATTTATACTGCCATGGCCACATGGTATCTGCTCGCTAACAAGAGTGGATTGAATCTTGCTGTTCTTCAGGACTCAAAAGTAACGGGATTGATTACGGTAAATTCTTTAATTGTGGTTCTCACGTTCGGTTTTTTGTGGCCGCTCGTTAGGAAAAGACTTGGTGAGTTTCTAAAAGATGAATGGCGTTATCAGTCACTCCCATTTTTCTAGCCCTTTAAAATCGAAGGTAAATCTCCTCGGTTAATGTCGGCATGATGTATGGATAACCAGGGAACCGTAACTTGTTACTGAGTTCTATACGAGGTAGCGTTGCCCTACATGCTGTAAGTTACAGTGGGGTGCAATTCACAATAGGAGGCTTCAACTTTTATGAAAATCATCGCGTGGGGCACCTATGATCTTGGCAAACCACGCACGCGGATTCTGATGCGCGGTCTGAGAGAAAACGGCGTTGATTTGGAGGAATGTCACACGGATGTATGGACTGGGGTTGAGGATAAAAGTCAGGTTCGGGGACTTCGCGCTAAGTTCCAGCTTGCATTTAAATGGTTGCTGAGTTACCCCGGCTTGATTTTCCGTTATCTGAGGGCACCTGATCACAACTTTGTATACGTAGGATATCTGGGACAGTTGGACGTCCTTGTATTATGGCCTTTTGCTCGGCTCCGGGGCGCCAGGATTGTATGGGATGCCTTCCTACCCCTTTACGAAATGATGGTCGAAGATCGGAAGATGATCCGTGGGTCAAGCGTGTTTGCGAAATTCATCTTCGCCTGGGAGTGGCTCGCTTGCCGAGCGGCGGATCGAATTGTCCTAGATACGGATGCGCACGCAGAATACTTCGCCCGCACCTATTCCCTTCCGAAGAACAAGCTGGCAACTGTTTTTGTCGGTGCCGAACCTGAAGCCTTCCCGTGTCAGGCGGGTCCAGATGAGCCGAAGGTTCTTAATGCGCTCTTTACGGTGCTGTTTTATGGCCAGTTTATCCCTCTGCATGGGATCGAGACGATCATTCAAGCTGCCCAGCAATCGGAAGACGATGCCATCCAATGGACCGTCATCGGCATGGGGCAGCAAGTCGAAGCCATCCGAAGTCTGCTTGATGAGCAGCCGGTGAAGAATCTCACATGGATTCCATGGGTTCCTTATCGCGAATTAATTACGCATATCCACACTGCAGATGTCTGCCTCGGGATCTTCGGCTCGACAGGGAAAGCCGCCCGCGTTATCCCGAATAAAGTATTTCAGATTCTCTTTGCTGGAAAACCACTGATCACGATGGATTCGCCAGCGATCCGCGAGCTGCTTGATCCCAACATGCCGGGGGTCATGCTTGTGCCGCCCGGAAATCCCAACGCACTGCTTGAAGCAGTGAACGAAGTCAGGACTCAGCGAGAGAACTATCTGCGAAAAGACCTCCATAGGGAAGTTCAGCAACGGATCAGCCCCTCTGCAATTGGGAGAAGCATGATCGAGGTCATCCACGAGCTAACGTCGGTGCGAGACTGATCTTCGCCGCGAACCTGCTGGGTTATAATGAATTCCTATTTCGTCCGTTATTCCACGTAGATGCGCGCTCAGCCTCACTTGCGTGGTCGTGGATTACGGAGTCTTGGGCATAGATCATGAGATTAAAAAGAGCAACCCGAATCCTGGGCCTCATTCTAATGGGGTTGGCTGTCTATTTCTTCATACGGTTCACAATCCAGCATGCCGCGTCATTCCCCGAACTGACATGGGATCGTCATGCGCTGACGGCGTTTGCGGTTTCAACACTTCTCTATCTCCTCGTTATTCTCGTCGGGGGGATTACATGGCACCTGTTGCTCCATGGTAGCGGTGAGTCAAGACGGCTCGATGAGATCCTGGCGATTTTTGCGACAGCGCAATTTGCGAAATACATCCCAGGTAATGTCGGGCAGCATGTGGGTCGTATAGCGCTCTCCAAGGCGCATGGTCTTCGGATTCCGATTGTCGTTCTCACAATGATCATCGAAATCGCCTGGTCTATCGTCGCAAGCAGTATCATTGCGATCGTTGCGTTTCTTGGGGTTGGCAGGAGTATTTTCAATGAGACAACGGATATCCCTGCTCTGTGGCAGTTGGTCTTGTTGGCGCTTGTTGCCATTTTCATGCCCATTGTTGTGCAATGGATATTCATTCGATGGCGCCCAGGTCCGCTCAAACGCCTTCAAATCGGCGAAGAAATTCAATTGCCGAGGATCAAGATTCTTGCCGCATGCCTTGCCCTCAACATTTTCGGCTTCTTTCTTATGGGGAGTTCCCTGAGCGTTCTTGCCCAATGGCTATTCGATGTTGGGAAGGGTGCCTTATGGGTACTCACAGGGACATTTTGTGTGGCTTGGGTTGCGGGTTTTATCACACCGGGAGCACCTGCGGGACTTGGGATTAGAGACGCCATCCTGCTTGCCGTGCTTGGCGTGCTCTTTACGCCGGGGCGTGCGCTGGGTATTACGCTCGTGATGCGCGCGGTGACAACGTTAGGTGATGGGCTGGCATTTGCAGCAGGGTGGATTACCGAAAGGCGTTTTCCAGCGACTCCAGGGATTGCATCAGAAATTCAAGGCGATTAATCGCTATGGTTTCCGCTCGCTCAAACGCATGCATTTGGGCATATCCAAGGTTTCATTCAGGCGAGCTTGTAGGTGGGGGTGAACGACGTTAGAATTACTCAGGAGCCTTAGGCAATCATGAAGATCATCCCCTCCTCCATACCAGACGTGCTTATCATCGAGCCCGAGATCTTCCAGGATGAGCGCGGCTTCTTCATGGAAACGTACCAGGCTCGTCGGTTTGCTGAGGCGGGGATGTCACTTCCATTTGTGCAGGACAACCATTCCGGATCGAGAAGGGGCACGCTGCGCGGTTTGCACTATCAAATCCAGCGGCCTCAGGGGAAATTGGTGTGGGCGGTCGCGGGCGCGATGTTCGACGTCGCGGTGGATCTGCGGAGACAATCGCCTACATTCGGGGAGTGGGTTGGTATTTATCCAATGGGACATGGATCAAGGCCATCCAAGCGCGTCCAAGCTATGATGAATGGATACAAAAAAATTATAAGGAAAGAGGAACGCAGGCATGAAAGGTATCATCCTGGCAGGCGGTAAAGGGACGCGCTTATATCCATTGACAACGGTGGTCAGCAAGCAATTGCTGCCAGTGTACGACAAACCAATGGTCTACTACCCACTCTCGATGCTCATGCTAGCAGGGATACGCGAGATATTGCTTATCACGATGCCCGATCAGCTGGATGCTTTCCGCCGG
>CAYLOP010000167.1:0-6430 GCA_964385305.1 uncultured Anaerolineaceae bacterium | reverse complement strand
TTTGCTGCAAGAATTTGCCGATGCGCATGACTTGCAATTAAACATCCATGAGCCAACTTTGATGCGGGAGGTTGAAGGACTCCTTTTCAATCTCGAGCGATATGGATACCTCTATTGTCCCTGCAGGATAGCGGATATAAGCGGGGACCTTGTCCGCGATAAACGCATAAGCTGTCCGTGTGCGTACCATAAGCGGGAGATTATGGATGTGGGGTACTGCAAGTGTGAACTCTTTACAAAACCATTGGGTGACAGGCCCGACTTGATATCTACAACCATCCATCGCTTGCAGATACAAAGGAGATATCAAGAAAATGTATTGTCGCTGGTTTTTTCAAAGCCAGGGTGGAACAGAGGTGAGGTGAAATTATACATTCCGGAAGGGTATCGAAACCAAGGGATTGACATTAGGTCTGATGCAGCATACGAAATGGATTCTATCCAATTCGAAAATCAGGTTCTCTTCTTGTATCTGGGGTTCAGCGATCGTGCCATGCTGAACCTGCAATTCTGCAAGGCTGATTGAAATGCTTATACAGAAGCAACCAGCCTGGTTAAAAGTATGGAGCAATCCGTTGGTTTGCCTGTACTCCGTTGAGAGAGATTCTCACTTCATCGAAATCGGTTGAGGAAGCTTGCCATGAGTGATAAGTTGCGTGTTTTCGTAGTCTGTTCCTATGCGCTCTCTTCTTCGTTGCTGGCGGAGAAGATGCAAAAGTTTGCCAAAGAAAAAGGTTTGAGTGTTGAAGCTCAATTTGTCAGCCCGGACCAATTGAAGGACCGGATGGGTGAATGTGATGTTGTCCTTTTATCTCCACAGGTACGCTTTAACAAAGCCGTGTTTCAGAAGTTGTTGGATCCCGTAGGAGTCCCGGTCGTTGACATACCCATGCAAGTCTACGGGCATGTTGATGCAGAGAAAGCGATCGCCTTGGCCGTTGAAGCATATAAGGAAATACGATAGAAGGGAGAGAGGTAAATGGAAAATACACAAAGAACGGGTTTCTTGGATGCCACTGCTGCTTGGGTCGAGAAAAAGATGGCTCCCGGGATGGCGAAGTTCACTGAAAACAAATATGTCAGTGCCATCCGGCAAGCTTTTCTGGACACCATCCCATTGATGCTGATCGGCAGCGTATTCTTGATTGTCGCTTTTTTCCCGGTCCAGGCGTGGATGGATTTTGTATCCCCCTTCCTGGGCTCATTGATGGTAATGGTGACCTACACTTTTGGCCTTCTGGGGCTTGTGTGCTCCTTTACCATCGCATACAGACTGGCAAGAAATCTGGGCATGGATCCAGTTATGCCAGCGATTTTCTCGGTGGTTGGGTTCCTGATCCTTTCGCCGCCTCAAGATGGCGCGATACCGCTTGGCGGCATGGGCGGAACAGGCTTGTTCAGCGCCATCATTGTGGGTGTTCTTTCTGTCCTGATTGTGAAGTTCTTCTACGAGAAGAAAATCACGATCAAGATGCCCAAAGAAGTGCCGGAAGGCATCACCAATATGTTTGCCTCCATTACGCCAGGTCTGTCCTTCATGGGCATAATCTGGCTCATCCGGGTGGTCATTAACTTCGACTTCAACGGCTTCATCCTGCGTCTGCTCCAGCCCCTGGTAGTGGCAAGCGATTCGCTCCTGGCTCTCAATCTTGAAGCGCTGATCAACCGCTTGGCATGGAGTGTAGGTATCCATGGGTACACTGTGGTACAGTCCGTGGCTATGCCTTTCTGGACTATGGCGGCGACAGAGAATGCAGAGGCGGCCGCGATGGGTCTGGCTATCCCGCATATCGGCACAAGCATGTTCCTGGATGGTCTGGCACTCTGGTCTGGCGCAGTAACTTGGCCGGTCATCGGAATCCTGTTATTCTCAAAGCTCCGCTCGTTCCGGACGCTGGGGCGATTAAATGCACCGGTGGGTTTCTTCTGCATCTGGGAACCCGTGATGTTTGGACTTCCCATCATTCTTAACCCACTGCTCATCATCCCCTTCCTGCTTTCCGGGATCTGGGGTGTGACTTTTGCGTGGATCATGGTAAGCATAGGGTGGGTCACGGCTCCCTACGTAATGATCCCGATGATAGCGCCTCCCATTGTTTCGGGCTTTCTCGCAACAGGTGGTGATTGGCGATCTATCATCGTTAGTCTGGTGGTGCTCGTCGGAGCCACGCTTATCTGGTACCCCTTCATCAAGGCGTGGGAGCGGATAAGGGCGCGCGAGAACCCCGGCGACGTGATCAAGTAGCTTGCAGGAAACGTCCTTCGGGTTTGGCTGCCTAGGAGAGATATGCAGGGATCAGGAGGCTCCGTGGCTGAAGCTGGTACAGGTATTAGCGCTTCAACGGCCCAGGCTTCCGCTCGAGCCAATAGACTTCCTGCAAGGAGGGGCAGTTGAATCTGTACAATATAGGATAAGGCGATCTTTAGAAACAATAGCTTACGCCGGGCATCTATCGCGGCTTCTGGGATGCCTGAGTAGAATGCAACCGTTTGAATTCAATCAAATGCACTTTAGCAAAGGATAGATTGGATGGGCGAATTGGAGACGCATGTAACGGTAGGAAATGGTAACGTGGAGGAGGTTTGTCTTCAGATCATTGCGCTGGCCGGAGACGCAAAAAGCAGAGTCTACGAGGCATTAGATGCTTCGCAGAACTGTCGTTCCGAGGAAGCCAAAGGACTCCTTACGGAAGCCAAGAAGCATATCGGCGA
Source organism: uncultured Anaerolineaceae bacterium (assembly GCA_964385305.1). Taxonomy (GTDB): domain Bacteria; phylum Chloroflexota; class Anaerolineae; order Anaerolineales; family E44-bin32; genus CAYLOP01. The sequence continues at coordinate 3,718 of CAYLOP010000167.1, read as the reverse complement.
AGCGCGCCGCATTCAGCACTCGCTGTTGACGGCGGAGGCGCGCGGCGCAGGGATTGCGCCTTCCATTCTGTTGAATCATGCGATGGATATTCTGATCACCGCTGAGAGCGAGTGCAATCTGGCCGGACATATCCTGAAACTGTTTTGTGATGGATCTGTCGATCCCCATAAAGCAACCAACACAAGTGCCTCTTCGCCGTCGGCTCCTACGGAAAAATGAAAGGTCGCTTCATGAAAAAACATCAGGAGTATTACCAGGCTATCTTGGAGATGCTAGAGAAAATCCACAGCAGACAGAGCGACAAGATCGAAAAAGCCGCGCAAATCGTAAGCCAGGCCATTGCAGATGGTGGGCTGCTGCATACTTTAGGGGTAGGTCATTCGCATTGCCTTACGGAGGATGTGTTCTGGAGAGCAGGGACCTTGGTCCCGATCCATGCAATCCTGGAGGCGAGCATGATCGGCACGACCGAGATCACCAAAAGTGCTTACATGGAGAAACTGGAAGGAACCGGTCCCATTATCTGTGATTATCACCAGATAGCACCCCCCGACGCATTATTGACGGTCTCAAATTCAGCCAACAACGCCATGCCGATTGACGTAGCCATGGAGGCGAGAAAGAGAGGGGTGAAGGTTATCGCAATTTGCTCCGTCACCTACGCCAATAGTCTCAACGCGCGTCACTCCAGCGGTAAGAAGCTCATTGATGTGGCTGATGTGGTGATTGATAACTGCGGCAAAGTCGGAGACACTTGCTTGAAATTGGAGAGCCTGGACCAAGGCCTGGGACCAACCTCAACGATCACGGGCTCCTTTATCATCAATGCGGTTCTGGTTCAGGCGGCGGCTGAATTGCACAAAGCGGGTATTGAACCGGAAATCTATTGGAGCGGGAACCTCGAGGGAGGTATGGAAGCCAATCGTCATTACCATGAGAAGTATTGGGCCCGGATCCGTAACTTATGAATCGCTGTCGTAAAGGAACTGCCAAGCGTATTCGCTTGTGGAATGTGTGGCATAAGGAGCAATCAACATGCTAGAGATTATCGCAGAAACGGTGTCAGATGCCCTGGCAGCTCAAGCGGGAGGTGCAACGCAGTTGGATCTTAAGTCCGATTTTATCGAGAATGGTCTGACCCCTACTGCTGGAATGGTGGAACGCATCTGCTCCCGAGTCGATATTGCTGTGATCGTCATGGTGCGGACACATGCCAATGGAATGGTGCTTTCTCCGGACGACCTGGCGGTTATGTGTGCGGACATCCGTTTGGCGGCTGAGCGCGGGGCGGATGGATTCTTGCTTGGCGCACTGACAGAGGGGGAAGAGATTGACACCGAAGCAGTTCAAACGCTGCAGCAGGCTGCATGGGATATCCCGCTCCATTTTCACCTGGCTTGGGAGCTTACCCGAGACCCTGAGGAGGCATTAGAAACGCTTATCAAACTGGGCGTAGGGAGCGTACGAACAACCGGTGGTCAAGGACTGGGGGGGAAAGCGGTCGATGGCATCCCCCAGATACAAGCCTTCCGCGAACAGGCGGCAGGTCGGATTGACCTTCTCCTGGCAGGTGGCGTGAGCAGCGAAAATATCGAGCAGCTGGTAAGAGAAACGGGTGTGGCGTACGCTCATGCAGGATCCAGCGTCCGTAATCCGCCCAACACCAAAGGGTGTGTGGTAGAGGCGAAAGTACGAAATCTGAGGAATGCGTTGGAACGCGCCGTCTCATCACTGTGATCCATCTCACTTGGCAGGTGAAAGCAAATGTCCCCACCAACGGCGCTCCATATGTAGGCTGGTGGTCATTTGCTTGACAGCTTATACCATTAGAGATCTGGGGCGCCGAAGAGCGGCGCTCCAGTCCGATTCCTCATACACAGGCCAGATTAGCTTCAACCCGTCAGAACGGAGTCCCGTCCCGTGAAGGGAGATTCCTTCCTCCCGCACGATGCACCCACATCCCCGCGCCAACCCACCTGATCGAACGACATGCAGTCGCCAACCGGCTGCCTTCCGGCATGCGACGCGACCGGTAGCGGCATCGTCCTGTAAGGGCGCCCCGCCGTCCGTCCCGCATGTCGTTAACGGTGGCGGGGCTTCCTGTTGAGGAACCCTATATCTAGAAGCCCCATCGGGGTGTCGCTACAACGGATATTCTCGTCAAGACTCTCTGCTTATTGGACGCCCCATTTTGGGAACAAGCTGCCCGTCCTTTGCATGTAGGCCAGGTATTCATCGCTGAACGCCTCGACCATCATCTGCTCCTCCTTGGGAATGCGGAGTGCTAGATCCAAAATCGAGATCACAAGAAAAGCAATCAAGAACCCGTTCGCAGTGACGAGGGCGATGCTGGTCATAAAGCCCATCATAGCCAAATAGATCGGATGGCGTACCCAGGCGTAGGGCCCCGTGGTCACCAGATGGTGCTTCGCGCACATTTGCAGTTGGGATGACCATGCCACCCCAAGCGTTTCCCGAGACCATACATAGAGCGCAAGACTGACGACTCCCAGGGTGATCCCCATCCAGCGCAACCCATCAGGAAAGGATACAGAGAGCACCCCGAGCCACGGCGGGTTGATAACATACAGCACAAGAAAAGCGACAAGAGAGATGGCACGGATAGTCCGAACGACAGCGTGCCACCAACCTTCGCGCTCGATCGCCTTGCGGTCAGCAGCAACACACTCCCCTGCCAGACGAACCCGTGCAGCAAAATAGGCCTGCAGTGCAAGCATCCCGCCGAAGATCAACCAGAAGGCGATGCGAAAGGTTGGCTCCATGGACATCGGATTGTTGCTCTCCACACCGAAATCGGAATAAGGACGGCGCACCACGATTATCACATAACTTCTCAGATTGTCCGAGATCGCGGAGATTTCGAAACCACAATTTCAACAAGAGCTGCCCCCGACGGGCTGATTTCGTATGTGAAGAATCCTGTAGGGGTGCACTGGGTATGCGCACGTTAACGGGCCGACACCATAGTCGGCTCCTACATTTTGATCTCGAATGCGAAAGACAAAATTGCAGCGCATCGTGATGCGCCCGACGACATCCCTCCCCAGCTACGCCTCGTCCCCCTGTTCCACCCAATCCGACGCTTGATCCAAGCACTCCATCTGTTCCACCGTGAGCGTGATCTCCATCGCCAACAGGCTCTCCCGAAGTTGCTCCGGAGTATTAGCGCCCACAATCGGCGCCGTGATAACCGGGTTGGCAAGTTGCCACGCCAACGCCACCGCCGCCGGGACAGTCTCCAACTCCTTCGCCAATGCACGCACCGTATCCAGAATCCGCCACCCGCGTTCATTGAAGTAACGTGTCTTGATGCCCCCCAGGCGGGCGCTCTTGGGCGCTCGATCCCGCGCATACTTTCCCGTCAGGAAGCCGCCAGCCAGCGGGGAATAGGGGATCACGCCGATGTCGAAATTCTCACACACCGGCAGTAGCTCGCGCTCGAACTCCTCGCGGTAGGCCAGATTGTAGTGCGGCTGCAGGGATTCATAGCGGACCGTGCCATCACGGTCCGCGCGCCAGAGCGCTTCCATCAGCATCCAGGCTGGTAGATTCGAAGCCCCAACATAACGCACCTTCCCCTGCCGAACCAGATCATCCATCGCTCGCAGCGTCTCGTCGATCGGCGTGTCCTTGTCGTAGGAGTGCGTTTGGTAAAGATCGATCACTTCCACATCCAGGCGCCGCAGGCTGTCCTCC
>CAYLOP010000166.1:2991-6488 GCA_964385305.1 uncultured Anaerolineaceae bacterium | reverse complement strand
GGCATATTGGCTTTCTATGAAGGAATGCTCGGGGCGGTTTCGTCCGGCTTTCCGGTCTACCTCTACCACAATCCGAATTTCTCAGGGTATGAGACCCCTCTGGATGTCCTCAAGCGCTTGAAGGATCTGGGGCTGCATGGCATCAAGGACGCGACCTTTAACATCCGCACGTTCGCCACCTACATGCGAGAGCTGGCCCCGGATGGATTCGATGTGGTGTTGGGTACGGAGGCCATGTGGACGGCAGCTCGATCACTGGGCGCGGAGGCCTACATCCCGGGTTTGGGGAACGCCTTCCCCGAGATCTGCGGTCAGATGTGGCGAGAGGGCATGGAGGACGATTTTGAAGCCTGCCGGCAGACTCAGTTTAAGGTGAACGAACTGCGTGAGGTCATGTACTTAGCGCGTTCCACACAGTTAGCGGTGTACGCCATGCTGGAGATACGTGGCGTGATGCAAGCCTATCCCCGGTCCCCCTTCGTAGCGGCGACAAAAGAGGAGAAGGCCAACATCCACAGCGCACTCGACCAGTTGGGTATGCTCTAAGCCTTCGCTCCAAGATGTGATTGGGGCCTGAGGCGTTCAAGTTTCCTATTCCAGGAGGTACGGCGTGAAGCGTGTCGTGGTAAGCTCCCGCTCCTTTGGACAGTTGTCTGAAGTGGGCGCCAGGCTGCTCAAAGGTGCGGGATTCGACGTGTGGCGAATCCCTCCTGAAGAACGGCCTCTTGACGAGTCCAAGATGGTTGAGATCGTAGCTCGAGAGAATCCAGAAGTGGTGGTCAGTGGCGCTGATCCGATTACCAAGAGAGTGCTGGAGGCCGGTCCTAACCTTCGCATGATTATGAAGCATGGGGTTGGCGTCGATAACATCGACATCCAGGCAGCCACCAAGCTTGGGATTCTGGTGGCGAACGCGCCCGGAACGAACACCGAGGCCGTGGCGGACATGACCATCGCCATGATGCTAGCGCTTTTACGAGGCGTTTATGGCGCTGTGCAGTCCACCAAGAGTGGAGGTTGGGAGCGCTACGTCGGCCACGATCTTGGCGCGCTTAAGATTGGGGTTATGGGGACCGGTAAGATCGGTCTGGCCGTGATCCGCCGGCTGGGTGGCTTCGGGTCCGAGGTGCTGGCATACGATATCGTGCACAACCCGGCTCTGCTCTCGCATTCGAAGGTGCGCTACGTTGAGATGGAGGAGCTGCTGCGGGACTCGGATGTCGTCACGCTGCACGTGCCCCTCGTCGCTGCCACCAAAGCGATGATCGGTAGGAACGAGCTTGAAATGATGAAATCCACAGCCTACCTTGTGAATTTGGCTCGGGGGGAGCTGGTGGACGAGGAAGCGCTGTTTGAGTTCCTACAGCAGAAGCGAATCGCTGGCGCGGCGGTGGATGTGTACGCGGTGGAACCACCCAGGAGCAGCCCGCTTATAGGGTTGGACAATGTGCTTTCAACCCCGCACATCGCTGCCTATACCTACGAATCCATGGAGCACATGGACCGGATATGCGCACAGACCATTATTGACGCCATGCAGTCCATAGAATGTCCGAACATCCTGAATCCACAGGCCATGGCTCACCACAGACAATCTTGATCAGGAGGAACTAAACTCATGAACAAGCAGTTCACAGGAATCATCCCCCCAGTGATCACCTGCTTCGGGAAAGACGGTAAGTTCGACGAGGCAGCACAACGGGAGGTTGTCAGCTTTCAGGCCAAACATATCGATGGCTTCTACCCCTGTGGAACCTATGGCAGCGGTCCGCTGATGACCACCGATGAACGCAAGCGGGTGGCGGAAGTTGTGATCGAGGAAAAAGGGTCCTGCAAGGTCATCGTGCACGTGGGAGCGGTGAGCACCGCCCAAACTGTAGAGCTGGCCAAGCATGCGCAGTCCGCTGGGGCTGATGCCGTGGGTGCGATCCCACCCTACTACTATCGGTATACGTCCGATCAGCTTCTCGACCACTACCGCGCTATTCTTGAGGCCGTCGACATCCCGGTATTTCTCTATAACAACCCTGGGCTATCGGGCAACCCGATCTCTCCTGATATGCTGGCCCAACTGGCCGACGAAGGCCTGGCCGGCGTTAAGGATTCGTCCTTCGATCTGGTCAACTTCTACCTGTACTTGCTCAAAGTCAAGCAGCCGGATTTCACCTTCATCATTGGAACCGAGGCAATCGCTGCCCCTGCCCTGGACGCCGGCGCGAGCGGGGTGATCTCCGGGTTGGCCAATGTGTTCCCGGAACTGATGGCCTCCTTCTATCAGACATGGAAGCGTGGCGATCCCCAGAAGACTGGGGAGGCTCAGGTTCGGGTCGTGAAAGCCAGGGCGATCCTGAAGTACGGACCTACCCTAACCATGACGTACTCCGTGCTCAGAATGAGAGGAATCAACGCCGGCTACCCTCGGCGCCCGTACCAGGACATCCCCACCTCCCTCTACGAACGAGCCGAGCGTGAGTTCCGAGACATGGGCTTGCTGTAGCCCTAAGTAAGGGGCTTCTTTGGAAGGCTATGCCGATGTCAAGTTGCGGGCGTTAATGTATCATCAGATTTCGCGCACGATGCACCGCCTGCTCGCGGCAAGGATGTACCATTGGACGAGGACAAGATCCAGTGCCTTTGCAAGGTGAAGCTCCCTTGTCAACCTCCAAGGCTAAGTGTTGACTACCTGCTTCTGGCTGTGAGTACACCTCCTGTTCTAGCCGTTGGCGACCTTGAACTGATCGTAGTCTGGTTAGGTTTCAAACGAACGCAGCTCGTCAAGCTAATAACCTAAAGATCCTCGCCCGCTGTTCGCACCGGATGCTCCTACCGGTGTTCTTTCCGCGGGCGTCGCGATGCACCCTGGAAGGGCAGCGAGACGGAATTCGCCTGCCCTGGTGGGCTGGCCAGAGAATCCAAACCCGCTGCCTGAAGAAAAGGCGCCTGAGAGAACGCTTTCTTCATGAAATCACGTTCCCTCAAGGGAAAGGTCCCAGGATTCAGACCGGGGCTTCGGACCTTGCTGACTCCACCCCGGAATTCTTGGGGGTTGTATATGTTGTAATGAAAATACACGATAGCAGGTTCAACCCCATGGATCCTAAGCACGAATTGGAAAAGGGCAGCCTCGGAGCGAGAAATGATTCGGGTATTTAGAAAACGTCTCCGGGAAATTCCAGCCGATCAGGCACATTTCGGATAAATGCGTTGAAGGATACGATCCGTTGTGATAGATCGTTGTTGAATCCCAAGATCATAAAAGCCGGAAGGCTTTCACCTCATCACAATATTGTGGTGTCTGATCGCGGAGGTGACGTACTTCGCGAGAAGACCTTTTGGGGTCCGGTCTATTTTCTCGAATTCAGACTAAAGGGAAGGGATGTCAGCGAGCGCTGGGTCTTGGGATTGCAGAAGCTGTGCCGCAGGGTCTTGGATATTGATCGACATTCGAGCGATGTGGATTAATGGGGGATGGATGTGTCTGGTGGATGGCGGGATCG
>CAYLOP010000166.1:1326-2981 GCA_964385305.1 uncultured Anaerolineaceae bacterium | reverse complement strand
GATCGGCTCTAATTATTCGCCGTTTGTTCTGACACCAGTCGTTGGCACAGTTCCACACCAGCCACGGCATCGGTGGTCCAATGATCAGCACTTACGTATTGGCACACCTCATCACTGAGCTGTCCACCACCAATGATGATGGGGTTTTGAAATCCATGAGACCGTAGCCGGGCAATCGTCTCACGCATGGCATCGTAGGAGCTGGTCAGTAGGCCAGAGAGACCCACGAGGTGGGGTTGCACCTTCGCAGCTTGTTCGGCAAAGGCAGCGGGTGTCACGTCTACCCCGAGGTCGTAGACGACGAAATTACGACAACTAAAGAGCATGTTGACGATATTCTTTCCTAAGTCGTGGATGTCGCCTTCGACTGTACCCAGCAGAATGCGTCCTGAGGCTTGGCCCGAAACCTGACCCTTTATGACCGGTTGTAGCAGCTTCATCACCTGGTCGAAGATCTCGCCAGCCATGATGAGTCCAGCCAGATAGTATTCGTTTCGCTCGTATCGCACGCCCACTTGACGCATCCCTTCCTGACAATCTTCAATGATCAGTAATGAGTTGTCGCCAGCGGCCAATCGCTGACGGACGAGGGCCAGGGCGGTCTCTTCTTGGAGATCGGCGATGGCGGCGATTAATGTCGCACTCAAGTCTGTGTTGATCATGTGTGGCACGTCTCCTTTAGGGAACACCTATGGTGGCGGTGAACCGAAGGGTGTCGCCAGAGCAGATAAACCATCCCCAACTGACAGGCTGGTCGTTAAAATCATAAAATATATGCTCCAAGCGAAAGGCAGGGGCGCCGACTTTCGAGTGGAGTAGGGTGGCCTCCTCGTTGGTCAACGTGGTCGCGTCGATGGCGAGATCACCTCGTTTAAGATCTGACCCGCCCCCCCCACTAAAGAGGCCACGTAGGGCAGTGACTTCCATCTCGGCTTCGACAATAGGGCGGATGGGATCGTAGATCACGTGTTCGCGGTGCAACAAGATGGGCTCCTCTTCGCGGAAGATCAACCGTCGGATAAAGACAGTCCGCCCCCCGATTTGGATATCTAGCTTGCGTGCCGTGCGTTCAGTTGCCGAGGTGATGCGTGCCTCTAAAATCTTGACCGTGGACTGGCCTTCACGGAAGAGCTGTTGCAGTTTGTCCAAATCGAAGGTGGCGGTGCCCAATTCTAAGGGTTTGACGAATGTGCCACGCCCTTGTTCAGCGGTTACGACTCCCTGATCAACGAGGATATTAATAACTCGGCGGACGGTCATTGGACTGACGCTGTAGCGCTCGCAGAGTTGGGCTTCGGAAGGAAGTCGGTCGCCAGGACGGAACACGCCGGCCGCGATTTGTTCTAGGAGAATACGCACTAATTGTGCATAAGCAGGTTCGTATGAAGTACGATCAATGGAAACGGTTGGTTCGTCAGCCAAGTGCTCACCTCTGAAAAGTTATCTATATAAATATATATGAGCCAGTTGATTTGTCAAATGGGTTGAAATTTCCCCGGTTTGACTGCTTCCCTATATAATTGTATAATTTATCGGATACGCACCACGGACCACCGAATGGTGTTTGATAACCCTCGCACAAAAAAGGTTAGACGGACCAAGATCATCGCCTGCGCGACGGTGATCCATGAGATGTTAACGCATCTACCGCCAGA
>CAYLOP010000166.1:0-1226 GCA_964385305.1 uncultured Anaerolineaceae bacterium | reverse complement strand
GTTATTGCCCACCCTGGTGAGACCATTACGTACCTGGATTTCAAAAATAATAATAAGAAAAAACATGAGAATCATCGGTGAGAAGATCAACGGCACACGCCAGAGCGTAGCCCAAGCCATTGAGGAGCGTAACGGGGCCTTGATCCAAGAATTGGCCAAGAAGCAAGCTGAAGCCGGCGCAGCTTGGCTAGATGTAAACGCCGGTACGCGTCGGAGTCAGGAAGCTGACGATCTGATCTGGCTGGTCGAAACTATCCAGTCCGTTGTGGAGATACCACTTTGCCTGGATAGTGCCAATCCACAAGCTCTGGCAGCGGCCATCCCGGTGGTTGAACGGACGCCGATGATCAACTCGATCAGTGGAGAACCGAATCGGCTGGAGGACATCCTACCGTTGGTAGCCGAACATGGTTGCCAGACCATCGCCCTTGCTATGGACAGCGCAGGGATCCCCGAGAGCTGTGAGGGACGGATGGAGGTTGTCCGCAAGGTGATGGCAACAGTCCGTGACCATGGTGTGCCGGATGAGAACGTGTACTTTGATCCCCTGGTCATGACGCTGGCCACCAACATTGAAAGCTCGTTGATCACCTTGGATACCATGAATGCTATTCGACGTGAATTCCCTGATACGCATCTAACCATGGGTTTGAGCAACATCTCCTTTGGGTTGCCGGCTCGATCGTACTTAAACCGGGTCTTCTTGGTTTTAGCGTTAGCCGCCGGTCTGGACAGCGCCATTCTCGACCCGCTCGATCGCGAGTTGATGGCTGCGCTGGTTGCCGCCAGAGTGGTCCTGGGGCAGGACAGTCATTGTCTCGAATACACTCGCGCTTACCGCGCCGGTCTGTTCGACAGCGCTGAGTATAGGAACTAATTATTGGTGAACGCAGGTTCGTTGGAGTGTGGCGTCCCACTGGTTGGGAGCACAAACACCTGAGAACGGCTTTGAGAGAAGGATGCGATCGATTGACTAGCGCTCATAGTTTAGGGTAGGGACCCCAAATCAAATCCTTGAGGAGGATACTATGTCAAAACAACTTGTCAATGCCATCGCTGACATGAAAGAGGAAGAAGCCCTCAACATTGTCAAGAAGATGGTAGAAGACGGTTCGGAGCCTACGGCGATACTGGATGCAGCCAGGGAAGCCATGGACATCGTCGGCCAGCGCTACGAGAAGGGCGACTACTTTTTGCCCGAGTTGATGATGGCTGGTGAGATGATG
>CAYLOP010000165.1:0-6563 GCA_964385305.1 uncultured Anaerolineaceae bacterium | reverse complement strand
ACTCCTGTCATCCCGAGCGACATGGCGCCTTACCTAATAGTTGATGTATGTGGAGAGAGGGATCTCGATTCTGGACGCCAGCATCACGCGTTGATTTGAATCATCAGTGGTAGGGGCACGGCATGCCGTGCCCTGCCTTCGTTGATGCAGTCTCTTGCCCGTCATCCCGAGCGACATAGCGCTTTACCTATAAAGGTTGAACGTGGAGAGAGGGATCTCGATTCTGGGAAGTGGGCATAACTGGCGTTGCACGGGAAATTGCTTTAGAAGAGATCTTTTTATCTAACCCCCCGTTCGCCCCCCTTGAAAAGGGGGGGTGCGGGGGAGCATTTCATCCTCCCCTCGCGCAGCACTCAGAACGAAGTGTGGAGCACGCCCCCTTCCTCACACCCTACGGGTGCGCTGCTCGGAGTCGCTCCGCATCGGCCCGAAACGCGCTTTTCATTGACACTTGCTTCGAGCCTCGCTCCGCTCCTTAAACTCATTGTAGGTCTTTCACGGCCTGGGCGAATGCCAGCGAGACTTTTATTTAAAGGACCATGCGTATTGTTCTTATACCTATAACCTAATACCCAACACCTGTTCTTCCGCCTCGCTGCGTTTCACATTGCACTTGCTGCTTACCTTCATTCTTGACAATCGCAAATATGCTAACGGCTGAGAGTTGAAAACTGAATACTGAGAACTGAAATGCTGAAGGCTTTTACCTATAACCTAAAACCTAATACCTGAGACCTGAAACCTGACACCTTTATCGCATGAAATGTCAGCATACCAGGCCAATCGTCCACATGTCATCAGCGCTTTGTCATTATGAGCCCCGATGTTGTCCTAAACTTTAAATGAATCATAATAACCCGTAGAGAAGGAGATAGAACTTGGGAGGATAAGCAATGAGTCAAGACTTTGGTAGGACGGTTTCCACATTAGCTGGTGTGCTTGAGGCCGCACAGGCTGGGAGCACACCCCAGCGGGAGGTTCGGAGAATGAGACGCCGTGTAAATCCTGTTCAGATGTTTATTCGAAACCTGGTTCGCCTGATCGTCTTCGTCCCGCTCTGGCTGCTCTTCGCCTGGCCGGATTTCCGTGGGCTTTGGGTAGGCATGGTGGGTGTTGGAGGAGCTCCGCTGATCAGTCAGTTATTCTGGGGCATCGTCAAGACGATCGTCATCTTCTGGCTCGCCAATATCCTGGCGAGAATGTTCTACGTCTTGCCCGAGTGGGAGCGCATGGTCCTGCTACGCCTAGGTAAGTCAGTGGGCGTGCGTGGTCCCGGCTTGTTCCTCGTGCCGCCTTTCCTGTACTCCGTTGCGCGCATCATCGATATCCGGATCACCACCTACGAGGTGAAGGCGACGAGAACCCTCACCTGTGACAACATCCCCATCGACGTCATGGCAGCGGTCGAGTTGGAAGTCGAGGACCCTGAGAAAGCTGCAATCGACGTTCAGGACTATTGGAAGACGACCGAATGGGCTTCCATGGAAGCGCTGAAGAGCACCATCGGCGGCAACGACCTGCGCCCCTTACTCAGCGAGACGGAAAAAATCAGCTCGATGCTGAAGGCCGAGATCGATGCTGCCGCTAAAGATTACGGCGTCAACGTACGCGCGGTGCGCATCACCGATGTCACCGCCCCGCCATCACTCGTGGAAGAGCTTGCCGTGATCGCGCGCGCCGAACGAAGCGCCCAGGCCAAGCGCATCCAGGCAGATGCCGAGAAAGACGTCGCCCTTGCACTGGTCGAGGCTTCCGCAACACTTGCCGGCCAGGAGGGGACGATGGAATTGCGGCAGATCCAGGCGCTGCTGGAGATGTCGAAAGAGGAGAGCGCGATGATCATCATCTACCCTATGGATAGCCTCGGCGCTCAGATCGCCGCGGCTACGGCCGGCGGGCAGAGTCGAGGATTTCAGCGCGCTAAGCCCCGGCCTGAAGGATAAATAGACGTCTGACCGGGGCGTTCTAAAAGTAGAGCCGCAAGGCGCCTTCGCCTTGCGGCTCTCATAGCGAAAGGGTTCGATCCCTCACGCTTGATTTGTGCGTTCGAGCGGGTCCGCACGAACATACAGCTTTTCCGGCTCCTCGTCAAAATAGTTGAACAGCGCCGGGCATAGCCAGCCCTCCATCGGAGGGTCCTCCGAGCGGTACCAGTTACCGCCGTACTCTTTCCGCACCCACAGCAACGCCCTTTCATACCCCGGGAAGGGTCCCGCTGAGAAGGTCAAACGAAAACCCGCACGTGCATTGGGGATATCCTGCACAAGATCGTCGATCATGTCCGGGACCCCCGAGACGAACGGCTCCCGCACCAACCCCACCTCTGGATCGTCGAACACCCACGTCCCCTCATACCAGTAAGGCGCGATGACACGCAGCACATTGGCCATGATCTATTCCCCCTTTCTTGACGAGGCCGATCCCGCCTGCCTCGTGCTCAAAGAACCGTATAGAGCCGCTCCAGGATCCGCACCATCGCCAGCGTGTCCAGCTTGCAGTATTCCCACAGCGCCGCCCGGATCCGCTCCATACGCCTGGGATCGGTCTCATCCCACAGGTTGAGGTACGCATCGCTTGCCATCGTTCCGTCTGAGATCTCGAGCCCCTCGTAGCTCATGTCCGGCACGAGCGCCGGCAGCACGGCTTTAATCGAGAAGGAGCCGCCCATCTCGGGCTTGTAGAGCTGGCGATCTCGGAACGGAACCATCAGGTCGGCAAGCCGCTCAATCCGGTCCCCAATGGCGCTCGCATACGCCGGGAAAGCCTCCGCCAGCTCACGCAGGCGGGTCTTCTCGAAGGTCATATTGTAGACCAAGATCGACCCGAAACCCGCTGTCTCGGCCAGGAGCCGTTCGAGGAGCGGGAGGCGCGGGTCGGGCCCGGCTTCAGCCAGAAAGCCGCTGTGCTCGACTCCCGCACCTGGCGCATTCTGGACGTGGCGTGAATACTGGAACGGGATCTGCAGATAGGGTTTGGAACTGTCGAAGGGCGGGATCGGAAGGCTGAAGGTCTCGAAGTCGAGAAAGAACAGCGGGTAGTCCAGGCTATCCAGGAACGCACGGATCGCGGCCTGGTCAACGGTCTCACGCCAGGCCTTGTGGCTCTCCACATGGAAGCTCGCTCTCCTATTCAGTGTGTAATCGTCGGGAATGTCCTCGATCCGCACGATGCCACGCTCATAGAGATCGAACTTCTTGGCCCCGATGTAGCTGACATCGAAGACGGAAGGCGTGGGGATGTGTGCCCAGCAGTGGCCGGTGAAGTCGCAGACGATCGGATCTCGACAGTAAGGGCCGATGTCGATCTCCGGGATCACCCCACCCCCCAGCGTTTCCGCGCAGGCCTCGATCTCCGCAGCGATGGACGGCAGCAGTGCGTTGACCTCCTCCAGAACGGATTCGGGTGTGAAGAGTGCCTGTAGATCGAGATCGCCCTGGCGGACGTAGTCGCGATTGAGATGCAGGACAGCCGCTTCTTCGACGTCCATGCCCAATCGTGTGAGTAGATGCACCTGCAGCGCGACGTCCAGCACGTGCTCCTCTTTGACCTTAGTCGTGCTCTTGACCTCGTAGAGCTGCCAGCCGCGATCCCCGCGTACGAGGATATCCAGGAAGGCCAGCACGCCGTCAGCCTGCAGGGCGGCCTCGTAGATAACCGGGACGCCGCCCTCGATCAACTCCTGCGTACGCGCCAGCGCAGCCACCACGTTGAAGGGCGCGCCTGGTTGGACGAGGACGCCGCCGGGGAAGCGCTCGCGCGCCAACTCACCGACGCGCCGCCCTTCTCGCATGCGTCGCTGGGTGCTCGTGTCGAGTGGATCGCGCAATTCATCGTGGTAAGCGTTTAAGTAGAGCGATTTTTTACAGTTCACGCCACGCAGGAAGGTGGACTTGGAGAGGATGTGTCGTTCTGTCAAGAGACCCCCATCTTACACGGCAGAATTGCCGGCTTAAGCATACTGCAAGAAGGCCCGATTCGATATTACACGCTATTCACCTGCTGTATGTTCATTGCTCCTGATTGTGTAGGGAAAGCAAGGTTGGCGTATCCTTTATCCGCTTTCCCTCACAAAGTATTCAGAATTGTCGGCGATATAAATACGAAACGATCAAACGATGGTCATCCCGAGCGACTTTGCAGGGTGCGCTGCGCGGAGTCGCTCCACTTCGGTTTGACACACCCACTTCATCGATCCCTGCATCAAGCCTCGCTCCGCTCCGCATTGCTCTCATGCCCATTTCATTGCCGACAGGCTCACTGCTTTATTGCTGACTGCTGATAGCTGAAATGCTGAAGGCTGATTCGCCTCGCTCCGCTCCGGTATTCACCAGGACAATGCTTAGAAACCCCACCAATTCACCATTCAAGCTTTTAAGCGGAAAGGACGGTTGACCGCATGAGCTCTTCTAACAACGCCGCTTCGCGCAGCACCCAGGCGGGTAGTCGGGGGTGTGGGGGCAGACTACTGCCCCCACGTCCCTCGCGCAGCATCCCGTAGTGAAACGGAGGGACGAGTTGGGGGGACGACAGGGGGGAAATTGGAAAGTGAAGATAACATGTGCGATGTAATTCTTGACTGTGAAAAATCTAGATTTCATTTTCTAACCCCCCGTTCGCCCCACTTCGCACCGAAGGTAACCGTCGTCTGAAAGAGAAGGGTGCAGCACCCTGTAAGGGTTATCAAAAGGGGGGCTGTGGTGGACCATTTCATTGTCCCCTCGCGCAGCACTCAGAACGAAGTGTGGAGCACGCCCCCTTCCGAAAGTCGCTCCACTTCGGCCCGAAACGCGCTTTTCATTGTCACTTGCTTCGAGCCTCACTCCGCTCCATAGTTCCCCCGTAGGTTTTCCACGGGTCAGACGAATGCCAGCGGGCTTACAAGCGCGAGAACAAGTTTTATTGTTTTTAAACCTATAACCTAAAACCTGATACCCGGTCTTCCGCCTCGCTCCGCTCCATAGTTCCCCAATAAGTTTCCCAAGGCTCAGACGAATGCCAGAGGGCTTACAAGCGCGAGAACAAGCGTTTTTGCTCTTAAACCTATAACCTAAAACCTGAACCCTAATCCCTGTTCTTACACTTAACGCGTAATCCGGAAAACCAGACCCGATGCGATGTCTTCCACCACAAGACCGGCATCTTGAACGGCGGCTAACTGGCGTGACGGGACACCAGCAATGTACACCTCGACCGGTCGGGATGCGCCGACCATCTCCTGCCCTTCTTCAAGCGAGGATTTCAGGTCGTTCAGGCCATTCGTATCGAGGTTCTTATGGATGAGGTAGATGCCCTTCTCCGACCAGCCTTCGGCGATCCGGTAATACATCAGGTATTCGTAGACGTTATAGTCCGGCACAAAGATCAAGGCATCCTGTCTCACTGCCTCAAGGATTTCGAGCGTCTGAACCTCTTTAGCAACGTTGTCGTGCTGGTTTACCACCTCATAGTTCGTCAGGAAAAGCGCAAGCGGAAATAGGATCGTGAGAAGAATGCTGGCTGTCTTAATTTTGGGTGGTAGTGCTTCGAGCAGAACGTGCAAACCAAGGCCCAACAGAACCGCGACTACTAGATAATTGGGAATGAAATATGGCTCAATATCCGGGATCCCGTACTCCAGGGCATAGGCCATGTTCGCCAAAAAATAGACGATGAGAAAGATTTTCTGTGGACGAAATTTACGGTGAAACACGGCCACGACGGCAGGAATGAGCCAGAACCCATATTGGTCTTTGAGAAACCCCCAAAACATGGGGATCCGCTCTGTAAGCAATGCCATTGGACCGAAGTCCATCATTGCGGGTTTGAACTGGGCACCCGTCACAAACCAGATAAATTGCTTCAACGAGGTGGCGCGCATTTCCAGGTAGACCGTCGTCGGGTCGAAGGTTCGCCAAACGAAGTAGGTATATTGAAGTGCTGATAGAAGAATGAACGCCGCGACCCAAAGGGCCATCTTGGGTCGAAAGACGATCTTCCTATCCACATTCCAGACGGCATAAACAATGGCGGGAAGCATCCATAGGCTTGTGAGGTGATTCCCAAACGCGAAAGCATATACAGCGCAACCCGCCAAGAAATCCGCCGATCTCTTCGTGTCGAACCAACGAATAAAGTAGAAGATCGTCGCGGTCATGAAGAGAATGTGCAGGGAATAGACTTCTGCAATGATTGCGTTTTCCCAAAGTGTGGGTGTGAACCCAAAACCCAACGCGACCGAAAATGCGATGAACGGATGAACCTGCATCACCCGAAGGATTCGGAAAAGGAGAAATGCAGCCGCAACGGCAAATATCGCCGAGAGCAGGTTTGCCTTGTAGGCCGTGCTGCCGAATGGGAAAAGCCTGGTAAATATGTGATTGATAAAAATATATGTAGGATAGCCCGTCGCATGCGGTGTCCCCAGGTACCTTCCAACAAATTGAAATTTAGCCACATCGCCATTAACACCGATGCCTGGCAGCAGTGTGGCAATGTAACCTATCCCCAATAAGCAGGCCAACAGGATCGGAGCAAATCTCGATTGAATGCCGTCTTTTAACGATTGCATAACGTCTCCAGGGCAT
>CAYLOP010000164.1:0-6566 GCA_964385305.1 uncultured Anaerolineaceae bacterium | reverse complement strand
TCATCTAGCTGTTGCCACCGCCAGCTATCCCGTCTTCGTCCCATGGTATCCTCCTATGTCACTCCGGAATAATTTAAAAGCTTGGCTTTTATGCGCACACTTGAGGCGCCGTTCCGTCACAACCCCGGCTTGTACGCCTCCTGCAGGTCAGACCTCATAACCCCGCACGATCACAGTCACGACTTGGCTGCTTGTTCGATCGCGGAGATGATTTTGTAATACCCTGTACAACGGCAGAGATTACCCTTGATCGCTTGGGCGATCTCCGACCTTTGGGGGTGTGGATTCTCCTCGAGCAGCTTCGCGGCCGACATCAAAAAACCAGGTGTGCAGTAGCCACACTGCACCGCACCCTCATTGATGAAAGCCTGCTGTACGGGGTGCAGCTTTCCATCGGTTGCCAAGCCCTCCACTGTAACGATCTCAGCGCCATGGGCACGCGGCGCCGGAACCAGGCACGACATCACAGCAGCCCCATCCAGGTATACCGTACAAGCGCCGCACTCCCCTTCCGCACATCCCTCCTTTGTCCCCGTGAGACCCGCTTCTTCACGCAGCAGACGCAGGAGCGTCTTCCCCTGCCCGGTCTCGAAACGGTAAGGCTTGCCATTGATCGTGGTGAGGATCGGATCACCTTCCTGATGGACGTGGCTCTCCGGCAACGCCTCTCGAACATGCGCCTCATGAGATCCCCAAAGCATCACGGGGTGTTCAGGAAAACCATCCTGCTCTCGCTTCTGAGCGATGGCGCGCAGCGCGCGCACCGTGCAGACCCGCACCATCTCGTTGCGATAGGCCGCAGACCCACGAAGATCATCAATCGACTGGGCGGCCTCCATTGCAAGCTCCGCTGCTTCAGCGATTACCTCAGGCGTAAGATTCCTATGCAATAGGAACTGCTCAGTCTTGTCTGCGTGGATGACCGTAGGGGCCACTGATCCCAGCGTCACAACAGCACGCTGCACCTGTTCTTCTTCCATTTCCAACACAACAGCCGCATTAACAACGGAGATTGCCAGAGCACGACGCAAACCCAACTTTACGAACATGCTATGTGTCTGGCCTGTTGGCCTCGGGAAGGAGATGTCGGTGATCATCTCATCCTCACCCATCACCGTCTTCCGTACCCCCTGATAAAAATCCTCGAGCGAAACCGTCCGAGCGGCATCACCTGACCGTAAAGTCACCTGTGCGCCAAGCGCCATCAGTGGGGGTATCGAGTCGTTCGCGGGGGAAGCCGTCACAAGGTTACCTGCGATCGTGCCCCGATTACGGATTTGTGGTGCACCAACGTCCCAACAGGCGCGCGCCAGTGCAAAGGCATGCTCCACGATTAAGGCAGAACCTGCGCAATGGTTGTGGGTGACGAGTGGGCCAAGGTGGATCCAGCCCTGTTCGTCGAGCTCGATGAAGTCAAGCTTTGGAATACGCGTCACATCGATCAGGACTTTCACCTCGGGCCTTTGCCCTCGTTCCAATTCCAGGATCAGATCTGTTCCACCGGCTACGATACGCGCCTCGCCTCGATGCTTGGCAAGGAGAGCCAACGCCTGATCAAGTGACCGGGGTGTGTAGTATTGTTCCCACATGCTTCCGTCACGCTCCCTTATGCTTACGTAGCGAGGTCGGTGTATGCGCCATCGCTTCACCACTCCCACCCCGACGGACCATAACGATCTCGGAGAGGATACTCAAGGCTATTTCCTCTGGTGTCTCAGCGTTTATATCCAGACCCATGGGTGAGGTTACACGACCAATTTCCTCCGCCGATAAACCCATTTCGTGCAGTCTTTGAGCCGTCGTCTCCCACCGGCGACGTGAACCGATCACACCGATATATGCTGCGCGTGTCCTGAGCAAGGCTGGCAAGCTTGCCGCATCGACATCTACACCACGCGTCGTGAGGACGACGTAGGTCTTCTCATGAATGTCCATTTTACTCGGCAAGTCCTCCAAGGAACATGCCAGGTAAGCATCCGCATCGGGGACCGCCTCCGGCGTCGCAAATTCTGGACGGTCGTCGCAGACCACAACACGAAATCCCAACCACTTCGCCAGATGGGCGACGCTTTTCCCAACATGACCCCCACCCACCACAACCAAGGTCGCGTTTGAGGAGAGTGGATCCACGAAAACCTCAATCTCACCGCCGCACACGCCCACATCTCCTTTCTCCGGATCTACAAACGCATACTTGAGTATGCGCGGTTTGCCATCTTTGAGCGATTCAAGGGCTTCCTGAATAACGCGTCCTTCCATCTCGCCCCCGCCAATCGTCCCCTCGATTCTGCCATCAGGGAAAATCAACATCTTGCTCCCCTCCCGCCTGGGGACGGAGCCTTGGGTCCGAATGACGGTCGCCAGCACAGCGATCCCGCCCTCTTGCTCCAATTCTGCTAATTTCTCGAATAGCCCCATGCATGTCTCCGGGACAATCGCTGTTTCCGCAATCCCTCAAGTGTCCGCTAAACCTGTGCGGTGGACTGCATTCAAAGACGCTCGGATGTGGAGATGATCTGACCTCCGAGGCTTATGCAGCACAACTGTGCATACCCACCCCTTTCCACATACCATGCACGCCTAAGGTACTTCACTCCCTTCCATCCCTCCAAGAGCCTTCCACACTTTCTCGGGTGTGATCGGGGCTTCGGCCACATCCGCACCACAGGCATCCAGCACAGCGTTCCCAACCGCAGGTGCGACACCATTCATGGGTATCTCCGCCACCGCTTTAACCCCAAAGGGGTGAGAGGGTTCAAACGTTTCCACAAAGATGACCTTCAATTTAGGCATCTCGTGAGCTGCAAAGATATGATAATCCCGAAAATTCACCTCGCGAGCTCGCCCCAGTTCGTCGTAACGCATTTCCTCACAAACCGCGTACCCAAGCGCCTGCGTCATCCCACCTTCCACCTGACCGGAAGCCGTGATCGGGTTCACGATCACACCCGCATCGACAGCCATGACCAGGCGGTCAACGTTCACCTGCCCCGTCTCAACGTCAACGGTGACTTCGGCGAATTGCGCTGCGAAAGGGGGCGGCGAAACGGGCGATACAAAGGAAGCTACTGCCATGATTTGTTCTTGATCTTCATGATGGAGCGCATTGAGGGCCACATCTCCCAATGATATCCAGCGCCCATCCGGTGCCCATGCGCAGCGATCTCGCAGCGCGATCTCCTGCGGCTCAACTGGTTCACCACCAGCGGCACTCAGCATTCGTGCTGCCCGGATCTGGATGATCTCGGCGACCTGGCGCGCCGCGCGTACGACGGCGCCGCCAGAGATGTAGGTGGTGCTGGAGGCATAAGCGCCTTTATCGAAGGGTGTGAAATCTGTATCCGAGGAATATACGATGATGTCTTCTATCCTGACGCCCAAGACCTCGGCGGCTTGCTGTGCGAGGACGGTATCCGATCCCGTCCCCAGGTCCGTTGCACCGATCAGCAAATTGAAAGAGCCATCATCATTGATCTTGATGCTGGCACCACCCATATCCAGGTAGGGGATGGCGGTCCCTTGCATCACCAATGCAACGCCGATGCCCCGCCGTAGATGAGGTGCGTCGGGAACGACACGCCATCTTTCATTGGATAATTTCTCATCCCAGCCGATCGCCTCCGCACCTCGGCTCGCACAATCCTCCAATCCACACGTGTTGATCGTCTCCGGTCGCGGTTCACGCCCTTCCGACCAGGCCATACTGAATGGATGCAGCTCACCAGCCCTTAGAGCGTTCTTGAGCCGAAAATCCAAGGGGTCAAACGCCAACTTGCGGGCAATCTTTTCCATGTGACGTTCAACAGCCCAAAAACCTTGTGGGACGCCATAGCCGCGGTATGCGCCAGAGGGAGGTGTGTTAGTGTAGACGATGTCGGCGTAGAAACGTATGTTAGGGGATTCCCGGTATGGCCCATCACCGACATAGAGCGCCATAGATTTATGTCCGGTGTTCCCTGTCACGGTAAGCGCATGGCAGCCATAGGCGCCCGTGTCGCTGAGGGCAACCATCTCATTGGCAGTGATCGTCCCATCAACTTTCACACCAGTCCTCATTCGGATGCGCATGGGGTGCCGAGAGCGCGCAGCATAGAACTCCTGCGCGCGGGTGTACTCAAAGCGTACCGGTCGCCCTGTGGCGATCGTGAGATGTGCGGCCACATCCTCCACCAGCACCTCTTGCTTCCCACCAAAGCCGCCACCGATGCGAGGTTTGATCACACGTATACGCTTGGGAGGCAATCCCAGGACGGGCGCAAGCTGGCGGCGGACATGGAAGGGAACTTGGGTGCTGGTGCGGATCACCAATCGATCATCCTCATCCCAATAGGTCACGACGACGTGCGGTTCAATGTGCGCTTGCTGAACCTTAGGAACGCGATAGGTCCCCTCCACGATCACATCCGCTTCGCTGAAGCCCTTCTCGACGTCACCGATGTCGATGCGAATTTCGGCCGCTAAGTTTCGTGAAGGATCGGAATCTGCGAAGTCGACGTACTCGGGCTCGTCGTGAATCTGCGGCGCACTTTCCGCCATCGCCTCCTCGAGGTCAAGGACGGAGGGCAGGCCCTCATATTCGACTTCGATGAGTTCGAGCGCTTGGTCGGCGATCGCTTCGGTCTCGGCTGCGACGAAGGCAACCCGGTCACCCACGAAGCGGACCTTGTTGTCCAGCGAGAACGTATCAAGCGGGCCTGGGATGGGATCGGATTGCCCGGCAGTCGAGTAAACCACTCGCGGGATATCCTCCCACGTCAGCACCGCGGCCACACCCGGCAGTGCGCGTGCTTTCGAGGCATCGATGCACTTGATGCGTGCATGTGCCTCCGGGCTGTGCAGGATCTTGGCAACGAGCATGCCCCGCATCTCGATGTCCGCCGTGAACGCTGGTTTCCCCTGTGCCAGCTTGATGGCATCCACCTTCGGCTCCGGCTTGCCGACGACTTGAAGCGATTTGAGTTTTTCATCGATTTGGATCTTGGTCGCAACTACAGTCTGCGTGGCCAGCTCGGGTCCACCCGCGTCCCTGGATTCGAGCGGCGGTGGTTCCCCTAATTCTTCGAAGGGCACATACAGCGAAGCTGCGATGTTTTCCATCGGTTCAACAGGATCACCGCGCAGCATTGCTGCTGCACGTAAGATCGCTTGCACGGGTTTCTCATACCCTGTGCAACGGCAAAGCACGCCGGATAGCGCCTCACGCACTTGATGCTCGCTTGGATAGGACTCTCGATCGAGCAATGCCTTTGCCACCAGGATCATGGCAGGCGTGCAGTACCCACACTGAATGGCGCCGCTTTCGATAAATGCCTGCTGGATCGCATTGAAACCCTGGGTCTTTCGCCAACCCAGATCCGGATGCTGGCCCAACCCTTCGATGGTTTCGATCGCATGCCCATCCACTTGCGGAACAAGCATCACACAGGAGTTCACAGGCTCCCCATCCAGCAGAACGGTGCACGCCCCGCACTCCCCCGTCTCGCAGCCATGCTTAACCCCGAACACGCCGAGTTCATCCCGGAGGGCGGACAGTAGGGTGGTGTCCGGAGATAGATCGAGGTCCACAGGTTGGCCGTTGAGCATGAAGTTAATGAGCATCAGACGATCCCCATCCGGAGCAATCTGCGAACGAGCACGCCGGCGACATGCGAGCGATAGGCCGCGCTTGCCCAGTGATCTTCTGCCTCACGGTAGGCATCACACGCAGCGTCGGCTGCAGCATCAACACCCCCGCCTTGTCGTATTGCATCTTCAGACTGCCTCACACGGATCGGCCGTGTGCCGAATCCACCCACCACCACGCAAACGCTTCCATCGGGCATCTCACTTGGAAGGCGCCCCACAGCTGCGCAGACGAGCGGGCGATCGGCCGGAGCTCTGCTGACCTGCTCGTAGAGCAGGGTGATGGGTCTCTTAAATTGAAGCCGCGTGATCAGGCGTTGAAACGGTCGCTGTTCGCGTATATCAAGCAATTTGTCTAAGGAGACCGTCTCGTCGCCCGGTTCGAGATGAACCGTGGGATCGAGTGCGAGCAAAGCTGTTAGCAGCGGAGAGCGGCCATCGGAGGTCATGACACTTCCGCCCAGCGTAGCCATGTTCCGCAGATTCCATCCGGCCTCAAGACCGCCGGCGGTTTTAAGCGCAGCCGGGAGGGTCCCCCCGGCCTCCACCAAAGCCTGAAGCTTTACCCCGGCACCTGCGAGAACGAAGCCGTCCTGTGTTTCAAGCTGATCCAGGCCCAGATCCAGCAAATCGATCACAGTGACTATCTCTCGACGGCGGGGCGTGATCGCAGTTCCACCGGCGAGTGGAATCCCCTTTTGCAGGAGTTCTAAGGCTTCTTCGAGGGTCTTGGGTCGGTGGTATTCAAGCGGGCTCATGTGCTCTCCCAAACACATTCAATCTGGCCAGACTCTCCAGCCGAGAGCCTCCAGTTGTTCTTCTGATGGGTTTACTTTGGGAAAGTCCACTAACATGGCTTCAGCCTGGGCTGCCAGCGTCCCGTCTGCAAGGCGTAGTTCGCCCTCGGCCGTCGCCACGCGACCCCGCCTGCGAGTAACGCGGCC
>CAYLOP010000163.1:0-6637 GCA_964385305.1 uncultured Anaerolineaceae bacterium | reverse complement strand
TCCGCAGTTGCATCATGGTTGGGTGACCGTTTGGAAAATATCTCCCAACAAGCGCTGAAGAAGGCGGAGCATGACCTTGCTCTCAATACTTTACGTGAGGAGCTCGTCGCCGCTATGGCTGATGAGCATGAGGAATTCGACAAAGCCTCTATCACAAAGGCTATGGATGAACTCAATAAGGCTGCAGTTCGCAAACGAATTCTGGATGCGGGCATACGACCGGATGGGCGAGGCACGAAGGATATCCGTGAGATTTTTGCGGAAGTCGATCTAAGCCCACGCGCGCATGGTTCGGGCCTCTTCACACGTGGCGAAACCCAGGTGTTAACGCTAGCGACACTCGGAACTCCGCGCGAACGACAGGAACTCGATGGTCTGGCACCTTTCGAGGTCAAGCGTTACATTCATCACTACAATTTCCCGCCGTTCTCTGTTGGTGAGACTCGCCCCTTACGCGGCGCCTCACGGAGGGAGGTTGGTCACGGTGCACTTGCCGAACGTGCCCTCATTCCGGTCCTACCCACACTGGATGATTTCCCATATACCTTGCGACTCGTATCCGAGGTGATGTCCTCTAACGGTTCGACTTCGATGGCCTCGGTTTGTGGATCTACGCTGGCCTTGCTCGATACCGGCGTGCCGATCCATGCGCCGGTGACCGGAATAGCGATGGGTTTAATCAAGGAGGGCGAGCGCTACGCTATCTTAAGCGACATCCTGGGTCTTGAAGATTACTTGGGGGATATGGACTTCAAGGTAGCAGGGACGCGTAAGGGCATCACGGCACTGCAAATGGACATCAAGACCCATGGGATCACCCCTGAACTCATGCGTGAGGCACTTGCGCAAGCACGTGAGGGACGTCTGTATATCATGGAGAAGATCGAAGCTTGTATGCCCGAGCCTCGTCCGGAATTGAAGCCCCACGCTCCTCGCATGACTGTCCTCCATATCGACCCCGAGAAAATCGGTATGGTGATCGGACCGGGCGGAAAGACTATCCGGCAGATTCAGGAGGACACTGGAGCACAAATCGATATCGAAGACGATGGGAAGGTCTACATCGGTGCTGTCGACGGACCTAGTGCGCAACGTGCGCAAGAAATGATCGAAGGCCTCACAGAAGATGCCATCGTTGGTCGCATCTACACCGGACGCGTCGTTCGCGTCACGGACTTCGGCGCATTCGTTGAGATCCTTCCCAAGACAGATGGTCTGGTACACATCTCTCAATTGGACTCCGAGCGCATCGAACGCGTCGAGGACGTCGCCAAGGTGGGTGATGAGATCACCGTCATGGTGACCGCGATCGATCCGGAAGGCAAGATACGTCTTTCTCGGCAAGCGGTCCTTGAAGGCTGGACACCTGAAGAGGCCATAGAACGGGACCGGCGTCCCAGCCGGCGCTCAGGTGGTCGGAATCGGACTAAGGGCGGCTCGGGTTCACAACACCGACGCCGATAATATCTTGAACCCAACGAATGGGGCTGTCCTAAAAGGACAGCCCCATTCTTCTTCAATGCGGGGAAACAAGCCGTGAGGCTTGAGAACAGAATCTGCGCAGGATGCGGCAAACAAGTTATAGATTCCCCATAGCGCATGAACTTGCTCATAAACACTGATCTCCAATTGTGTTCCATAGCAGACTTAGATAAAATCGGCCATAAGTGTTCATGCATCAAAGGGCATGACGTTGGACGACGTCTGCATTAATGATTGCTTCCATAAGGCATTGGATCCTATTATGAACTCTTCGGATCGCCAGCAGCAATCCTCCCCACAATGGCAGCCTGGGACACGGCTTGTCGTTGGGCTTATGCTCATTCTTGGTGCTCTTATCATGCTCTACCTGCTTCGGGAATTGATGGCTTCCGTCGGGCTTGCCTTACTGCTTGCTTATATTCTCCACCCTCTGGTAGAGCGAATGACGTTGCGGACGAGGCTTACCCGGGTGCAGGCTGTGCTGATTGTGTATGTGGTCCTGGTAATCATTCTTGCCGGCATGACAACGGGCGTGGGGCTTGCCGTCTCGCAGCGACTCATCTTATTGGCTACGTATCTTGTTGAGTTGTCTGTGGAATTACCTGCGCAAATCGAAGGGCTCGCCTCCCGGGTTGTCACAATTGGACCTTGGCAATGGGATCTCTCTCTCATCAATATAGAGCCTCTTCTTGCTGAAGTGGCATCTGCAATAGGTCCGCTTCTCTCCCAGACGGGCAACATGCTCACCTCCCTTGTCCGAGCGACTGCGTCTACAGTAACGACGATTTTCCTCGTGATGATCATGGGTTATTACATGTTGGTTGACTTTGAGAAGTTAGAAGGTATGTTCTTATCTTGGGTTCCTACTTCTTATCGTGATGACATTGAGAAGCTTATTGCGAACACCGGGGCGGTTTGGAATGCCTTCCTGCGTGGGCAATCCATCTTGGCGATCATCATTGGTTTAATTGTCATGCTGGTCCTGTTGGGGCTTGGCGTACGCTTCGCAGTCGTTCTGGGTTTGATCGCTGGTTTGATGGAATTCGTTCCCATGTTCGGTCCATTCATCGCTGCCCTCATCGCCTTCATCGTGACGTTGTTCCAGAGCGCGAACTGGTGGGGTTTATCCCCATTTATGTTGGGGGTTGTTGTACTCGGGGCATTTGTTCTTATTCAGCAGATTGAGAATAATTATCTTGTACCCCGTATCATCGGTCAGAGCCTGAACCTGCATCCTTTAGTGGTGCTCATTTCGATATTGGCAGGGGGATCACTTGCGGGTGTGCTTGGATTGTTATTGGCGGCGCCAGTTGTGGCCACATTGAGGTTATGGCTCGGTTATGTGTATAGCAAGGTGTTGGATATCGAAACGGAGCCTGCAACGTTGCTCTCACCTAAGCCGCCTGCCGAAACAGGTTGGTTTTCCTTCCGGCGCCTGAGATCGAGTTGGCGATCAGCCCTCGCTCGCCTGGGCGGAGACCGTAAGAAACCGGAGGCCTAATGGAAGCTGGAGATATAAATTCCCCAAAGTGGGGAACACTCGCCAAAGCTGTTGTCGCGCTGACCGGTATGATGATCCTGGCGCTGATCCTGGTTCGTTTTCATGCCTATATCCCCTTGCTTGTCCTTGCCCTGATCATCGCATTTTTGGTTGTGCCGGTTGTCCGTTTTATGAATACGCGTACTCGCATGTCATGGGCTCTTGCGGCGAATCTCTGTTTCTTACTCCTGCTACTCATCCTTATAGGCGCATCGACCGCGACCGGCTATGCGGTCGTCCAACAGCTACAATCCCTTTTCTTTGTAATACAGGAGTTCCTCCTTGATTTGCCTGCCCAACTAGAAACGTTGAGCCAGCAATCCTATACGTTCGGTCCATGGGTGCTTGATTTTGGGCAATTCGATCTCGCTCCCATGGCGGAGCAGCTTTTATCTTCTGTGCAGCCGGCTTTGGGACAGATGAGCGCGCTCGTTGCCTCTTTGGCGACGGGGGCGATTGAGTCCGTAGCGAGCCTGCTCTTTTCCTTGGCGGTTGCCTACTTCATTATCTTGGATTTCAAACGCTTCCGAAGGCTGGTTTCCGAGATCTATATCCCAGGCTACGAAGATGACTTTCGTCGTCTTCGGATTGCGCTCAGTCGTATCTGGAATGCCTTCCTACGAGGGCAATTACTCATCGTGGCTTCGACGGGTATCTTGGCCTGGTTCGTGTTGACGTTCCTTGGCGTACGTTTTTCGATTGGTCTTGGGATCCTATGGGGAGTGGCGAAATTTGTGCCTATACTTGGCCCGATCACAGCCGGGGTGGTCGCTGCACTTGTGGGGCTCTTTCAACCTTTCAATTGGCTGGGGCTTTCGCCCTTTGGCTACGCAGTACTGATCGTTATCTGTGTGACGGTCCTCGATCAAGCGATTGATTACTTGCTTGTCCCAAGAATCATGGGAACTTCGCTGAATCTGCATCCGGTCGCCATCTTGTTGGGATTACTTGTTGGTGCACGTTTAGCGGGCGTGCTCGGTTTACTGATCTCTGCACCAACTTTGGCATCCCTCGTTATACTGGGAAGGTATACGTACCGAAAGATGTTCGATCTTTCCCCTTGGGACCCTCCCATCGATGTCACAGACAAGATAGAAAAGCGTACGACGTACTTGCTGCGTCTCGTTCAATGGGGCCAGCGATGGCGGAAGCGGGAGGGTTCGGCTGATTCGGGTAAACAAGATCATAAGATACAACGGTAGACACCATCGGTGTAGTTATGAAGAAAATAACCAGGGCATTACACCACTTCTTGGGCTTGAAGACGCACCCCCCTTTGAATTTGCCCATATGGTTTCATAAATGAAGGAAGCGCGAGCGTAGTCCTTGGCAGAACGGGCTCGCATTCGGACCGCAGTGGGAAGGGTTACGCGTGCGTCAGATTTTACACTCGCGCAGTACCAAAGGCGCCATCCCTTTCCGGGATTGGACCAGCGTGGAAATGCTGGTGCGAGTTAAGTTGCGTTGCTTGAAGCGATCGATTCTTTGGATCAACTGTACACCACAAAGGAGTGAGACATGGGAGAGGAACCGGAGATCAATACCACGACACTCGCGGAGACAGCAAATTTCATGATCTGGCAGGCGGATGAACCCGATGGGGAGGCAACCTATCACCTCGAGTTGGGAACCGCGACGTTTCATTTCTTCGCTGAGGAATGGCAGGAGTTTCTTGAGCTTATAGCCGAACTGCGTTGAATCACTTCATGTGCTGGCGTAAGTCTTTGCAGCGTGCATTTACGTATTGCTAGCAGGTTTTGAAATGATCAACGCAGAAATCCTCCGCATATTGCATAGCCCTCTTGGCAGAGAAGCGCTCGTGGTCGCGCAGGCTAGCGAGCCGAAGGACGCGGATTTTCTACCGTTATTCCAAAAACTTGCGAGGCGATTTCCGGAGCCTCTTGCCCGCGCCGCCGCAGAGCAAAGCATTCTCAGGCAACGCGCTAAGGCGAAGTTTAGCGCGGCCGACCGTATGTTCTTCTCTCGGGAAGCCCTCGAGCAAGCAACACCCGAGCCCGTCGCACAACATCGCACGCATCGCTTTACAGGTTATTCGCGTATCTTCGACTTAGGCTGCGGCATTGGCGGTGATACGTTAGCGTTCGCCAAGATCGCACCTGTCGTGGCCGTTGATCGGGATCACGAGCGTCTATTGCTATTAGGAACCAATGTAAGAAACCTCAATGTCGCGAACACCGTGACGCTCATTCAGGCCGACCTCCGCTACCCGGCTTGGAGATTTCCCCCCAAAAACGCTGTTTTCGTGGATCCAGCGCGCAGAAGGGGCGGCCGCCGTTCACACTCCATCCGCACCTATGAACCACCGATCCATGAAATCCTTGCGGATCTACCGCATGTGCCTGCGTTGGCTGTGAAAGTCAGCCCTGCTGTCTCAATGCATGAATTGGCGGAGTTCGATTGCGAAGTAGAATTTGTTTCGTGGAATGGTCAGTTGAAAGAAGCGACATTGTGGTTTCGCGCATTTAAAACAACGGTTCGGAGAGCAACGGTGCTGCCAGGCCCATATTCAATGTCTGGTGAGGTTGAACCGGAGCCAAGCATCACAAACCCGCGCCGATATCTTTACGCGCCCGACCCCAGTGTCCTTCGTGCGGGCCTTGTAAGGCAGCTTGGGCACCGGCTTGGCGCAACTCAGATCGACCCAGAGATCGCTTTCCTGACATCGGATGTGCTCCGTGAAACACCGTTTGCCCGAGCTTATCTTATTAAACTTGTGTTGCCCTTCAGCCTAAAGACCTTACGCACAACCTTGCAGGAGCGTGATGTGGGGCGGGTGACGTTTATTAAGAGGGGTTCGGCGATCGATGTCGATTCTTTTACGCACCGGCTCCGGCTACGAGGGACTCGCAGCGCAACCGTAATCCTAACACGGCAGGCTGGGAGGCCAGTTGCGATCCTCGTTGAACAGATAAATGCGGTTGAACAAGTTGTATCAGACACTACCTAGTGCTATTATGAATTTATCTTATATATCATCTATGGAGGCGCATGGCTCAACGAAATGAGTTACTGACGTGGGAGGAGGTTGATCGCTTGTTCGATCATCTAACCCCCCAATTTGAGACTGAGTTCGACGCGATGGTGATCATTACACGCGGGGGCGTTATTCCTGGCGGGATGCTAGCCGAGATGTTGGATATCCAGGATGTCCTTACCGCGTCAGTAGATTTTCCATTTGAAATTGAGCAAAAAAGAGCAAAATTACTTGCATGGCCGGAATTCATCCAATTCCCCGATGACGCCCAGCTTAGCGGGCGGCGGATCCTTGTTGTAGATGATGTATGGGGCTCGGGGAGGACGATAACGGCTGTTAAAAATCGGGTCGTAGCGGCAGGAGGTGTTCCCTACACATGTGTGTTGCACTATAACCCTTATCGCAGCCTCTTCAGCAACGCAAAACCTGATTTTTATGCCGCCATCACAGATGCGTACATCATCTATCCCTGGGAAGCCCATCGTGATACAGATCAAGTGTTGCTTGACGAGCCAAAGACGGAATAACTTAGATCCTGGCCATAATATTCGTTAATGAGGCATAGTACGTTATAGGTTCTGGTTGTTAGGAAAACTTGAAAACTGGACACCGATAAACTT
>CAYLOP010000162.1:0-6696 GCA_964385305.1 uncultured Anaerolineaceae bacterium | reverse complement strand
GGTGATCATCGGCGAGAGTGCTGCTGGTGGCGAGGCGGGGTTGTCGAAGCTGTCATCGAAGAAGATCCGATATACGGGCATCCTGGTGTCGCATCTGCCGATGACACGAATCAGGGAGTCGATGGCAAAATCACGGGATGCAGTTGCTGGATAGCCGAAAACCAACAGTGCAGCGCAGCGAGAATGGGCTGGCAGGTCGAGTAAGTCTCGATTTGCAGCCTCGCGTCGGAGCGTACCAATGTAACAGGTTGCGATGTCGAGAACCGTCATGTGAACGACGATTTGCTCGACTCGGTAGCCAAGATCGACCAGTGGGTGGTGTTCGCCGAGTAGGTACGGGGCAACTGCGTGCGGCGGTGTGACAAGGCGACCATAAGCACCCATGCTGGCCACCAGGCTTTCATCTTTCAGCATGTCATCGCGGGCGAGCACGCACAATGTGTTTTCGGGAGCGAGCGGTTCGATACGCTCGATGATTTGGTGCACCTTCGCCAGTTCGGTTTCATCCAAGCGGGTCTCGCGATAGCGGCGAACTGACCGACGAGCGAGAAGCGCGCGGTAGAGGGCGTTCTCCTGGGCGAGTTCAGATGCTATGCGGATTTCGAGCGAGATTTCGGGCATAAGATCTCATCCAGCAGGTGTGTGGCGCAACTGACAATGTGTGCATCACCGTTATACGTGAGGTTCCTTCTGCCAAGTCTATGAGGAAGTATATCGCCGGCGATACCCTGCATCAAGAAGGGCCTCTAAACAATGTCCAGGAAGATCGCGAGTCAAAACAGCGTAGAATGGAATGGATTACGGGGAAAGAAGAACTAGTAGGGTGGGCGTTTCGGCGATCGAGAAGGGGTTGCAAGAAAGTAGATTTCCTTTATGATTGAGCAATCTTAGATTGTGAGACCAACTTTTAGTTTCCCTATGTTGAAGCTATTTGAGACCTCAGCTAAGGGGAGGAGGAGAGAAGTGATGAAGTATCTAAACTCAGGACCAAGGCGCGGGGAAGTTCTAACCCGAAGGAAATTTACGAGAAGGCGATTTGTAGCCTGGGCAGCGGGTGTCCTTATACTCATCCTCATGCTGGGTGCCTGCGGCGCACAACCCCCTGAGAGTGGGCCGGAGCCACCTGAGAAAGATCTTACCGAAGGAACAGGAGCGACGGTAACGCCTGTTTCAAAACCGCCTGAGACCGAACCAACAGCGACGGATGCGCCTGCTGCGATCGATCCAGGGATTTGGGGCCTGGGCGGCGCCGTGCTGGATGAGGTGATTTCGGTCGCGGAGGGGAACACCTCCGGCCCGATCCTCACCGTACGGGTGACCAACCCAACGAGCGCGCCGATCGAGGTGACCATCCCATGCGGCTTGATCTACCAGCCAGATGATGACAGCGGAGAGCAGCGTTTGATGGTGATCCAGGCTGTGTCGATCACCTTAGCTGCCGGAGAGACAGGGGAGTTGAGCCCCTACGTGGTCTGCATCGATGCCGATCGCTCGATACCCAGCACTGGTTCAGCGTACTATGTGGGTTCGCTGGCCTCGGGCGACCTCCTTAAACTCGCCCAATGTCTCTGCATGGAAGCGCTCATCACCGATTTCGATGCAGATCCCATGGGATACATGGAGTCGATGAGCGTGCAGTTCGCGGTCTGGTCTGCGGCGGGCGGAATAAGCCTTGAGACGATGGGCGAAAGCCTGGATGAGGCGGAGGGGGCTATGGGGGCGCTCGGACAATCAGAGTTGATGGGGGAATTCGAAGAGATGTTCGGCGGGATGTCTGAGTTCTTTGGCATGATGGGCGGCGATTGGCTGGAGAAGTGTGGCATCGAGATCAAGCCGGAGTAAGAAGAACCACGACACAGAATTCCAATCGGCGATGGAACGATGACCGTTCCATCGCATTTTCTATTGCGG
Organism: uncultured Anaerolineaceae bacterium; assembly: GCA_964385305.1. Lineage (GTDB taxonomy): Bacteria > Chloroflexota > Anaerolineae > Anaerolineales > E44-bin32 > CAYLOP01. The sequence continues at coordinate 4,785 of CAYLOP010000162.1, read as the reverse complement.
CTTTGAACCTCGATGGATGGAGCCCAGCTGCAGTGGGCGTCCTCACCCACGAAGATCGAGCCTGCACCTGTAGTTGCTACTTCAACAACTCGTGAGATTAATTACTCAATAATACTCTCAAGCATTGCTTGCGATGAACGTATGGGGCGAAGGGGGTTTTCGTATTAAAGCGGGCAACCTCATTTCCAATTCCCGCGTTGTTATTCTGACGATCCTTCTACCCCTGTTTCGAGTTCCGCTTGCAATGAATTCACCTGGGCGATGGTTTCGTCTAGAAAGGACTGCATGCTTTGCATGCGCTCTTGTTCGCCCACCACGAAGCGTCGGTATGGGGCGAGCGCCTCGCGCAAGCGGTCGACGGAGCGCTGGAGCTCGCGTGCGAAACTCTCAGAGAGCGTTTTACCCAGGTTGGATCGCAACTCCTCCATCTTGCGGCGGAACTCGCGCTTGGCTACGCCGCGCCGGAAGGGGATGATGGCCAGCCCCAGCACGCCGAGAACGCCGGCTGCGAGAATGCCGGTGGCATCGGCTGCGGCCGTGGTCAGGATCGCCTTAAGTATCAGGCCCAGACCGATCGCGCTCACCTCCACCAGCCCGACCATGGCGACGGATTCCTTCAACGTGTCGGTGAGGCGCTGCGCCTCTACCTGACGATCGTACCCGCGGATCACCCTCTCAGCCTTTGCACCAATGCTGTCGAGCAACTGGCGGCGGTTGTAGGAGAAACCGCCGGAGGCATGGCGGGCGGCGTCGTGCAACGCTTCGGTCTCCGACCGGCGACCCAGGTTCTCGGCGGTCTGGCGCCACAGCGCCAGCTCACGCTCCACCAGCCAGTCGATCACCTCCTGTACGTGAGCCTCGACGCGTTCGGGTGTGTCGCCCACGACCTCCGCCTCAAAGGCGGCGCGCATGCGTTGATTGCGCAGCATGTCGGCGATCTTGAGCAGGCGCATATGATCGTCGAGGAAGGTTTCGCCGCGCAGGCTCATCTGCAGCAGGTCGTTCTCGATGCGGGCCGTGTGGCGGCCGAATTCCGCTTGGGTGTCGGTTTGGTAGAGCTCGATCTGGCGTTCCACGGCGGACAAGGTCTGGGTGTCTTCTGTGAGGACCTTCAAGCGCGAGCGAACCAGTTCGCCATAATCCTGGGCTACCTTGAGCGCGACGCCCAACGGGTTGAGCAGCTTCAGGCGGATCACACCCTCACGGGTGAGCGTGCTTTCTAAGTACGCCTGGAAGGTCCGAAAACCTTGCACGTCTGACTGGTCGCCATCGGAGGAGCTTGGTGCGGCGCGCAAGCCAGCCCGCGCCGACAGGGGGAAGATCTCGGGTTCGAAATCGAGCAAGCGGCGGGCTTGGTCGAGCACGAACGCCTGCACCTCCTGAGCAGCCTCGGGTGAATCGAGGATGTCGATCTTGTTGATGACCACTGCCACTTTCTTGCCCCACTGACGGATGCCTTCCAAGAAAGCGCGCTCGCTCTCTGTGAAGGGGCGGTCGGCGGAGGTCACGAAGATCACCATGTCGCTGCGTGGGACGAATTCACGCACGATGGTTTCGTGGTGGCGCAACACAGCGTTCGTGCCGGGTGTGTCGACGATGTGTACCTGCCGCAGCATGTCGACGGGGAACTGTAGGGCGTGCACGTTCTCGCGTACGTAGACGGGTGGTCCTTGCTCGCCGTATCGTAATATGTAAACGCGGTCGGTTGTCGGCGTGACGCCTTCCTTGAGATAGGGAGCACCGAGCAGGGCGTTAATGAGGGCGGATTTACCGCTGTTGAACTCGCCGACAACGACGAGCAGGAAAAGTTCGTGAAGTTGGTGGAGCGCATCGCGCAGGTGATCGAGATCAGACCCGTCAGGCTCCCAATCCTTGAGCGTCTCGAGCATGCTTTGGAGCAGGGTTTGCTCCTCGGTCCAGATGTGCTTTTGATGTCTCTTCAGTAATGAGGTAAAGGTCATGGAATACGCCTCCGGCTACGCCCCTAAAGGGTGGAGCCACATATGAATTGTATCTCAGAGGTATACGGCATCCAAGGATGTGATTTCTGCTCAAGCATACGAATTCAAATAATTCGTGCTCGATATCCGCAGATTGGCAGGCGCCCCACGCGCGTTTTTCATCCGATTGGCAAGAAATGAACCTTAACGACAGAAGAGAGCGTATACTTGGGGGAAAACACTATAGAAAAAACTTCGGCCAGGATGGATAACACGCCGAGCTAGGAGAAGATAGGATGACCGACCCACGTATTTCAAATTTGGCCCGAATTCTCGTGCAGCACTCGATGCGCGTGCAGCCGAAAGACAGAGTGGCGCTTATCGCCAATCCGGTCGCAACACCGCTGCTGACCGAGTTAATCCGCGAGGTCTTGCGCGCCGGTGGGTATCCGATCCTTAACCTTGGGCTTGAATATTTTCAGAATGTCTTCTACGCCGAGGCGAACGAGGATCAATTGCGTTTCCTGACACCCATGGAGACCTTGGTTTACGAGGAATTCGAGTGCTTTGTGTACTTGTGGAGCCAGAGCAATACCCGCAGTCTTACAAACACCGATCCAAAGAAGCGGCAAATTGCCCAGCAAGCGCGCGCCGGTTTGATGAAAATCTACATCGACCGCACCGCGAGCGGCGATCTGCGCTGGGTGGGATCGCTCTATCCCACCCATGCCTATGCCCAGGATGCTGAGATGAGCCTGACCGAGTTTGAGGACTTCCTCTTCCGGACGACGTTCGCGGACCAGGAAGATCCGGTTGCGCAATGGCGAGCGATGGAAGCAACTCAGGACAAGCTGGTCGCAAGCTTGCTCGGCAAGAAGGATGTCCGCATCCAGGGGCCCAATGTCGACCTGCGCATGTCGATCGAGGGGCGGAACTTCATCAATGCCAGCGGACACTTCAATATGCCCGACGGCGAGATCTACACCAGCCCGGTGGAGGATTCTGTAAAAGGCTGGATCCGCTTTAGTTACCCAACCCTGGTTTATGGGTGGGAAGCCGGCGGCATTGAGTTGCACTTCGAACATGGGCGGGTGTCTGAGGCCACGGCCGAGAAGGGCGAGGATAAGGTGCTCGAACAGTTGGAGATCGATGAGGGTGCCAAGTACGTTGGTGAGTTGGGAATCGGGACGAACGAGAACGTCGACCGCTTCACCAAGAATATCCTCTTCGATGAGAAGATCGGCGGGACGATCCATCTGGCGCTGGGCAGGGGTTTCCCTGAGGCCGGCGGGCTGAACGAGAGCGCCATACATTGGGACCTGCTTTGCGACATGCATCAGGGCGGCCAGATCTGGATCGATGGTGAGTTGTTCTACGAGTCGGGCGAGTTCAAGGCTGCGTAGAAATTTGAAGCTCACCGGTACGTGCACGAGTTTCACGATCGGCAATATGCTATGGGAGCGTGTAAGGATTCCCCAGGGCTAAGGAACCATTGTCCATGATATCGATGCCTCTTACAAAGAGACCCTGAACCCCCTATGTTCGTTTATAATGCTTCCATACACGGCGGTACGTCATGCGCCCGAGACCCATGGGCGAAACCCGCCTTCTTATTGCGGCCAAGGCGGGTGAATTCCACAGGCGCTGCACGCGCGCAGGCCGACTTTTTTTGAATCCCCGCTGTGACACCATGGAGGAGTATATGATGCACGAACCACGCAACATCACCGCAGGGGTTCGAAAAGTAGGCTCGTCACATGCACGGGTGGGCGCAGCCCTTTCAATCCAGCAAATAACTAAAAGGTTGATCTATGCTGCCATGATCCTCATCCTCGCCATCAGCGCGGGGGCGTGTGCATCCCTGAACGCAAATAAACCGCAGGCAGAGGGGTTGCCCACGATGGGGAATGCCAACGTCCCCTCGACATGGCTGGAATACCGCCAGGATGAGATCGGCTTTTCGATGAGCTATCCCGAAACCTGGCAGGTGGGCATCGAGATGGTGGAGCCGGGGATGGGGGCCATCTTCGAAATTGTGGATTCTACCGTGGATGAGGATATCCAGAGCTCCCTGATGTTCGAGATGTTTCCCGCGAGCGATGCAATGATTCCGGAGGGGATGGATGTGAGCTCCTCAGAAAACGTGCTCACCTACATCTCCGAGCAGGTCGAAGCAGCCTCGGAATATGAGCTGGGTGACATGTATACGCGCCCCATATCGGGCTTTACGGGTGCGCTGCGGGCATTTAAATCCATCATTCCGGAAGCCCCAGCCGAGGGCTTTTTACTCGTGCTAGCCGCGTCAGAAAACGTGTGGATTGTCACGGGCGTCGCGATGGATCCGGAGGTCAACAGCGCGAACGCCAGTGTTTATGGGGATATGTTGCATTCCATCCTGATCGAAGAGTAGTACGTGAATTCAGAATCCCACACCCATCCAGGTTGAGGTGCGCGCTGCTGGGTGTTGTCATGGATGCCCGGTGTCTACCCTGAAGCTTTCGTAAACAGAAAAAGGGCGATCCTGCGTGAAAACCTGGATCGCCCTTCTTGGTCTAACGCAGCAGGTGATAATCGGGCTTATGAGTGCTAATGCAAGATGCACGGATCGTGGTCGGGAAAAGTCCTATTGGGATTGCGCGCACACATTTGACTTTCAAGAAATCCAAATCCAGGTAAGAGGAGGAAGACCTCTTTAGCTTGTCAATGCATCCTTCTATCGATACACTTGACCCCATCTCACCCGTTTGTGTAATGCCCTGGAGACGTTATGCAATCGTTAAAAGACGTCATTCAATCGAGATTTGCTCCGATCCTGTTCGCCTGCTTATTGGGGATAGGTTACATT
>CAYLOP010000161.1:0-6778 GCA_964385305.1 uncultured Anaerolineaceae bacterium | reverse complement strand
AGAGCCGATAGCCGCGTGGACACCATCCAGGTCGGCAGCAGGGACATCGAAGACCGTGTTGTGCGGCGATAGGGGCTCTTCGGTCATCCATTCCGGAAGCCGATCATCGGCCGCTGTAAACCCCGCCGCGCGGTTGAACGCAATTTCCAATCTCAGCGTCTCTTCGCCTAACCGTTGCAGGATATCATCGGCCGCATCCCAACCGTGAATGCTCCTCACCAGGTCACGCACCGCCCCCTTCGAGACGGCAAAACCGAACCCTGCGAAGAGGCAGGCGCCGAGTGTATCGTATCCGGCCATGCTGACCTGAGCTTTGCGCGAGAGTTCGGCCTGGCCCTCAGGCTCGAGATGTTTCACCTTCGCACGGATGGTTAAACCCGCTGTGTGATCCGCGCCCTGGGGCGAGGTCGCATAGGTCACGCCTGTGCCCTTGATCGCACGAGGATCGTAGCCAGCGATCGCCTGCCCTTTGACCGCAGGCACCCGCCGTATGCCCAACACCTGACCAGCGACTGCGGCGCCGCTGCCCAGGATCCGACCGAGCGGCGTACCACGGCGGATCTCATCGAGCAACACCAATGCCTTCTCGCCATCCCCAAACGACATCAGACCCGCTTCCGCCGCCACGCCCAACGCTGCGCCAACGTCGATCGAATCGAGGCCGAGATCGTTGACCTCCCAATTCATGCGGGCGATGGTATCGAGGCTGTCGATTTCAAGGTTTGAACCCATCAAGCCGATCGTCTCATATTCGACCGGTGAAACGACGATCTCGTCTCTGACATTTGTGAACACATTCGAGCAGCGAATCGCGCAGCCGGGCATACAGGCATGCGTTGTTTCTGCTTGGCCACCTCGCTCGAGCAGGAGATCCCGCATGTTTTCGCCGCTGATTTTCTCTACAGCTTCAAATGTGCCAGCCGAGAAATTGCGGGTTGGAAGTCCGCCGAGCCGATCGCACAAGCTCGCCATGGCTGCTGTTCCGTAATCCGCGTAACTTTTCGTCTGAGGATGTGCGAGCAGATCCTTTGTGAACCGCTTTTGTGTTTCTTTGAAGAGCGCGGGGTCGGCGAGCGGCGGTTTCTTACCACCGGACGCATCGATGACGAGGGCTTTCACCCGCTTGCTGCCCATGACCGCGCCCAAGCCACCGCGCCCGCTGATTCTGGAAGGGACATCGTCCTTGTCCAGGTTCTGAATACCTGCCGTTCTCAGTTGCATCTCACCGCCAGGACCGATGAGCGAACATCCCACACCCGATCCATAACGTTCCAGCAATTTGGCCGCGCTATCATACACACCGAGACCTACCAGGTCCCCACCGGAGTCAAAACGGATCCCATCCGCGCGGATGTGAACTACCCACCACCCATCCCCCTCCGGCATCCCCTCCAGAATGAGCGCTTTAATGCCGAGCTTGGAGAGCAGGTAGCCCGTCGTACCGCCGGCATTGCTCTCCTTGATCCCCCCTGTGAGCGGGCTTTTCGCGCCGATCGAAATCCGGTCGCACGAGCTGATACGGTGTCCAACGAGCAGACCGGGAGCCCAGATCAGTTTATTGTTATGCCCGAGGGGATCGCACGTTGGATCGATTTCATCCAGCAGAATGCGGGGGATCAGCCCTCTGCCTCCCAGGCTTTTCCAAGCATCAGGAACGGGCACGATCGAGCCCTGCCTTGTCGTCATGTCGATACGCCAAATCATCTCAAGCAACCCTCTCACCTAAGTCTAAAAGCTCATATCCAGCCCTGAAGAAAGCAGCTCTTGTTTCTCCCACCCTTTTGCAACTCGCCAGATTCTCCTCAGAGTTCGTTATTCTACACTACTCGCCTCGCACGCGTCCATCCCAAAACGCCCTGTTGCATCCAAGTCTAACGGGTTAGAGGGAGTAAGACCCAAAGACACAGCAATCCCAACATCCCCATCACACAACTCTGTTTGCAGATCGCTCCCCCTCCCGCGCGAAGCACGCTGCCGCGAAGCTCCCTGTAAAGGGTAAGTGCGGTTGTCTCCCGAAGATCCCACAGTCCGCGAAGCGTCCCTCGCGCAGCATCCCCGTAGGTGGCGGAGCGCTGCCGAGGGGGTTCGCGGGATAACGAGTGGCTAGCCAGCTGATATCTTTCTCAGTGAGCCATTTACTCGCTTAAGAATTCGGTGCGAAACCAGTGTTATCCACCATGAAGGATCACGTTTTTGTCCAAAATCCCACCCTTTCCAGTCGCGCCACACCGACTCACTGGTAAAACGCCCATCATCTCGAACCTTACTCTTGATTATGTCTATCATCTCAGACAAACGACTATCACCCTGCACCCAAGGGATCTGGGTGAGGACATCGGCAACGTGCAATATGTCGTACCATATAAATGGCGCCTTGAGTTTTGTGAAACCACTCCCCATTGCAAATAAATACGGACGCAGCTCTCTTCTTCGCTCCCACATCAAGAGTAATGTTTCCACTCCGATTTGGACGCTCTGGCTGGCATGGTACTCTGGGATTTGCGCTAGTAGTTTGAGCATAAGCAGATTTGCGTATGGACAGGGATCTGATTTACGCCCTGGCCCCCGAAACTTGCCTAACTCTGGGGCCACGGCACACGGCCAGCCATTCTCACGCACCAGCCCGACCAGATAATCTGTAGCGCTACGTACTTCATGAGAAGTACCTAAGCCGAACTTACTCAGTGAATATAGAATTAACGGAGCATCACACAGCATCCACACAAATTGGTCTTCGCCAGTTCCCCCATAGTTGGGATTGATATTTACCTTCACCTGGAAAGGACCTTCTTTAGAACGGTAGGTTTGGATTTTGCGAATGATTGGAGAGATACATGCGTCGTCCGTACGAAAACCCAAGTCAGCAAGAAATGTAAGTTTATGAAGCGTATGGCCTGCCGACTTATGCGACCTGAGAACCTGACCAGGCCAATCAGCCAACTCTTTAACGAGCGTCTTCACTTGGGAATGATCAAGCATGGCTTCACGAGCTCTCCGAACTTCAGGAGCATCTTCTGCCTGCTCAAGTAAATCTACACGGGTACGATACTCAACCCAGGGAGGGCCACTCAACAACCAGTCCATCAATCCGTCCACTTTGCGTTCCTCATGATGATATCCATCGGCTAGCTATCGGTCTCGAGTTCAACCGCCGCGCCGGATTTGCGGTGATGCCTTTGCCTTGAAACCCACATCGATTACAGGAGCGCCGCTGTTTTCGTACACCAATAGGCGCGGTTGGCTGCAGTACGGGGTAAAACGGCGCTCTTCAACTGGCCTACTGGCTATGTATCCTCTCAATAATCTGGGGCGACGGAGTGATGTCCATCCCAGCAACGCAAACGGGGTATGTGGGAGGGCTCTACAGAGGCCGAAAGAGACTGAAATCTGCCGTCTGGAGACACCATCTACAAAAGGGCTCCCACGACCTTAGAAGATGCCCTCAATCTAAGCTCCGGTCAAGACCAGCCTTACAAGGCCGCCGAGGTCCTTAATCCTGGGGAAGAACATAGGCTTGCTCCTGACGTATGTTTCAAACGACGCCCCGTACCGGCGGATCAATTCCTTGTCCTCCTCGCGTGCTATGCCATAACATTCCAGGAACAACAAAGACGAAATTATGAAGCTCATCCAATTCTGCGCCAGAAACGCAAACGCGATCCCCATCCATATCCCCTCTGCATAGTGAGCATGGCGGACGTATTGGTATGTCCCGCCATGAATGGGGAATGATTTCTCGGGATGGATGATGTAGAGAAACAGTTCAGTGTCGCGGTCGAAGCCGCCGTTGATTGATATTCGCATCGCCAACAATGAGAAAACAAGGAGAACGATGCCAACCGGCATGAAGATCCACGACGGCGAAAGTGTTTGGTACAGCAGGTGATCGTAGGGGTAAAGCGCCGGGAGAAACTGATTGTTTTCAACGGCCAATATCATCAAGAACCCAATCGTACTCGGAGCAACGACGGGCACGACGTAACGGTAGAAGAACTGCTGATACGCCCGATCACCATACTTCGTCCGATAGCGCTCCCGGATTCTCTCCGCGTTTCGCGGCATCCTCGACATCAGATAGAACGCCAGCATATCCCAAGCCGCCGTCGAGACCAATGGCGCCCACCAGCTAATGAGGTTAATAAGATGTGCCAAGACAAGCGGCCCGAGGGAACAGACCGCGATAAAAACGATGCTCTTGAAGCTGTAAATGCCGGGGACATGTGCTTCGATGAGCTTCATCCCTGTCTTCTCAGGATCTTTCGCTATATGTGAAGTCACAGCCACCTCCTGCAATGCGGCCAGTTCGTGGTCTTAAGAGGTCAGGGATGAGAGTCATACCAATTGTCTAGCGAAGTGCTATATTTTGCCACACCCCCATGGAAGCGCCTGAATACACGGCGTTTAAAGTGACAATTGGTATCACACGAATCTGCCATTAGTCCGGCTAGAGCGCCAGATCCAGCCATCCGGCGCCGGGCTTGACGGTCCGTCGCGGACGTATATAGGAGCAAGCTATCCACGCTCCTAGATAATGAGAAGATACCTAGCTACGCTGCAGACCGCAATAACCATGTCCGGGAGAAAAGGGTTCAAGAGTGCAATTTAACGGTTTCGAGCTGGGCTGTGCCGGATTGCCATCTTCGATGAAAAACCGCCCGCATCCGGTTTCCGCTCCAGCGTGTTGGTTAGTAGCCATTTTCCCCAGGTTCTAAGAAATGCAGATTGGTACCCTCAAACCAAGGGTCATCACCAATAAGGTGCAGTAAGTTGGATTGAACGATTGAAGTGATTTCCTCACGCTTGGCATTTCTCAATTCCGCCAGCTTATCTACAACGTCCTCAATCAATCGAGGCGTTCCTGGTCCACCAATAAAGGCCTTAGGACCTCCGGGATTATCCGTCTCTGTCAACATCTGTTCAGACGGCACGGATCGAGCGATCGCTTGAATATGTTCTGAATATAAGGCCTCTATGCCAACCGTGAAATAGATTCCCATGTCCGCCAGTCTCTTGAAGATATCAAATGGCCCTGAATACCAATGAATAATCACGCGTGGGAGCTCGAATTGCTTCAACAGTTCCAAGATAGATTTCTCTGCTCCCTTGGTATGGAGGGTCACAATCTTGTTCTGCTTCTTGGAAGCGGCAAAGAAATACTCAAGAACCTTCATTTGATTAGGGTATTCCTTTTCATCATCGACAAAATAGAAATCGAGACCGATTTCTCCTATCATTGGGCTCCTTTCAATTGCTTCGTCCAAATCTCCTAAGCGATCTGCATACTGACCAGCATTCCATGGGTGGATCCCAAAGGTGGGGAGGATGTAATCACACGATTCGGCTATCTGCCTGTTCCTCTTATATGACGGCAGGTCCATTGAGTTGCTAATTGTGAATATCTTACGCGTATCAATCTCAGCCAAAGCGGTGGACAGAGCCCTTTCGCCTGCTATCTCATATCTATCTATGTGCGCATGGGCATCGATTAGCATCGGAACTAGCCTTTGAAAATACGGCGCCTTACAATCTCGAGCTTCGCGAAGCACCGTTCGTCGCGCGAAGACGAGATCGTTCATCCAGCTTGACTGGATCCCAGAGCGTCAGCGTGGGGGAGCGAAGTCCCGCGTTCCGTGAAGCGTCCCTCGCGTAGCATCCCCGTAGGGGGCGAGGCGCGGCGGAGAGTGTATGCGGGGAGGCACCCGGGCTCGGATCACCATTGGCCATCTCAATATCCCTATAATACAATCTTGTTGGCAATTCGCATTGCACCGTTCGCCCTCGCGGAGCATATCCGAAGGATGAGCTTGACCGTTCATTCCGCGAAGATCGTTCATCAAGCTTGACTTGACGGAACCGGACTGGATCCCCAGCCTCCTCCGGTGAAACGTCAGGCGGCGAGAACCGAGCCATAGTGTGTCCTGGGGCAAACAACGCTCGGCGAGCCGCATTCGAGCGGTTAACTCTCGCGTCGAATTGTCCGGCGACGCGCGCAGACCGCCATCTCAGGCCCCCGATTGTCGGGTGTGAGAATTCTCATTCGGGAAATCGACATCAAACCTCTCATGTATCAGCTCCATATCGCGCGACTGCTGGTCTGGAAGGTCATAGCCCCTATGGCATAACACCTGCATTTCGGGGGAAAGGCAGCGGACTGCGAGGCCAGCAATCATGCCCTCTCCGGCAAGATGTTCCCTCTTGAAAACGAGCCCTTCGTCATCCGCCCACGCCGGAATCCCATTGCCCTGATCATCAATACGCATCGCGTGTGCATCAACCTCACGCCCCTCCGAATCCTGCAGTACGAAGGCTGTCGGTGTCTGGGTCCCATGCGCATCCACGACCAAGTTGTCTTCGGGCCAGAGCTGCTTCAAGCCGTATCCATCGCGGCCCAGGAGTTCCCGCATTCGAACGATGTCGTCCACCAGCAAGATGACGTCGAGATCCTTATGAGAACGCGTTTGCTCTCGGAGCAGAGCATCGATTCCCCATCCACCGGTTAGCCAGATTTGAATGTTGTTGTCCGAAAGGCTCTGGTAGATGCTGATGACGTCTTCAGCGCTAATCATCTCGTCTCCCGTAGCGTAGATACTCGCCCCGTGTCCGCCTAACGGCGCGGAGCTAAGCTGCCTGGAAATGATCTGCGATTCATTTCTACCGCCCTGAAGCTCATTTCGAGACTTATTTTTCGCCTAACCTCCAGGTCAGCTTCAGCGACTTTTTATGCGGCATCTTCTTGTAAGCGATATCTATAGATCCTTAAAATACCGAACTAAAGGCA
>CAYLOP010000160.1:0-6840 GCA_964385305.1 uncultured Anaerolineaceae bacterium | reverse complement strand
TGTCGCTGCGCTTTTCGTCAAAATTAGAGACGATGCGCCACACCTCGACATGCTGGCGAACTGTGTCATCCCATGCAGCTATGACATCATCCCCATGCGCTGACCATGGGCAGGTAGCAGACCAGAAATTCAGGATGAGGATCTGGCCGCGCCGCTTGGAGAGATTGTACTCGACGCCGTTAAGATCCGGTAAATCGAATTTCGGTACGGGGTGACCTATATGCACTACGGAATCCATTGGGGCAAATACCCTCCCACAACCATCTGTTTGAATTCACCCCTAGGGAGATCAACCATCCAAATTTCGGCGGGTTCGGATAGATCTGCCTGATTTTTTCGCATATATAGCAAAGCCGATGATTCAAGATTCCAAACAAGCGAGGAATAATTGTAATTGGGATCATCGGTGATTTGCTGGAGCTCCGTGCCATCCGACCGCATGATCCACAACTGGCGGCCAAGGCTCCACCGCTCCGCTTCGAGATACTTTCTCGTAAACGCAATCCACTCGCCATCCGGCGAGTACACCGGAGAAGCATCTTCCACAAGCCGCACAGGTTCACTTGAGAGGTCAACGGTCATGCCTGTGGCCACTTCCACACGGTAGAGATGGCTGTAGAACAAGGTCTGCAGGCCGCCTTCTTTCTCTGGCAGAGCCTCCCTTGTAGGGAAGACGATCTCGGCATAGATAAGGTAGGCACCATCCGGCGACCATGAGCTGTTGAACCCCATATCGCTAGGAATGTAGGTCAGTGGCTCCATCTCAGGATAAGTGCTCAAGTCTACTAGCGTTATCGTTCGCAAGGTTTCATCGTAATACGTCAGATGACCTTCAGGGGACCATGTCGGATTGGATGTCACGTGATCGTTGGACCCTACAGGAAACTCGATGCCCACTTCATTTAATGCTATGACCCAGACCCGATCCGATCCTGAGATCTGCTTTCCACCTGCCCCAAGTGACGACGGACGCATCTCAAACGCCAACCAATCCCCATCTGGTGAGAGGGCAGGCGCCGTGCAGCGCGTCTCTTCCGGACATGCAAACAGCATACGATCCTCGCCACTGACGAGCTCAAGAGCACGCAAGTCGCTGCCGCCATCCTCGCGAGCGTCCGCATAAACCAACGTCTCGTAATCGTCGCTCAAATCATAATCGAGCACACCGTGCGCTGTTTGTGTTTGACGATCGGAACCGATCCCGTCGATTGGGTGTGTATATACATCTGCCGTCTCTTTAGCAGACCAGAGGTAAACCACGCGAGGTTCGCCGATGGAGAAAGTCCAGATTTGACTACGTAACATAGGTAAGAAACGGATTGAGCGCGCCCCAGCACCCAGGCGTACGGTGATCTTAGTGCCCCGCGGCCACTGCTCGAGCGGTTCAAAGATAAGCGTGTTCGCATCCCAGATCATATTACCCGGTAGGGATGATGAAATCGAAACTCTTGTTTCCACCGATGGTTGATCCATCGCACGGTTGAAGCTGATTCGAATAGACGACGTAGAAGGCACATCTTTGCTTTCGGGCTGCGGCATCACTTTGACAACCCTCGGTGCAAAAAAGAGGACCGCTATTAAAAAGCCAAGGAACACGCCTAGCGCCCCAATGAACGCTGATGGGATCCTTCGCTTACGCGTATGCATGCTACGGATGTTATTCATTCTATGTAAAGGGCGTCAATCGAAATCGCGCCAGGCTTCCCATACTGTACCGGATACCCTGTATAACAAGGCGCTTCTAATAACCTCACACGCTCGACTCAGGCACCTTTGAGTTGTCGCTTTAAAGCCTCGATAGCCGCCACAGGTGTAGGATCAACACCATAAGCCATCGCGAGATAATAGGCCGTATAATCACCGAAGTGCAGCGACGTCCACTGCTGCGCAAGACGTCCTTCCCCTCCCGCCTCGACGAGATCGGTGTTGAAGCCCTCCACCATCAACACCTTTTTGGTTGTATCCACACGCAGTAGATTACGTGGATGTTGGGACGCAGCTCGCAGGAACACCACCATTGTTGCAGCGAAGAGTTCTTCCGGGTTCAATACACCCGCCACCATGTTGTGGTCGGCCTCTGGTAGACATTCGAACTGAGCAAGAGCCTTGGATAGCTCGGCAATCTGGGTGCGCCATCGTCGCGCTACAGGTGCTAGCATGCCCGAGCCAACGATCGTCGGCATACGTCCCACAAGCTGACCCGCCATGCGCTTTGCTGGGTTGTGCACAACTGGGACCTCTGCCCGCAGAATCTCCTGCTGCACCCGCATCGCTTTTACGGCATCCTCCAATGCCTCCTCTTGATCGGGAAGAAGCCCGAGGCGCGTTGCAGCTGCCAGCAATAGGCCGAATGAATAACCCACCGCCGCTCTTGGCTGGCCTCCATGCTCAAAGCGCCACAAGGGAACGCCATGCTTATCCGCCTGGCGCGCCAGTTCGCCGCCGCGCGTTACAGCCAGTAACTGTGCGTTCACCTCGATTCCTCGGGCGAAAGACGATAGCGCCTCCTCCGTGTTGCCCGAGTGCGAAGAAACGATCACAAGCGTATCAGGGCCAATAACATAACCTGGCAGATCGTAGTCGCGCCATAACGTGATCGGCACAGCGGTCATATGTGCGGTATAAGCAGCGAGGAGGTCGCCCCCAATCGCTGACCCCCCCAGACCCGCCACGAGCAGATGTCTCACGCCAGAGATATCGGCCAAGGGCTGCCGCATCCCAAGATCCCAAGCCGTCCGCAATTGGTCGGGCAATTGATCAATCTCCCCCAACATTCCCGAGGAATCCAATTCTGCAAAGTGTTCCAGGTCGTCTAATTTCATGAATCCTCCAGTGTCAAGCGGTATACATCACGGCGCGCCCAGCCCGATTCTACAGCCACTTCCCGTGCGGCTTCAGATGGTGAAAGTCCACCCGCCAAGCGCTCGGACAAGGCTTCACGCACCGCCGCCTCATGCCATACATCCTCAATAGGAGCTCCCGCGATCACCAGCGTGAATTCGCCTCGCGGCGGTACACTCGTAAAATGCACTTGAGCTTCCTCGATGGTGCCACGCAAGATCTGTTCATGGATTTTCGTCAGTTCCCGGCAGACGGCAACTTGACGCTCCCCGCCGAATATCCCACACATCTCCCCCAGCGTGGCAAGCAAACGGTGGGGGACCTCAAAGATCAGCAACGTACGTCGTTCCTCGGCCAACGCACTCAGGGTATGCTGACGTTCGGATGCGCGCCGTGGCAGATAGCCGACAAAGACAAACGAATCGGTCGGAAGCCCGGAGGCCACAAGCGCTGCAACCGGTGCCGAAGGGCCGGGGATAGGGCTGACATCGTGCCCAGCATCCAGGGCTGCCTGAACAAGCAAATAGCCTGGGTCCGAAAGACCGGGGGTACCTGCATCGGAGACAAGCGCGACATCGCCCCGATCCAGGGCACCCAGCAGTTGTCCCCCCCGCACAAGCTTGTTGTGTTCGTGATAGCTGAGCATCTTGGTTGAGATCTTATAATGCTGGAGTAACTTTCGAGTTTGGCGCGTGTCCTCGGCCGCGATCAAGCGCACTTCCCGCAGAATCCGCAGCCCTCGCTGCGTGATGTCCTCTAAGTTGCCGATCGGCGTCGCGACCAGATAAAGTGTACCCACGCCGCTATTGTAGCAGAGGCTGAATGGTACAGCACCGGGAAAGAGAAACTTCAGAATCCCCATCAGTTTCACCCCCGCGCTGTGTGTGGAACTTTTAACCTTCATCGGAAAACCTGGCGCCGGAAAAGGCTTCCCTGTTGAACGTCGTGTAAAGAGGCCTGGACATGCGAGTCTAGGAAGTCAGCCAGAAAAAGGAAAGGGAATGCACACCCTCACAAACCTGAGATGTATCCGCTCGACGCAGGCGGCGCTGTTGTCGACACCCCTTGGATGCGTGAATTTGGCGTGTGTGGTGAGGAAGCGATATGTCCCTGTTCCGATGGCCGCTCGGATATTCCTTCCTAGATCATGCGTATTAGTTTTCTCAAACCGTTAAGACTTTTCGAACGGGTTGGCGGAGCACTGTCTTGAGCTTATCCTTTGGGACCTTACGCGGATCGCTGAGGTAGATCTCATGATGCTTCCCCGCCGGTTCCAAGCCATTCGCCGGGAGGTAGTCATGGTGCAACCTGTGTAAAGTGGGAGCTTCATCTTCGTAGGAACCATGGTGCATGATCTGGACGCACATACCTTCTTGATAAGCCTCGAGTCGCAGTCTTGGCAACGCCGCCAACCTCTTTTTCGAGGACACCTCCGTGCGCGCCGTCTCAAACATCTCCTCTTTGATCCAATACGGCTGCAAGATCATCATCGTCCATTCCCAGGCGCTTTTATCGAGGGCGCTCGTAAAAACTTCCATATCCTCCGCCCACCACAACCCTTCCAAAGGAAGTACGACGTAATCCTTATCCAAAGCGCGCTTGCTGCCGAACTTGATACGATAGGCCACGGCATAGAGCGACTCCACGGCATCCTGATAATCCTGTACCGTGTTGGGGTCGCCACGACCGTCGACCATCAGGAAATTGAAGCGTGGTACATCAACGACCTCAAATTCTCTTGAGCCGGGAACGTAGAGATTCTTGAACTTCTTCTTAAAATCAATTTTCGCCATTTTTCACCCTCTACCACTTATTTGTATACCCACATCCCCCGGCCAGCATCAACCAGGTAGGTTTTCGATCGTGTATCTCTCCTCGTATTTTTACCATGCATTCGAAACACGATAATAGACAAGCGCATCGCTTAAAGGTATTATCACAGAGTCTCGGATCGCTTTTGCCAATTTCATAGGACAAGACATGGCGTTATATTCAACGTTTCCGTCAACCGTTGTTGGTAGTTTCCCGCACATCGATGCAAGACCATTGTGTGAAACTTTGGTTGGCATGCTAGACATCCCTGCGTGGCCGCAACTCCCACGTCGATCCTTTCTGGAAAACATGTATGTGCAATTTAGTGCACCTCTTCCATGTATCCACTTGGACCCAGCAGCAGGGAAGATCCATTTCGATACAACCGGGGATCTAAGCGAGGCGCTCATCCCGTTTTATGAACGCTACTTGGCTGAGGATATCGATGCCTTTGCGTTGCCGCCCGAATACGCGGCTGGTTTCAATACTATGCTTGAGGTCTTACGCGATCGCCCCGGGGAATGGGTGAAAGGCCAGGTCACCGGGCCGATCAGCTTCGGGCTGACCGTGACCGATCAAGACCTGCGTGCAAGCTTATACCACGAAGCGTTGCTGGACGTGATTGTCAAGAACCTCGCCATGAACGCCCGCTGGCAGGTGCGGGAGCTGCGCAAGGTGCGACCCAACGTCATGCTATCCGTCGATGAACCCTACCTGGCATCCTTTGGCTCCGCCTTCGTAAGCCTTGAGCGTGAAGACGTGATCCGCATGCTCGAGGAGATCTTTGCCGCCATCCACCAAGAGGGCGCGCTGGCAGCCATTCACTGCTGTGCCAACACCGACTGGTCACTTCTACTGGCGACGAATGTGGACGTCCTCAACCCGGATGCCTATGGGTACATGCAGCAGCTTACCCTCTATCCCGAGGAGATCGACGCCTTCCTTGAACGAGGCGGCCTTTTCGCCTGGGGCATCGTCCCGAACAACGAGGAGATCGAGCAAGCTACACCCGAAAGCCTTGTCTCCATACTCCACCAAGGCATGGAGGCGATCCTCGATAAGGCGCATGCGCGCGGTCTCCGCCATATGGGGAAACTCACAACCAACGGTCTGATCACCCCGAGTTGCGGGCTTGGTTCAGCCACGGTCGAGATCAGCGACCGCGCCCTCGAGATGCTCCCACTTGTGTCCCAGACCTTGCTTCAACCCTGAGAGCAGGGCGCCGCACGGCCACACACTCAACCGGTCTATGAAGCTGCGAGGGCACAATCCTTCTTGCGGCGTTACCGGGAACGTTATGGTGACCTTGAGATCCCGATCCTGGTCGGCGTTCTGCCACTTTATAATGTCCGACACATGGCCTTCCTTCACCACGAGGTTCCAAGCATCCACACCCCCGATTCGATCCAGCGGCGCATCACACAAGCCGGCGAGCAGGCCGCCGAGGTGGGTGTGCAGATAAGCGTGGATCTCTTGAGGGAGCTGCGCGAGCTCGTGCACGGCGTCTACCTCATGCCCCCCTTCGGGCGGTACGACATGGCCGCCCAGATCATCGAAAGCATTCGCGGTGATACACCAGTCACCTAGCCGCGCCCAAAAACCGTTCCCCTCAGTCTTGCAAAGCCCACCGTAGGACATCCCATTCAGCGTGATAGAATCTCGACTATAGTTATCATATTACAACCAAAGGTCGAAGGGAGGCTGCTCATGAGCACACTATCTGAGAGAGAACTTAAACCCCCGCGCAGTGGGGAACC
The DNA here is from genome assembly GCA_964385305.1 of uncultured Anaerolineaceae bacterium. Classification (GTDB taxonomy): domain Bacteria; phylum Chloroflexota; class Anaerolineae; order Anaerolineales; family E44-bin32; genus CAYLOP01. Next base: position 430 of record CAYLOP010000160.1, on the reverse strand, counting down.
CCTGAAGGGCGCAGATGTGCACACCTTGCTCCAAGAACTGGACTCGGGATGGGAACTGATTGACGAGCACCATCTGGAAAAAGAGTTTCATTTCCCGGATTTTCAAAGCGCACTCGACTTCACAGTCCGTATCGGCGGCTTAGCGGAATCCGTCGATCACCACCCCGAGATCTGCCTGACGTGGGGAAAAGCACGCATCACGATATGGACGCACAGCATCGGCGGTCTATGCGAAGCCGACTTCGTCTTCGCGGCGCGAGCTGAACAGCTTGCAGGCTAATCCCCCAGACTTTCTGCAGGTTCTTAACCTGTGTGCGGACTTTTTCTAGATAATCGGACATCTTAACAAGTGCGCTCCGTTGCCCTATCAACCGCGCAGTAGTGTCCCACTATTGCCGAGGGAACATAAGAAGTAGACCAACCTGAAACC
>CAYLOP010000159.1:0-6842 GCA_964385305.1 uncultured Anaerolineaceae bacterium | reverse complement strand
AAGCCATATTAGAAATTGTTGGCCGTTTTCCCCACACGCGTGGGGGTGGACCGTTGGGCTTTGCTAGTTGGGATAAGGTGAACACGTTTTCCCCACACGTGTGGGGGTGGACCGGGTTGTTATCTTGAATCGACCATACAAGGAAAAAAGGAATCTCCTACAAATTGCATGGGTACTTGAATTGCATCGTTTATGGGTATGGAAACAGCAGAACGGGCTCCCATGCGCGTTTAAACGGCGGCGTGGTTCTCGGCGCTTGGGGGCGAGCGTGAGGAGACGTTGGGCGTCTCGCTTGCTATCGATCTTTACATCTTCAGCTTCAATCTGACGTTTGCCGCGTTCGTTATCCTGAACAGCTTGTCGGGAATCCAGCCGCTAATTTAAGAGTGAGCCAGTTATTTAGGGACAAATGCAGCCAGGCGAGCCGACTGCTTCACTGTCCCAGATCCCGCCGCTCTCCACGCACAAGTCCTCCGGCAAGTCTGCCGCGCAGGCAAGCGAGGTGGGCGACGGCGTGGGCGTGTCCGGCTCGGCCGTTACCGGCGCTCGATTCGGGTCGCCCTGCGTATCCTCCAGCGACCCGCGCCAGGCCCAGCAGTGCAGGTCCCGATCCGGGATCTCGAGGTACGACCACGTGCGGGCTTGGTTCATGGCCCGCAAACGGGCCGTCTCGCCCTGCATCAGGATGTGCAACACGTCAAACTGGGTCGTCGTCCCCGCCCGGCAGTTCAGGTTCTGAAGAACTGTGACGATCAGATCGGCGGGCGTGGGCGTGGTCGTCTCCGTGGCGGTCGCCTCGGAGGAAGGCGTCACGGTCGGGTAGGGCGTAGGTGTGACGCTCACCGGCGGCAGGATTGGTCTTCAGAATTATGAACCTCATCGCGCCGGATGCGTTGATAAGTTATATCACAGCCCTTAAGAACACGCGCCACCAAGACGTCCGCGAGTCCGGCAGGTGGGTTGCGCCAGAACGGGAACCACGCTATCTTGAAGGAAGGCGGAGCCAGATTGGGCCGCCGCTCGACCTTTGTCATGGCTAGATTTGCCGGGAGCCGGAGGATGGATCGAAAGGTTGCCGCCGTTACCATAACAATCCTACTTGGTTTTCTACTGGGTACGTGTGCCGCGCCTATGGAGACCGCGCAGGCACCCACGGCCTCGCCCACACTCACGTCTTCATCCCTTCCACCGACCGCCACCTTTACACTCACGCCGATGCCCACGGACACCCCTCAGCCCACCGCTACGGACACACCCCTCCCTTCGGCGACGCCACAACCAACCGTCACCTTGACGCCTCTGCCGAGCGGCTACGGGCTTGCGCCAGCTGTCGAGGGGCTGCACTACCTCGCGGCGCGTGAGACGCTCATCGGGGCCGGCTTCACTTTCATCTATCGTGATGTATACGACCGAGATCATCCCTTTGGGACGATCCTCGAACAGGATCCGCCCGCTGGAACGCCGATTAAATTCGGGAAGGCCATCATCCTCTACCGGGCTTTCCAGGCACCGGGGATGTGGGTCGGGGAGGCCTGCATGCCGCTGCGCCTCACATCCAGAGCTGGGAAGCTGCTCTTTGCGGTCTACCTGCGCGAGGACGAGCCCTACCGGATACGGACGGATTTCGGCCAGGGGCGAACGTCGATCTCGGATTTCAGGATGATCGTGCTGCAATCCTTTGATAATAAATCCAGCGATGAGATGACCTTCGAGCCGCCGTGGGAAGCCTGGTATGTGATCACGATCGGGCCTTACCAGACGACAAAGGGGCAATTGGACAAGTATCCGGAGGGCGTTCCGGCTGGATGTCTGTGGGTATACCCGCCGGAGGAGTGATCGGTTTCTTAAGTGAGGTATGCCATTCACCGGGGGGAGATCCTGCACGACCATTACCAAATCCATATTGACCATGTGAGAATGGTCGACAGACGATATTTAAATGCCAAGGAGGAGATCGATGTGTGTCTCAAAACTTTCGCGACTCTTAATTTTGGTCCTACTTCTCGTAGCTGCCGGGCTGGCGTGCAGCTTTCCCGGTGCGACGAGCGAGGTGGAGCAGGATTCCGCCGCCGTTGTGGCGACGCGCGTCGCGGCGACGCTCGCGGCCGGGGGTGGGGCAGAGGTCCCCGAGGGGGAAGCGCTCCCGCCAGCTTCTTCAGAAGCTCCCCCGCCGCCTGCAGCCACACCAACGGTCACGCCCACGCCTACGATCACCCAAACCCCAACGGACACGCTCACGCCCACCCCGTCCGTCCCCATGGTGAGCGTCACGTTGAACACCAACTGCCGTTTTGGACCAGGGCTGGTCTACGAGTACCTGGGCGCGCTGCTGGAGGGGGAGAGCGCAGAGATTCACGGGATCAACCCGGGCGGCAATTTCTGGTATATCGAAAACCCGGACAATCCTGGAGAGTACTGTTGGATCACGGCGGCGTACGCTCAGGTGAGCGGTGACACGAGCGCGGTGCCGGTGCTCACACCACCACCCACACCGACCTACACGCCTGTGCCGCTCAACTTCAGTCTCGGTCAACCCGTCCACCTCAGCTGTAGTGGAAACCACTACATTGAGTTCCGGGTAACGAACACAGGATCGCAGACCTTCCGATCCTTCGACCTGTATGTTGAGGACCTGGATACGAGTGTGGTAAAGACGATCACCGGTAACTGTTTTAAATCTGGCCCTGGCTGCCTCGCGGGGATCCTGGACTTCGTCGACCCCAGCGGAGAGGCTTTTCTCCAGGTAGGTTCCTATGCCTACGACCCGTTTGGAAACCAAGTGCGCACGACGGCGAAGATGTGCAGCGAGAATGGCCTGGGCGGGACCTGCGTCGAAAAGGTCTTCACGCAGGTTGTGGCCGGCGTATCGGATGTCGCTCAGAAGGAGAATCGCGATCCGGTAGAAGAGCGTCAAGTCCTCGACCGCCTGCTGGAGATCCCGATCGAGACCTGGAACTACATCACCGAACCGGATGCGATCCGCCACATGGGCCCCATGGCGCAGGATTTCTTCGAGGCTTACGGCCTCGGCGCGGACGATCGCCTCAGTGCCATGGACGTGCAAGGCGTCGCGCTGGCTTCCATCCAGGCGCTGCATGAGATCGTGCAGGAGAAGGACGCCCAGATCGTCGAGCTGGAGGCGCGTCTCACCGAACTGGAGGGGCGTGTGGCGGAAGAGAGGCCATCCAGTAAGGGTTACTTTGGTCTCGGAGCGGGATTCCTTGCTGGTGCGTTCCTGGCATACGTGGCCGGTTGGGTTTGGAAGCGGAGGCGGTTGAAGGAGACCTAAGCGGGGGATTTCGGGGGTGATCAGCGAGGGGTAGGGTTGCTGTCTTACCGGTAGTTCTTTCACCCTGGTTTCAGCGTTTGCGATCCTCGATCAGGCGCAGAGGTGCACTGCTCTGCGCCTGATCGGTTGGTGATTGTTCACAGTGAACGTCGCCAGAGTAGCGTTGCCCTTAAGAAATTATGCTATAGTGGCCCAGTCTGTCACAAAAGGGCGTCATCATTCGTTGAAGGGATGAAGGTTGGCAAAAGAGAGGATCGTGAAAACGCAGGAGGATGGGGCCGTCGCGCTCGTTCAACAGGCGAAAGGCGGCGATGAAGAAGCATTTGCGCAGCTCTTTGTCGACTACCACCCGCCGGTTTTTAACTATGTGTACCACATGCTTGGGGATCGCCAAGCTGCGGAAGACATCACGCAAGATGCCTTCATACGCGCGCATGCACGTATCGGTCAACTGGGTCCGCCCTGGGATTTCAAGTCCTGGGTCTTCCGCATCGCCAGCAATCTCACGGTAGATCACTTGCGACGTGAGCGACGCTTTGTGAACCTGGAAGAACAATCGATGAGTGCTGATTCGTCGACAACCCGCCGTCCCTCAGAACGCGGCGCACAACAAGCCGAAGAGCAGCGCGCCGTGTGGGTAACCCTGAATGGGATGCCCACGACCTACCGTCAGGCGCTGGTGATGCGAGAATTCAATGGCCTTTCGTATCAAGAACTCTCGAATGCATTGGAGTGTTCCTACGATAACGCCCGGCAGCTCGTCCACCGGGCGCGGCTGAATTTCCGTGAGCGGCATGGGCTGCGGATGGCGCTCGCACGCGGCGTGGAGCGCTGCCGCGAGCTGGGCGATATGCTTTCTGCCTACCATGACGGCGAACTGGGTGCGGACCAGATGGAGGCCGTTCAAGCGCACATCGCCACATGCCCCTACTGCCGTGAGACCGAGGAAGACCTCCGCAAGGTCGGTGCCTTGTTCGCCGGCTTCGTGCCGATCCTACCATCAGCGGGATGGGTCGAACATGTGCTGGGGGAGATGGGCATCCACCATGTCCCCACGCCAACCGGGAGCGGTGGAGCGGGAAGTGCTGGAGGGGGCGCACCGTCAGGCGGTGGGATGGGAGGCGCAAGTGCTGCGGGCGAGGGAGCCGCGGGTGGGCTCAAAGCCCTGTGGGCGAGCAGCAGTATACTGGCCAAAACCGGGTTCCTGGCGGGTGTACTGGCCGGTTTGACAGGCTTGACACTTGCGGCAGCAATGTTCCATGCTGGTGTGCTGACAGCCGCGCCGCCCCCACCTGAACCGGTCTTTTCGCCGCCGATGCCCAGCCCGTCAGATGTTGCGATTGAGGTTCCACCTACTATGAACGCCCAACCCCCGCCGCCGGAGGCGAGCGCCACGCCGACGCCTCCACCAAGCCCATCGGCCTCCCCCAGCCCGACCGTCACCCCGACGCCGACGGAACAAGCTCCGATCGTCATCGGGGATTCCAACAGCAACTGCCGGTTTGGGCCGGGAACGGTGTACGACGTGGTTGGGTTCTTGCTCGAGGGGCAGTCCGCGCCTATCGATGGGCGTAACGCGGCGTGGACATGGTGGTGGATTGAACGTGTGGATGGTAGCGGGCACTGCTGGGTTTGGGATGGACTGGTGACAGTAGAGGGAGATACGAGTGCGGTACCGGTAATCGCAGCCCCGCCGACGCCCACGCCGGCGGATAACGAGCCGCCATCGATCACGTTGTCCTACAAACCGATGGGCTCCCAGCGGCCCGACGATTCGGATCTCGTGACGCTGGTTGTGAGCGCGACGGACGAGCATGGGGTCGCACGCATCGAAATCTGGTTAGCCCCGCCGGGAAGCACGCAGCCAAAGCAAAGGTTTGCTTGTGAGAATATGGAGGCGTGCAGCTATCAGGGAGGACCCTACATCCCTGGCAGTTTGATCTTCTACGGGGTTGCTGTGGATACGATGGGGAACACCGCTGAGAGCAGTCATGAGGTGATCAAGATTTTCAGCACGGTGAAGTAGATTTCGTTCGGTTGATCCGTTTTAGAAAAGCCTTTTCATCGGAATCGGAGGGGACCATGAATAAAAGCAAGTATTCGGCAAGTGCGGTCATTCTTCTCATCCCGCTTTTCGCCTTCGCCCTGAGCGCATGCAATTTCCCCACGCCAACGCCGGAAACCTGTCTTCCCGCCGATCTGGCCATGCCGGAATTGGGAGCGCCGGCGAATTTCAGCCTTGTCGATACGTTTACCCCAACCTTCACCTGGAGCTACGCTGGTCCTTGCGAACCGGACGGCTATGCCATCGAACTCTCGACAGACGAGGATTTTTCCACGGGAACGACCGAGATGCTCACGCATCCCACGATGAGCTGGACACCGGGGAGTGATCTGAGTCCAGCGACGGAGTATTGGTGGCGTGTGTCGGCCTACATCGAGGTGGGCGGCAGCCCCGAGTTGGGTCCGCACGTCTACCAGCACCGCTTTTACACCGGCCCAGTATGCGACGGGGCTGAACTGCTCGCGCCGATGCTGAACTGGCCGGGTGGCGGCGAGACGATAGACACGGTCCTACCGCTGCTCGAATGGAGCTACCCGCTTGCCGCAGGGTGTGTGCCCCGAGGCTACCGGATCGACCTCTCCACCGAATCGGAGTTCGCCGACACGAGCCTGAGCGGCGGTACAGGCAATCCCGCCACGCGTTGGTTCCCGGGTGAGGATCTGACCGATTGCATGCATTATTTCTGGCGTGTTGCAGGGATTACGGGTGAAACGTTAGGCCCCTTCACGCTCACGCAGAGCTTCTATGTGGATACCGGCGTGTGCCCGCCAACGGGGGTCATCACAGGCTATGTGTGGCATGACCTGTGCGCGGTCCCCTGGGAGGGGAGCGGAGTGGTGCCGCCGGGCTGCATCGAGATGCCCGACGGCAGTATCGAGGCGGATGGGGTTTATGACGACGCGACCGAGCCGGGCATCCAGGGTGTGACGGTACACTTGGGCTCCGGGCCATGCCCCTCCACCGGCCTGGCGACCGATATGACCAATGCCAGTGGGGCGTACGCGTTCATGGGCTTATCCGGTGGAACCTACTGCGTCACCGTGGACGCGCTAAACGATGGCAACGATCTGATCCTGATCCCAGGTAAGTGGACGTACTACGATCGCGGCTTGAATCCACAGCAATTGACCATCAGCATCGCAGAGCACCATGCTGCGCCGTGGGTGAACTTCGGTTGGGACTACCAGTTCCTGCCTGCGCCGGCTTTGCCGTCGCCGACACCGGCCGTGGCACCGGAGAGTATGGAAGGCATTGCGAATGCGAACGCCAATTGCCGTTTCGGCCCGCTACTCATATACGACATCATTGCATACCTGAATGAGGGTCAACCCGTAACGATAGAAGGCCGCAATTTTTCGGGCAGTTGGCTGTGGATCCTATGGCCGGGGGGTCTGGATCACTGCTGGGTGGCCGCCAATCTCATCGATAGGGATGGCGATACGGATTTGATGCCGGTGATCGTACCGCCGCCCACGCCGACACCCAAGC
>CAYLOP010000158.1:0-6846 GCA_964385305.1 uncultured Anaerolineaceae bacterium | reverse complement strand
TGCCGGGGGGTTGAGATTTCTATTCGTGCATTACGTGTAAAATCTCTTCAACACAGTTCAATATGGATGGAAATCGTTTTAATGGTTTGAGGCATAATAGGGGCAGGCTGCACATCCGTGTAGAACAATTGGGTGGGGACGGGAGCGCAGTCATCGAGGAATTATCAGGAAAGTGGTCATGAGCATAGGAGACGATACCATGTTTATCGTTCACGTACACGTGCATGTCAAAGAGGATTCGATCGACGCGTTCAAAGCCGCATCACTTGAAAACGCCCGCAACAGCGTGCAGGAGCCAGGAGTCGCCCGCTTCGACGTCATTCAAGATCGAAGCGATCCAACGCACTTCGCGCTCGTCGAGGTATACCGCATGCCTGAAGACCCTGCACGGCATAAAGAGACCGCACATTATCAGACCTGGCGCGACACCGTCGCCGAAATGATGGCCGAACCACGCAGCAGTGTCAAATACGACAACATCTACCCGGAAGACGCAGGCTGGGGGTAGGCCATGGATTTCGAGTTTGCCACGGCGACACGGATTATCTTCGGAACAGGGGCATCATGGGATGCTGGAGAGCTAGCCGCCAGCATGGGAAAGACAGCGCTGGTTGTGACCGGCGCTACTGAGACGCGCGCCGCAGCGCTGCATTCGCGGCTGGAAAGCGCGGGCCTCGCTCACCACACATTGCACGTCTCTGGCGAGCCGACCGTCGAGCTTGCCCGGGAGGGGACCGTCCAAGCACTTGAAGCGGGCTGTGACTTGGTGATCGGCATTGGCGGAGGTAGCGCGCTTGACACGGGCAAAGCCATCGCCGCGCTGCTGACCAACAAGGGCGACCCACTCGACTACCTCGAGGTGATTGGGGAGGGCAAACCCCTCACACAGCCCTGCGCCCCCTACATCGCCATCCCAACCACTGCCGGCACGGGCGCAGAGGTTACGCGCAACGCCGTGCTTACTTCCACGGAGCATCGCGTCAAGGTTAGCCTGCGCAGCCCATTCATGCTGCCCCGCGTGGCACTTATAGACCCGACGCTGACATATAGCATGCCGCCCGACGTCACCGCTCAAACAGGTTTGGACGCACTCAGCCATGTTATCGAGCCCTACCTCTCGGCGCGGTCCAACCCGCTCATCGACGCCATCTGCCGGGAAGGGATCCGACTGGCGGGTCCCGCCCTGCGTTTTGCCTACCACGACGGTGACGATACTAAAGCGCGGGCGAACATGTGCCTCGTCAGCTTGTTCGGCGGCCTGGCCTTGGCCAACGCTGGCCTCGGCGCTGTGCACGGCTTCGCCGGCCCCTTCGGCGGCATGTTCGACGCGCCCCACGGCACAGTGTGCGCCGCCTTGCTGCCCGCCGTGATGGCGGTCAATTATCGCGCTCTCCAGGCACGCCAACCTGACCGCGGCACTTTACGTCGTTTCTCAGAGGTGGCGCAGCTCCTCACGGGCGATCCACAGACCACGGTTGAGGAGGGCATCACCTGGTTGGCGGATCTCGCCCTAGAGTTGCGCATTCCCGGATTGGGCGCCTACGACTTCACGGAGGCTGACTTTGATGCGCTGATCGAGAACGCGTCCGCCTCAAGCAGCATGCGCGCTAACCCGATCGATCTCACACAAGAAGAGATGCGCGAGATCCTGGCCAGGTCACTATAAGCTCAGGGACATCACACATCAATAGAATCGGATGTGAGAGCCTGGCGCGGCGCACCCACACCCTTCCCCCACACAGCACCCCGGAACAAGGCGCATCGAAGGTCAGAAAATCGGCTCCTCGGGATACAAGACCTTCCCACTCTATCCTCCCATACGCCGTAATAAAGACAAAAAGGGCTGCCCATGGATGGCAGCCCGATGCTATTACAGTCAGATCGCTAAGCTCAGATCTTGAATTCCCCCGATTCGTACATCAACTCACCATCCACAATGATCTGCCCGCCGTCCCGCATATCGCAGATCATGTCCCAATGGATGGCGCTCACGTTCTTGGAGCCGGTCTCGGGGTAACCTGCGCCGACAGCCATGTGAATCGTGCCGCCGATCTTCTCATCGAAGAGGATGTTCTTGATGAAGCGGTTGATTGGAATCGTAATGGGCGGTTCATAGCCATCGTCAAAGATCAAAAACTCAATGCCGTTTAATTAAACGCCTGGAATCTGATTGTCGAGGTCCATCTCGCCGCTTGCAAGCCTGAAAATATGCATCTATAATGACCTATATTATAGGTCACATGACCTACTTTTACGGTCATTCGACCTACATGATAGGTCAAAAAGATGCTCGAACCTATTCTCGGATCGGTTAGTAGTGAACGAGTCCTGATTTTCTTGCTTGCACGGAACGAAGGCTACGCAAGAGAGATAGCACGCTTTTATAAGACAGATCTCGATCCAATTCAAAAACAACTCGAGAAGCTTGAACTTGGTGGGGTACTCGTAAGCCGCACTGCGGGGCGCACGCTCCTCTACACCTTCAACCCCAGATATCCCTTTTTGAAGGAACTCAAAGCTTTGCTCGAAAAAGCCCTGGCGTTCTATCCAGAGGACCAGCAAGAACGGCTCGTGATGGACAGACGGCGGCCGAGGCGCAGGGGTAAACCCCTATGAAAAAGATCTCTGCCATGACACATGCGGAGCTCGCGGCTTACATCCAAACCAAGTTGCGCCAACACTCGATCGACGTCGTGCTTTCCGGGGGCGCGGCTGTGACGATGTACACATCTGGTTAGTATGTATCCTCTGACATTGATCTCGTCATCAGGTATCATGCCAACCGCAGTCTGATTAGAGAAGTCATGGAGGGCATGGGCTTCATCCCAGTCGGGCGGCACTTCGAACATCCGGAAACATCTATTTTCGTAGAGTTCCCACCCAGCCCGCTATCCGTTGGCTCAGAGCCCGTCGCAAAAATCGACGTGCACATCCTGGACACCGGAACGTTGAGGGTCATTTCGCCCACCGATAGTGTCAAAGACAGGTTGAGTGCCTACTATCATTGGAAGGATCAGCAAGCCCTCACCCAGGCGATTCTCATTGCACGACATCATGACATTGATCTCAACGAGATCAGGAGATGGTCCAGCTCCGAAGGCAAGCTGCAAGCGTTCGAAAGCATTGTTGTTAAACTGACTCTCTCTAAAGCATAACTGGCTATAGGGATTTTTCCGCAAATCCCCTCTAAGGATTCTCTTGCCTTCCCCTGACAGAACCTAATCGAGATCGATTAGACCATCGTGAACTTACGTAGATCTTCAATAACACCACGCGCCTCCGCAAACACCCTGCTCCTGCCAGAATGAGGTCGCTAGGCTCTCTGGAAAGAAAAAGGGCTACCCTCTTGGACAGCCCTTTACGATCATCACCCATTCTCAAGCGATCAGATCTTGAATTCCCCCGATTCGTACATCAACTCACCATCCACAATGATCTGCCCGCCGTCCCGCATATCGCAGATCATGTCCCAATGGATGGCGCTCACGTTCTTGGAGCCGGTCTCGGGGTAACCTGCGCCGACAGCCATGTGAATCGTGCCGCCGATCTTCTCATCGAAGAGGATGTTCTTGATGAAGCGGTTGATGCGCTTGTTGGTCCCGATGGCGAACTCGCCCAGGTAGCGGGAGCCCTCGTCGGTGTCGAGCATCTTGATCAGGAAGTCCTCGTTCTTCTTCGCCGAAGCTTTCACCACCTTGCCGTCCTCGAAGTGCAGCTCGATGCCCTCCACCTCGTGCCCGCTAAGCACAGCCGGATAGGTGTAGCGCACCCAGCCGTTTACCGTTTCCTCGACCGGACCGGTGAAGACCTCGCCGCTGGGCATGTTGTGCTGACCGTCGGAGTTGATGAATACCCGATCCTCGATCGATAGCGTCAGGTCGACATCAGGGCCTCTAACCTCGACGTGTTTCTTCCCCTTCAACCAATCGACATAGACCTGCTGCTCGTCGTGGATAGCCTGCCAAGCCCCAATCGGGTCATCAGTGTCGGCGTAGGTGGTGCTGTAGACGTAATCCTCAAACTCCGAGAGACTCATCTCAGCATCCTGAGCGTAGGCCTTTGTAGGGTACATCGTCAATGACCAGCGCAGATCACCCGACGCGCTACGCTCAAAGAAGACCCTCGAGAGTTCGCTGTAGGCTTTCGCCCGCATGCTTTGCCTGGCGGGATCCACATTTGACAGGCTGCGGGTATTGGTCAGGCTGATGATGTTGAAAAAGACATCGAACTTCGAACGCACCATCTCCTCAAGCGGGCTGATGTGCTTGATCTGGTCCTCGTTCCCCTCTGTGAAAAGGATATAAGCAAAATCATTGATCTCCACATGCGAGCGATCCAGCCCTAGGAGCAGGTTGGGAAACGCGCCGGCATGCAGCACCTCGCGGTACACCTCCCGTACGAGTGGGATGGCAACCGGCTGGAAGAAGATTGCGACGTCATCCTCCGGCTTCACCTTTGCCGAGTACTGCACGAGCGTTCTCGCCAGGTTCTTCACACGCGGGTCAGTCATACGTCATCCTCCTAGCAGATGAGACGATGCTCTATCGACGCGGTTGAATAGAAGCATTATACACCGCTCCTGTCAGCCTCGAGGCGTTCCATATTCCCATACGAGCATAGTATGGGTAATTAAAATGCTCCATTGAAGGGGACATAGATCGTTTACCACTCACCGAAAATAACGCTGGGGATGTTATATGCGGAATAACTGGAACATAGGTTGAGAATTACCGCCTGGTCACCAACGACCACTCAGCCTACACCCAGCATCGAGATCGACTTCCAAGGCATACCCCTCGGCTCCGGCGCCCCAATGGAACGTTGCCTCGAGGAACGCAGAGCTACCTGCCGGCCATTCCATGCTGCGACCCTCGATGAACTCGAAGTCCATCCCCGGCTCGTACACACCCTCCCAGATGACTTCGCTCCCCAGTCGGATACGTTCAAGGGCGCCATTGTTGACGACTGGCCAGCCAAGTTGGAACTCTTCAAGCCTTACCGGAGATCCCGAGGCGTTGTCCACTAGCCACCTCACGGCGTTATTCTCGATCTCAGGGGGATGCAACCGCACTCCCGGGCAAGAATCGGATGTGATTGGGAGCGCCGCGATCGGTTCAGGTGTGCTTATCATCGTCGGTGCTGTTGTGATAGTAGGGAGAACCACAGCGGGCAAAGTTGCATTTGGTTCGGGATTCCTCCCGCTGCCCCATTCCCAACCAATCTCCGAGAGTGACACCACCGTGATGACCCCAACAGCCACGAGGGTGAGGATGACTGTCGCAAGCACCCACCGGTTCGGTCCGCGAACGCTCGAAAGCCGTGAGGGTACAGCCTGCGGCAAGCTCCTCGAGATCTCTCGGCTGCTCCCAATGAAAGGTGTGACATCGTGAGCCATCGTATGGTCAGGGATAGGTTGACCGGCCGCTGCAGATTGGTATGCTTCGTTAAGCGATTCCACGTCGATGAAGCGATCCTCGCGCCGCTTCGCTAAGCTTTTTAGGATCACCCGCTCCAGATCCTCCGAGATCTCAGGGTTGAAACGTCTGGGTCGAGGGACCGGTTCCTGAATATGCGCCAATACGGTCGCCATAGGCGCTTCCACCTCGAACGGCAGACGACCGGTGGCAAGTTGATAGAGGATCACTCCCAGGGAATACTGATCCGAGCGCGCGTCGAGCTTTTCTCCCCGGCCTTGCTCGGGCGAGACGTAGGCCGGCGTGCCCATCAACATCGAACCCGTAAGGGTGCTGGACCCTTCCACCTCGCGCGCAAGCCCGAAATCGGTAAGCACTGCGTTGCCGCTATCGTTTATGAGCACATTGGCGGGTTTGATATCGCGGTGAATGATTCCTTTGCTGTGAGCGAAGTTCAACGCACTGGAAATCTGATCGACCCAGCGCGCGCACTCCTCTGCGGTGATATCTCTCCGCACCAAGCGATCGTGCAGCGTATCGCCTTGGACGAAGGGCATAACCAGGTAAACATAGCCTTGGTACTGACCGTAATCGATGACCGGTACGATATTGGGATGTTTCAGATGCTGCTTAACCAGTTCTGCCTCACGCCGAAAGCGTTTGAGGAAACGTCGCTCACCCACAATCGTGGGTGAAAGCACCTTGATCGCGACCTCGTGGAGTTGGTTTGAATCGACGGCGCGAAAGACCGTCGCCATGCCACCTTTGCCAATCTGCTCACGCAGGTGGTACTGGTCAAGCATTTTCCCGATCAGACCAACCATGTAGATTTCCCCATAGCGCAAGCTTGCCGGTTGCAAGCGGAGTCGAACTCCACCGACAGAGATCGCCATCAAAGACTATCACTTAAGACCATTTCCGACAATAAGGTAACTAGTCACATTCCTGCCACGTCGCATCCTTACAAAACTGGAAGCTTAATCGAGAGCATACGGGTGTTTGGCAAAGGGTATCTACCGCCTCTTATCGGGAGCAAATACCCATGCCAACATTGAAAACCTAAGCGTAATCTGCCTACGGGTCGCAGAGAGAAGAATGCATATCGTAAAGGCCAGCTTGACTTTCGGTTTGAGTTTATCTAGAATTGCTTACAATACTCCAGCGGTGAGACGGGCAAGCTACTCCAAATTGTGTCACAGGTTATGCAATTCACCATCACAACGCCATACACTGCACTCTTCAACGAAAACCAAGGTACGATCAGACTCACGAGTACGAGCAGACTCTGATAGGCCAAGGAGGTGCTGATTTTCCCATTCCCCACTAGCCGGAACGATTTATTCTTTTATGTCCATATGAAGAGGAGGAGAGAGATGGAACGTAGATACCGCTTTTTATTCTTCGCCTTCATCGTGCTTGCGCTGACCCTCAC
>CAYLOP010000157.1:0-7225 GCA_964385305.1 uncultured Anaerolineaceae bacterium | reverse complement strand
CATCTGTGCCAGACCACAGGGCTCGTAGCGTGAGGGGATGAGCATCATGTCGCACGCTCCGTAAAGTCGTCGTGCCAACTGCGGGTCGAAGCGCTGCACAGCGCAGACTCGCTCGGGATTGGCGATGGCGAAATCACGGGTTCTTCGTTCCAGATCCCGATCCCCGGTTCCGAGCAGGACAGCTTGCCAGGGGATATCGAGCGTCCGCTCAAGCGCTTCCAGCGCGAGATCGACACCTTTTTGCCAATCGAGCCGAGTGGTCATACCTAGCAAGGGTATGTCTGCCTCTGCAGGTAGACCAAGCTCCTCCTGCAGTGCGCGCTTGTTCTTTGCACGCAGCTTGAGTTCCGATCGTGCATACCGTGCCTGGAGTGCGGGGTCACGCTCCGGATCCCATACTTTGGGGTCGATGCCGTTCAGAATGCCCACCATGCGCGCGCGACGCGCGATTAATAGGTGCTCCAGACCGCATCCAAACTCAGGCGTCTGTATCTCCTCAGCGTAGGTGGGGCTGACAGTGGAGATCCAATCGGCTGTCGCCAGACCCACCGCTAAGGGCATGTTTTGAGCCCAGAGCGGTAGCCGCTCATCCTCGGTTGGCGGGATGCCATAGGCTTCCAATGCCGCCTCGCCCCCCGCCCCCATGTAGGGAAGGTTATGTATGGTGAGGATCGTCGCGGTACGCCGCCAGAATTCATGAACTTTGCGACGGTCATGGAGCCACGCGACCGCCGGTGCCATGTGCCAGTCATTTGCATGTAGGATGTGAGGCTGCCAACCCAGCTGCTCACATGCCATCAACGCCGCAAGAGCTGTGAACGTGAATTTCATGGCATCCTGCACGGGGTCGCCATACACGACCTCGGTCGCACGAACGGGTTCGCCATCCACAAATACGGCACACCCATCTTCGCGCTCGATCATGTAGACATCAGCAGGCTGCTCCCCGTGCTGATAAGGAATGTTGAGAGAGGCAATCTGACGAGCATTCAAACTCGAGCGCATCAACGGATAGAACGGCATACCAAGGCGGATGTCCACACCTATTGTACGAAGCACTGGCGGCAACTCGCCCGCCACATCCGCCAAGCCCCCAACCTTAATAAAGGGTGTCGCCTCGGAAGCGAGGAACAGGACTTTCATGCCTTGTACCAAGCGTAATCGATCTCAGGAAAGACCTTGTCTTTCTCCCACAACGTTCTTGCCAACTCGCCATCCGGCTCGCCCCGTTCGAGAGAATCAAGCAAAGCCTCAAATCGTTCCACATGCTGGCGGAAGCGCTGGACGGCGTACTCTCGTGCCTGCCCCGTGGTAACAAGGAAGGGCCAATCGGAAGACTGCAACAGGAGCAGTTCACGCGCCGCTTGATCGAGTACGTGACGCGCATCCCGCCGAGCCCCCGGATGCCCTTCTACAGCTTTTTTCATCCTGCGCTCCGCCGAGTGGATGATGGGCCACATCCATTGCGTATCCGCGTTTTGCCACACAAAGTGCGTTCCGCCTGCCCCCCACGAACCTTCCGGCAGGTTTAGAACCGCCTCGGGCGGGTGAGCCTGGATAAACGCCGGAGCTGTAGTCAGCTCCACGACCTCCGACCGTGCTAGGAGGATCAGGACCTCTCGCACCCAATCCACCCCCTCAAACCACCAATGCCCAAAGAGCTCGGTGTCAAAATTTGCAGCAATGATGCCATACTTACCGGTCTCTGCAGCATAGTCCTCCAGCAAGGTCTCAACAAGCTTGGCAAAGTGGTCGGCATGTTGCGCCACTTTGTAAGATGCCCAATCGGGGCGATAGGCATCTTTCTCATGCAGATCGATCCTGGCGCCGGTGATGCGCCAATACTGCATCCCCGATACCCCATCCTTCTTATGGAACTCGCGATAATCAAACTCCCCAGGATACCCCCAGTCCGCACTCCAGACCTGCATCCCTGTGCGATTGTTGCGGCCGATAACTGCGACGTCGGGTGTTGATACGTAATAAGGTTGATATGTCGTGGCCGGTTCTTCAGGCTTGACTTTGGAGAAGGGGACCAAGTACCGGCGTGTGATCGCGCCGTAGGGTCCGATCGCATTCCCTGCCGCGACGCCAACGGGGTTCCCGCCCTCAACCATATGCGTCTCGGCGAAAAAAAGATCGATCCCATACTGCGCGAGAAATGTCTCCAAACCGGCGCGTTCGCGATCGTCTTCCGTGATGTAGCCGGGACGATAGGCGCACTCCGGCAGCCAGATGGCACTGGGTTTACGACCGAAGTGACGCTGGTAGCTCTCAACCGCGGTACGCAACTGAAGGTGGATGGATTCATCCTGATCGAGTAGCGGCAAGTAGCCATGCGTCGCTGCGCAGGTAACAATATCAATGACACCGAGATCTTGTAGCCGGCGAAACGCCCCAATGAGATCCCGGTTATAGCGCTGGAGAAAGCTTTCCCTCACACCTGTATAAAAACCACGATAGAAAACCGCCAGGGACTGGTATTGATCTTCTCCAGAATCCGAGAAGCGTACAATATCCTCGCTCGCGGCCTCGATCTTTTCTTCCAAATACGCGAGCAGGTTCGCCCGCACATCCTCGTCGGCAAGCTGCTCGAGCAAAATGGGCGTTAGCGTGATTGTGAGTCGTGCTGGGATACCCGCCTCATGGACATCGTAGAGCGCATCCAGTAAGGGGATATACGTCTCCACCGTCGCTTCGTGAATCCATTCCTCACCATGTGGCCAGCGACCCGCCTGCCTGGCATAAGGCATATGGGAGTGCAGAACAAAGGTAAAAGCACCAATCTTCGACATGATTGACTCCACCTGAGGTTGTGCCTGATTGTAGCAGAAGACCTTTCAAGCTCATGCAAGGTTTAATATGCAGGACCAATGTGAAGCGAACCTAAAAACCTGCGGTGTAATAAGTTTGTTCCTTTTCCTCTTATTTCTCATACCGTTTAGCATGGCGTCCATGAAGCCGATTTGCACCGCATTCTGTCCTGAACATCAGCCTGAGCACATCCTTCGTGACCCACCATGCGGCTGATACGTCATTCGATTGAAATGCATCGGTGACTGCAGGTTAAGGAGAATGATTACCGTCAATGTGCATAGGAATTCGTTAACATATCGATTTAATCGACATCCCAGTACTTCCGAGATATTGCAAGAAGCCTTCTGTCCAGCCAAGTGCTCCTTCGGACATGCTCCTTGAAGATCACGCCGGCAAGGTTATGCGGCCCGATTAGCGGCGGAGTTTGCCGGGCGCATCACGGTGGCGATCGAAGCTTCGTTATTTCAGTTTCGACCCCCGAAGAACTGTGCTGGCGTAGATTTTTACAAGCTTCATGCTTACCCATAAACACTATGCCTACATTTTGATCTTTATTTCGAGGCTGATGGCGGCTTTAGAATCAACACCGAAGTCCTGGCCTTATAATCTTCATACTCTGGCTGGCCACCCCACTTTTGGTCCGATCGTGCTTCCAGCATCGGAATGCCGCTGATCCGGGTGAGCAGGAGGATGATAAAGAGTGGGGAAATCATCGTCACCCACTGCCAACCTCGAAGGACGGGCATCGCAATGATGGCTACACCGATCCAAAGGATGATCTCGCCAAAATAGTTCGGGTGTCGAGACCAAGACCACAGACCAACGTTGATAAACTTACCCGTGTTCTCCGGCGCGGCCCGAAACTTACTTTTTTGTTGATCTGCGATCACCTCAATCGCGAACCCCGACAGCCACACAAGAAAACCCACCAAGGTAAATACACCTAATTCGATCTTGATCTTTGAAGTTATCGCAGCCAATGCCGCCGCGAGGGATAGAGAGACCCACAGACCCTGCAGTGTCCAAGTCAGCAAGAACCTGATAAAAGATGGTTTGATGTCGCGAAAGCGTCGGTCGAATCCCTCAGCCCGCACTCGTCTGAATAAAAAAGAACCCAGCCGAACAGCCCATATGGATATGATCGCTAAAAGCAGGAAAGCCCTTGCATCGACCGAAGGGCTAAACACTACAGCAAGGATAATGACAGAGAGATAGGTGATACTGCCTGTGAGATCATAGAAGGTCTCGGTTTGGTTGATGAACGCCGGAATGAATGCGATCCATTGGATGATAAACGCCAGTGCGATGCATATTACAAAAAGCGGTATGCCTAAGACAGCATAGCCTCCCTGGCTGCCTGCGAAAGCGACGGCAGCGGCGAACAGCAAAATAATGGGCATCGCAATGATGGCTGTTTTTTCTGCTCTTTCCATTTTTCCCCTCCTAATGGTTCTCTGGCAGATTGTTGAATGTATTATTTGAAGTTAGATGCGCCGGGCGGCGCTTCCATCGCGGAAGAATGCACCCCTAGCGGAATACTCTTAGAATTCTACCAAATAAGGAGTCTGATGGCTGCATCGGATTCGACCGTTGAGCGTCCGCTTCATGGCCCCCAGCGTGGCTGCCAATCCGGTCGTGGGTCATGTGTGATTCGGATCGGCTCAGGATCGTCGATACGCAGAATATAGATCTCGTTGTTACCATCACGATAGGATGTGTAGGCCAGCCATAGCCCGTCCGGCGAGAAACTTGGTGCCAGGTTGTCGCCCCCATCTGACAATTGGCGCAGGTTAGTACCGTCCACATCGATGATGTAGATGTCATGATCTCCTGTTGGACCTGCGTAAAAAGCCAGGCGTCCGCCATTCGGCGACCAATCGCTCCGTCCCCCCATATCAGGGAGATTTGGGCTTACTTTACGGACGTTGGATCCGTCCGCATCCATGACATAGAGTTGACGGGATCCGCCCCTTGTAGAGGCGAAGGCGATCTGTCGGCCATCCGGCGACCAGGTCGGATCGAGATCATCCCACGTGCCCTCCGTCAGCGGTCGAGGGTCGGTCCCATCTCGGTTCATAATCCAGATCGACTGGTGACCTTCGCGGGCATTGGTGAAGACAATCCGCGAGCCATCCGGGGAGATCTCTGGTGCAAAGAGACTCCCGATGCCTTCCGTCAGACGGACCGGTTCACCGCCCGTTGTGGATAGATTATAGATTTCAAAACGATCGCTTCTACTGGAGGAAAACACGATATCATCGCCGCTTGGAGCCATGGAGGGATAGAAATCCGTCGCGGCTTCCGAGGTCAAACGTCGGTCCATGCTCCCATCCGCCTGCATAATGCAAATATCATCAAACCTATCATTGAAACACGTATACACGATCCTGCCGGGAGGGATTTGCGTAGGATATGGCTGCGGAGAAGGCATGATGGTCGCGGTGAGTGTTGGCGCTGGAGATCCTTCTTCGATGATCTCGCCGACGGTGCCAGTTGTTTTCGGCTGCACCGGCTCAACTGTAGACAGGGTCTCTTGCAACCAGTTCAGGGGATCGGCGAGGAGTACGACAAGTACACAGACGATGATCAGTAAACCAACACCTGCCCCAACGAGGAGGATCAGGATGGTTTGTGAAATTCGGTGATTTTCCGATCGCGCCATCTTGACAGACTCCAAGGACGGCAGCCGTAGGTGGACAATTTCACTGCATCGGACAGACTGGTGTGTGCTCGTTCTGTCTAATGGCAAACTGCGTCGATAGACCCTTGATTATGCCGGGGTTCCCGACCCTTTCAAGTATGTGTGCTATTACGAAGAGCGTAACCATGGCGCACAGAGGTGCGCCATGGTTGAAAAGTTCACGTATCGATTTGCAAGCGCTCACATTTGCTCGAAGAACAGCCGGTTCACTTTCCGAGGCGTTCCTTGAGAGCCTGCGTAAGCGCCGGGACGGTCTTATAGAGATCCCCGACAACGCCGAAGCGAGCCAGCTTGAAAATGGGTGCTTCCGCATCCTTATTGATCGCCACGATCGTCTTCGATGTGCGCATTCCAGCCAAGTGCTGGATCGCACCAGAAATCCCCGAAGCGATGTAGAGATCAGGTGATACCACCTTACCGGTCTGACCAACCTGGTTTGCATACGGCACGTATCCGGCGTCGACAGCCGCACGGCTTGCGCCTACAGCTGCGCCAAGCACCTCAGCGAGATCTCGAATAAGCGCAAAACCCTGCTGGGCACGCCAAATCTCCTGCTCTTTCTCATCGGTTATCTCAGGGGGTGGAATTAGGCTTGGGTTGTTCGAGACGCCGCGTCCACCTGAAGCGATAATAGCCGCGTCCGTCAGGCTCACACCTGCAGCAGTCTCGCCGTAGCCCGTGACCTCCGTGACGATCTCCCCAAGATCAAGGTCGACCTTTACAATCTCGCCGCTCCTGCCGGCATCTGGCTCGGGCTTAGGGAACGCACGGCTGCGTAAGGTGATGATTTGTGGACGCCGCTCACGGCTGACGACTTTCGTCAACAGCTTTCCAGCGTAGATTGGCCGTGTTACCAAGACGGCGCCATCCTCGATCTCGAAGGCAACTGCGTCCGGCGCAACACCTGTTTCCAGATCTACGGCCACCATACCTGCAAGTTCCCGCGTTCGACCGGAAGTTGGGAGAAGAAGGACTTCGCAATCCTTTACCATGCCAGACAAGGCGGTTGCGTAAGGTTCTGGACGGAACTCCTTCAAGGCGGAGTCGTCTCCCAGCAAGACTTCATCGGCGCCATATTCGATGGCTTGCTTTGCAAGTCCCTCCACCTCATGGCCGAGCACAACTGCGGTCACGCCCGATCCGAGCGATTCGGCCAGCGATTTCGCCACACCGATGGCCTCTAAAGAGGCTGGGAGAATCTCCCCACCAAAGTGATCGATATATACGGTGATTTTCTCAGCCATCAGATCACCTTCTCTTCCAGCAGTCGGTCTGCCAACTTTGCGGCGATTTCCTCCGGCGTTTCGCCTTCAATCAACTCACATTCCGTCTCGACCTTAGGTGGAGCAAAAACCTCCGGCCAAGTTAGCGCGGGAGATGGGAGTTCGGCCAGTCCAAGCTCTTCTGCTGACCACAGTGGGATTTCCGCCCGGGATGCTTTCCGAATTCCCATAAAGGACGGATAGCGCGGTTCGTTGATCTCTTTAACCACACTCATCACGGCTGGCAACGGGCTTCGGACAAGCTGGCGTCCTTCATCCAGCATGCGTTCAACGGCGATCGTCTTCCCGTCCGGATCAAGTTCGGTGATGGATGCCACTAAGCTGAGTGCGGGCATACCAAGTCGTCGTGCTACCTGCGATCCAGTGACACCGGTGTCACTATCCACAGAAGCACGCCCAAAGAACACAAGGTCATCTTCGCCGA
>CAYLOP010000156.1:6007-7287 GCA_964385305.1 uncultured Anaerolineaceae bacterium | reverse complement strand
TCGTTCCGCGAAGATCGTTCATCAAGCTTGACTTGACGGAACTGGACTGGATCCCGCGTTCCGCTTCGCGCCCCCGTAGTGAAGCGGAGTGGGGTTTGCGGGGCAGCAAGACGTTAGGCAGCCAAGAGTTCCTCGGCAAGGATGGCAGGACTCTCCCGAGGAAGCCGGCGCCACATTCGACCGCCGACTACCACGAACAAGGCGATCAATAGGTCGATAAGCAAGGAGGCATTTGTCAGGGGGACGAACTGACTCGTGACATTCACCGATGTGTGCAAGAGGATCGCCGTCCACAGTCCTCCCGATGAACGGATGAATAGATATGTGAGGAGAAAGCATCCTAAGAAGCGCCTACTAGAACGTGTATGCTCAAGTTGAAGTAGCCAGACAGATGCAATGGAACGTGCCAGAGCATCCACAACGCCCAGAGCACGATGGTTGAAACGAGTGGGCTGTAACTGGCTTGAAGCCTCGGCAGGGCAAGGCCTGTCCAACCAGTCTCCTCGTTCAAGCCTCCCGCGTAGAACAGCGTGTAGAGGAAGGCGACCAGAACGGAGCCTGCCAGCGCAGGAAGGCTGGATGGCGGCATCGGATCGCTCAGAAGCTCCCACCCAATCTGCCTGGAGATCCACACGCTCAGCAACCGGGAAGCCAAAGGTAGAGCCATAGCGAGGACATACCACCCCCAACATCCTCTGGGACGGACGAGCGATGACAACGTCCTCCGGATACCGGGTGAGCCAGAGACGGCAGATCCAATGACGAAGGCTGGGGTGAAGGCGAGCACAGCAAAGATTACGAAGAGGGCGGGCGAGGCGCCTGCCGACGTTGCGGGACTGTTAGCCGAAAGAACAAGGACGGAGACGATCCACGCCGCAATGAAAGAAAGCCAGAACGGCAATGGCGGAGAATCCTTCGCGAGGGGCGAAGAAGCGCGAGACACAAGGAGGCATGCTAGTGCAGGACCAAAGATCCCAACTACCGCGAATAATTGGGCAACGTCAGCGCGGGACAGAATTAGGGGTAACCACATGCCCCACGAGACGGCATAGCAGATGATGAAGTAGGCCATGGTTGGATTCCTGCGGATCCACACGGTAATTGCACGCACGTGATCACCCTCCTTCCGGATTGGCTGCCTAACGGTCTCAAACTCAGCTGCCCGGCGGCTCGGGCAAGGGTACGTTCACTCTACATCGACTTGGCAGGCATGGCAAGCCCTCGTTTCCCGGAGGCTGGCCGGGTCAGCTACAGTGAGTTGTGGACGGCAGCGAGCTACC
>CAYLOP010000156.1:3551-5997 GCA_964385305.1 uncultured Anaerolineaceae bacterium | reverse complement strand
AGCTACCGCCGGCTTGGAAACCCGATATACCGCGGCACTTCCTGGCAGTACCGCTCATACTCCTCCCCATCCAGCCGCCGGAGATGCTCTTCCTCCGTGAGAACCATGGTATGGAACATTGCCATCCAGAGTGCAACCCACCCGAGCGCGTACCAGGATGGCCAGAGCAGGGCTATCCCTGAAACCATCATGAATCCGCCTAGCACTTGGGGATTCCTCGTGATGCGGTACGGGCCCGACCGTATCACGCTGGTTACTTTCCGGCCAAACGACCGAGGCACCCCGAGCCATGCCATCGAGCCAAATCCAAGGACGGCGCCAGTGATGACCAGGAGATAAGACACGATAGCAACAGATCGGGGCGCGGAACTTTCGCAAGACCAAACATAGGGCCAGCAGGGCGGATTATAGATGTGGGGGACCGCGACGTATCCGAGCCAGAGCGCCAGCTCGAGGAGGCTGCAGGGAAGGCTCAGATGACCCCTCTCGCGATAGTCGCGGCGCGCGAGGACGCGGAAGATGAGAAAGCCAGCAGCAAACAGCACCGCGACAGAAGGAAGATAGACGACGAGGATCTTCATGCGTTCCGATGTGTTCTAGAAACCCGCCCGCCGGACGAGAGCGCTGCTGCCCAACGGCCTCGAGCTTCGCGAAGCATCGTTCACCGTTCGCCCCTGATGGTCTTACAGGGGTCCTCCCGAAGGATACACCGCACCTGCGGTGCGGCGCAGGTTGTCGGTACGATGAGCTTGACTGGACCGTTCGCCGTTCGCCCCTGACGGTCTTACAGGGGTCCCACGAAGCGTCCCTCGCGCAGCACCGCGAAGCGTCCCGTAGCCAAATGCAGGTGGATCCCCGCAGGGGGCGAAGTACGGCGGAGCGGGGATGCGGGGCAGCGAGTGGTCAGGCGGCACTATACAATATGACTTGATACATTGTCTACCAGATGCAACGTATCAGGAAGTACTGGGAAATCCCAAAGCTCATGATGTATAAGAATACTTATGGAAGCTGTGAGAAAATCCGACGAGCGTGATGACCGATTAACCTTCCTCAATGAGTTTATCGAATGTCTCGACGGTCACTGCTGGTGATGTGGAAAATCCAATTCCTAGCATTTTAGACAAGGCGACTGAGGTTTTCATCGCTTGCTCGGTACTTGGTAGGTCCACAATGAGAACTAGATCTTTGTCTCCAAGCAGCGCATATCCAGCAGTCAATTTGCCACCGTGTTTCTCAATCACGGCAATTGTGTCGTCCGTTCGTTCAGCACTCATTTCCTTCATTGCTTCTTGAGAATAGTTCCCAAACATGAAATACGTGGCCATGATCCCTCCTCCTTGGCATTCACTTCCATACATCCAATCAACACCCAATGGAATTCTTTGGGATTTCCCTCGATCTAAACATACACGAATTCATAACCTTTTTCATCGACCAAATTTGAAGCTTTGCATAACGCCTGCGAGCTGTCGAAGATCCCGCGCTCCCCCTTCGGGGATCTTCGACTTTGCGGGGCGAAGTCCTAGTGCTCTTTCAGGGAGGTGCCGGGGTTCACCCCACCCCAGGCAACTCGAGCAACTCAATCATACAATGTAATTAGCAAATCGCGCCGCACCGTTTGTCCTCGCGGAGCATATCCGAAGGATGAGCTTGATCATTCGCCCCGCACAGATCGTTCATCAAGCTTGACTTGACGGGGTCGTTCACTGTTCGTCCCTGATGGTCTTACAGGAGCCCTCGCGCAGTACGGACGGCTGCAATATGAGCTGGCCTGCATTCACACATCTTTTTGGGTCAATCGTTTTTTGATTTCTTTCGAAGTCTCTGTAATGGACAAGCCCCCAAGTGCCGTGCAGCGCAAAGCTGAGGGGAGCATTCGACCAACGTCGTCCATAGCTTGAATCACTTCATCGAGAGGGATGACCGGGTCATAATCGGCCAGGGCCATATTGGCACAAGCCAGGGCGTTGCTGGCAGCCATCACGTTTTTGCCCAGGCAAGGCACCTCCACTCGGGCAGCCACCGGGTCGCAAATCATACCAAGGATATTTTGGAGCGCCATGGAGGCCGCATTGACGGCCTGTTGGGTTGACCCACCCGCCAGAGAAACCAACGCCGCAGCGGCCATCCCTGACCCAGCGCCACATTCGGCCTGGCATCCACCGACCTCAGCAGCAAAAGTCGCATGGGCGGCGATAAATACGCCGATGATCCCTCCAGCAAGCATAGCCCGCGTCATATCAGCCGTTGAAAGACCCAACGCGCTTGCAGTGCCGATGCACGCGCCTGGTAACCCTCCGCAAGCCCCGGCTGTCGGTGCCGCAATGATCAAGCCCATAGCGCTTTTTACTTCCATTAAGGCCGTTGTATACAGAATGATTTGATTCAGCACGCCTCCGTCGATCAGACGATGATTTTCCATCTGAGCCTGGAAATTACCGGA
>CAYLOP010000156.1:0-3541 GCA_964385305.1 uncultured Anaerolineaceae bacterium | reverse complement strand
TTCTGTACCGGCGAGGCCTGCGTCGATCGCACTCCGCATGATGTCGACAAGTTCTGCCATCTTTCGCGTCACCTGATCATCGGTGATGGCCCCTCTTGAGCGCTCATAATGGACGGCCAACTCCCATAAATCGAGCGCTTTATCGCGGTTATACGCCAACATCTCCGCACAGGTGGTGAACGGGACTTCCATATCTCGGCGCGAAAGAACCGGGAGCACGGGCGCGATTTGTTTGATGGACTGGATATCGAATTCGGAGATCAACGCCTGATCTAAAAATCCCTGAGACTTGATCTCAACCAACCGAGCAGTCTCACCACGCAAGATGTGAATGCCATCCGCCGAGATGTGCTCATTCAAATAGGCCAGCAATCGATCCCCATCAGCCTCGAAATAAAGTAGCGTTTCGAAGTAGTCACCTGCCATCGAGACTTTGACCCCATCGATCTCGATCACTTCAATAATGCCACCGCCGGTGGATATCGCAGTTATGGTGTGTGTTTCTCTTGAATTGGTGATCGTCATTTTGTATGTGTTCGGGTGGTCGGCGTCCATGGGGGAAATTTTAATGTTGACTCTGATCCCAGCTTCTTGGATCGCGCTTGGGGAATCCACCAACCGTTCATCGGCAGCATCCCACCCCAAGAGGCCACCAAACAAACCCATATCCGAGCCCTGGCTTTCATGCGTGGTCACCAGCGAGCCATCCGGGTCAAATTCGATGAGGATATCTTTGATTTCCCCGTCCATCAAATCTCGGACCATCCTGCCAATACGTACAGCGGCGGCACAGTGCGAACTGGAAGGTCCTCGCATGACGGGGCCAATCACATCATTGAAGATACTGGGGTAGGTACGCAGTGCGTTGTTCAAAACTTGCTCCTTTTTTTGCTCGAACGAAACCAACCCTGTGCTGACTGATGGTTAGAAAGTCTGATCTGCTGCCCAACCGCCTCGAGCTTCGCGAAGTACCCCGGAGCGACCGCATAGCGGAGCGCAGTCCCGCGTTTAACAAGGGGAGGCGCTGGAGCTTGGATACTGGGGGGATCGTTGGCTTTGATCCCAATGGTTCTGTCATGGGATGTATTTAATAAGAGTAATCTATTCAAATTCCAAGATACCATAATACATCTCACCCTCTCGCTGCCCGAAGAAGGTGACTACGTTTCCCACACCACCGGGCGAATTCGCCCAATGTCCGGAAAGAATATTGTGGTAGTGGAGCGGGTAAAAACCGCCATCATACGAAAACCCTATAAGCTTCCCTTTTCGGAAAAAGAAAAAGGGCTTGTTGTCTATTAATCGCCAGTGAAAGATTTCTTCGAATCCATATTTCTCATTGAGGATTTCCCCATCTTGAATGACAAGGCAGCCGAGATCTAGGATCAGGTGATCGCCCCAAAATTGAACCCGATTTCTGTAGCCAAAATACGTCGCGTAATCCAACACGACCTCTTGCTGGATGTTTTCTAACTGGAAGCGAGTCTCTGACGAGCGCACCCAAACGATCTCTCCCCTGAAAAGGAACGGCGGGTAGGATGGATCGGTGTGTTGATAGCGCCGCTCCCTCACGATGCCATCATACACAACATAACTGTGGAATAATCGAGAGCCTTCCGGGTTGTCCTCCAGCGTTGTAAGCGTCAAGAATAGCGTTTCGCCTGAACTGGTTGGGAGTACAGCCGCGCTCTCTAGTTTGTAAATCTCCGCAAGCAGAAGCTCCCCATCTTGGTATAAGTTTGTATGCGGGTAATCTTTTTCGTCCTCCGGTCCATCTTTCAGTTCATACCCGTAGGCGGCCAGCTTTTCCTCCGTGCTCATGGTCACTGGGGTGGGTTCCAATGCATCCCCTCCCGTTTTCTCTCCAATCGCGAGCATTTCGGGGGGTACAAAGTTCCGCAAGCTGCCCTCCGAAGGGTCTGCATTTTGACCTTCTTCCCCCAACTTAAATTCATAAACGGTTATCCCACCCGGGAGAGGGTCTGTGTTACTCCAAAAGGCGGCATCCTCGGGGCGCAGCGTCATCTCATGAAAAGCCGGCTTTGCTTCTAGATCAATCGGTTTCAACCACGCAAAAGAGTTTTCGATCCAGGTAAAGTGGTCTTCATCTCCCCGGATATGGACAAACCGGTGCTCATGCCCCGCCTCAGGGTTTTCGAAGACCGTTTGCGAGATGACCGAGCCGTCCTCTGTTACCGTATCCACCTTGTGCTCAAACCAGATGAGAGACCGTTCCGGCGCCTCCGCGATATTCGCAAGCCAGATGAGGGCGTGCCGCCTTCTTGACACGAATCCCAGCTCCGGCAAATAGCCAATTTCCACGAACCCATCACCCCCAGAGAAGGAGCCTGGCGTTTCACCACCCTCCCAATCAGCAGGAATATACACGGAGAACCACCCCTCGGGATCTATATAAAGCTTTTCACCTTCCTTGATGGCGCGCGGAGTAAAGATATCGGGGATATGCGTTGGGGCGATCGTGATCATCGGAGCGGGGCCTGGGGTGAAGGTAACCATGCGGGGTGACCCAGAGATCGGAGATGGGGAGAGATGTGGCTGCTCCGTCCGTGTCGTCGTAGGCGCAATGGGGGGTAGAGGTGTGCCCACTTCCGCTGGTTCTGGCGTTGTCGCCCGAAGGCATGCACTCAACGACACCGCCAGAATAAACCCACCGATGAATGGCACATATCGCCTTTTTACCCTCATATCACAGCGTTTTCTTTCCATGGATACTGGCTTTATTATAGCCAGCTAACGGTCTCGAGCTTCGCGTAGCGCCGTTCGTCGTTCGTCCCTGATGGTCCTACAGGGGTCCTCGCGGAGCACATCCGAAAGATGAGCTTGACTGGACTGGATCCCGTGTTCCGCTTGGCGACCCTGGAGCGCAGCGTAGTGGGGTTACGGGGCAGCGAATGGTTAGATGGCCCTATTTTGCTAGTTGCCGATATGTCAGATTTGACATATAATAATACCGCATGGCTAAACAAGTCAAACCGCTAACATGGCTTCATGGAGAGATAAAAACGCCGCCATTTACTGCTGAGGCACGGATCGAGGCTGGAATCTTACTCAAAAAACTCCAAAAGAGCGAGAACCTTGCTCTACCTCATTCACGACCTATGCCAAGTATTGGCAAGGGATGTCATGAATTGAGGATCATTGACAAAGACAATACGTGGAGGATCATCTACCACCTAGCCGATGATGCCGTAGTGATACTTGAAGTATTTACTAAAAAGACAAGTCGTACACCGAAGAGAGTAATTGATATCTGCAAGAGACGTTTGGTGAATTATTACGCATAGAATGCCTAATAGTAGGATTTCGAAATGGAGAAGAATCGAATTAAGGAACTAGAACAAAAAGGCTGGAAGGTTGGTGGCATCGAGGATTTCCTTGAGCTAAGCGAGGAAGAACTTGCCTATATTGAGCTCAAGGTCTTACTAAGCGAGATGGTTAGAGATCTAAGGGAACAAAAGGGCTTGACCCAAGTCAAAGCAGCTAAGGTTATTAAATCAAGCCAGTCAAGGATTTCAAAGAT
>CAYLOP010000155.1:0-7299 GCA_964385305.1 uncultured Anaerolineaceae bacterium | reverse complement strand
GGTTCAGCCCTTGTCCGTAGAGTTCTGCAGCCTGCAGGGCAAGATCGAGATCGGAAAAGAGGTCTGCCTGTCCTAAAAGGATGATAGCCTCACGCGCCGGGCTCGCAGCCCGGCGGGCATTTTTCAAGGCATCGATATAAAGCTCAAGCGCATCTTCGTATCGGCCTTGCTGATGAGCGTCATATGCAAGGTTATTTGTGGAGAACGCCAACCACAACGGTCCGCCAATTTCCTGCATGATCTCATGGCTCTTGAGAGCACAAGAGTGTGCTTCATGGAATTTCCCGAGGGCAGATTGAATGTTTGAGAGGTCAACAAGCGCCGAGGCAAGATTATGTTTTTCATCTTCGCGATTCAGCAGGCTCACAGCTGCTTTAGCATGTTCCTCCGCAACGTCGAGTTCGCCTTGAGCAGCATGAAGAAGTGATTTCAACCGCAAACAAGCTGCTTTCAGCAGTCGGCTACCTTGCCGTCCTAGCAAGCGCTCTGCATTTAGCGCTTCACTAAAAGCATCATTAATTTTGTCCCTTTTTAGGAATACATGGCCTTTGACAATGCTTGCATAGGCACGCACCGTCTTAGACGTGCGTTCGTTCAAGATGTCCTCGACTTGACTGAGAGCTTCTTCAGCAAGCGTAATGTTTCCTTGATCTGTGTAATAAGCAGCGAGGTAGAGGTAGACTCTCGGCGCTGGGGCATTAGCATCATGCAGAACTTGCGACCATGATTTAAGTGTTACCCACCGTCCGCTTTGATACATCTCCTGCGCGCGCAAATCCGCTAAAGAGGCGGCTTTCTTAGTAGCGCCTGCTTTGCAGTACAAACCCACCGCATACTCTGCAGAATCATGCTCTGCAAGGTAGTCTGCAGCTCGAACAAGCAAGGTCCGATACCGCTTCTGATCCGAGCCCGCAAGCGTCTCAAGCAAGAATTGCCTGAATTGTGGATGGTATTCATACGTTCTAGGCCCTTCCTGCGTCGCGGTAATAAACGTACCTCTGCGTATGACCCGACTCAGAAATTGCTGGCTGTCCTCGTGCTTGAGAAGATAATTGCATCCTTCCACCGTCATAACAGGAAAAACCGATGTGTCCAGCATAAAGCGTCGCAGATCATCCGGCTGACGGTTCAGGACAACTGATGCCAAGTACTCATATACCATCGGTCTTGTATCGGGCATGATCGCACCGATGTTGTTTCCGGCCAACTCGGCAGAAAGCAAGACACCTGTAACCCAGCCGCGAGAATTCTCGCGCAGCCGATCTGCATCCTTATCTGTCAGTTTGATACCAGAACGCGTTTCGGTAAGTGAAATGATCTCGGAATTGGTAAAGGCAAGATCATGTGGACCAAGACCCGTAAGATCGCTCTCAGCCATTAACTTCGCCAAAGAGACTTCGAGGACCTCTCGACCCGCTGCGATTATCGTGACTTGCTCAGGTTGGTCTTCCAAGAATGCATCCAGGAACGCCATCGCAGGCTTTGATCGATTGATCAAGTGCACATCATCCAAGGCAATTACGAATGTCTCACTTACCTTGGCATCGATCACATCGATAAATGCGCGCGCCAACGCCTCCGGCGAGGAACCCGACAAACGTTCCATGGCGATATCGTCATGTAATCTTCGAAATCGCCGCTTCAGGGAAAACGCGAGAACCGTTGAAAGACGCATCACATCGCAATCAGCATCGGTCAGACGAATCCAACAAACGGGTAGCTCTGTATATTTATTAAAATCCGCTAAAAGGGTGGTTTTACCATATCCTGCCGGTGCCGCGATCACGATCAATTTTCGCGGGATGTTGGCATGGATCGTGTCAACAAGGCGTTCGCGATGGACCTTGTTGTCCTCAAACTCTGGAGGCGTAATGGCATGCCTGATGATTGAATCTAGTTCGGCCATCAAGAGTCTATGCCCTCGTTGCGTTCGAAGATGCTGGGATCAGGAAGGATTTTTCTTCGTGTGTTTCGATTTCTGATTTACCGTTGCGAATCAGAACTCTTGCCGTGTGGTGTCCATCAATCGTCTGACGCCTTAAATGTAAAGTTAGCTCCAAAACGTTCTGCGTAGGTTGGACAATGCTTGAACTTGCCAACTCCTCCCCCGCCGAATCGAGAATTACAATATCGATATTAGGTGGCTCCTGAAAGGGCGTCAGTACAAGTCGCGTCTTTAACCGTCGCCGGTCAGGATAAGGATCAATTTCAATCGAGCGCACACGCACTCGCTCTGGTGGCGCTGTTTCTTCAGGTGGATTGATCTGTACATCATTCATCGTACTATGCTAAATGATAGGACAAACTAATCCATTATAAACCTGCAATTCCGGCTATGCATGACGTATAGAGTACCTCCCTCCTAATCATAATACGATATTTTTCAGCGTAAGGGTCATCACATATTTGTGCTATATCAGATGACTTCTCTATCTTCGTTGCAACCGTTCTTTGAAAACGCAAAAACGCCATGACATTATCCCAAGTAAAATATGCAGGTTTTATACCAGGCTCGAGGCTTGATAAAGCAGCATTTCAAAGCTGGATCAAAGGCTTCTGCTCCCGCGGGGTCGCCTGACATAATCACTATTTAGTGGCTATGCGCAGTTCCTTTATGGATAGCCCCATATGCGATTTCCGGTTGCTGAACCGTTACGCGGGAAAATCTAGGCTGAGAGTGTGCCTCGGGATGATGGTAGAATACATGAGTCGGCTTTGTACCAAGTCGCTATAGTAGATCGAAATAACTTCCGCTATCACCTTAGAGATGCACTAGGTTTTTGTAATGATTGGATGATTCTGATGGCATGCCATCTGCCAACCTTATGCTGCCTTCCGTAGGAGATGAACATGTTAAAACTTGATGCCCCTATCGCGTATGCACAAGAGCATCAGCAAGATTCCCTTGAAGACCTAAAAGCAGTCCTTCGAATCCCATCGATCTCTACACTCCCTGAAAACAAGCCCGATATGGAAAAAACCGCTCGGTGGATCGTGGATCAATTAGAAGCATTTGGTTTCGAATCCACCTCCATCCTGCCAACAGCTGGGCATCCTGTTGCGTATGGAGAATGGTTGAAGGCAGGTGATGACGCACCTACCATCCTTATCTATGGACACTACGATGTCCAACCCCCCGATCCGCTCGACATGTGGACAAGCGGACCTTTTGACCCTGTGATCCGCGGGGATGATCTATTTGCTCGCGGCGCTTCGGATATGAAAGGCCAGCTTGTCGCGCATCTGAAAGCCATCGAAGCAATGCTCCATACCACAGGTCTTCCGGTCAATCTCAAGTACATGATCGAAGGTGAAGAGGAAGTGGGCTCTCCGAATTTGGCAGAATTCATCGAGAAGCATAAAGACCTTCTTCTCGCAGACTTTTGCCTCAATGTTGACTCGGGCATCCTTGAAAAGGAAACGCCTTCCCTCACCTATTCCCTCCGGGGTTTGGCGTATTTCGAGTTGCGAGTGCAGGGTCCGAAAGGAGACCTGCATTCCGGAACCTTTGGTGGGGTCGTTGACAATCCGGCATACGTCTTATGCAGGCTCATAGCCGGCATGCGTGATGAGGAGGGACGGATCACGCTACCAGGTTTCTACGATCGTGTACGAGCGCTCTCGGATGAAGAGCGCGCAAGCACGGTCTCGCTGCCCGAGTCGTGGTGGCTGGAACAGACAGGGGTACCCGTCCTATTCGGTGAGGAGGGCTACACACCCACAGAGCGCGGCACCGCCCGGCCCACCTTTGACGTCAACGGCTTGCTGAGTGGGTTCACAGGCAAAGGCTCGAAAACGGTTCTACCGGCGAAATCTATGGCCAAGCTTTCTATGCGTCTCGTGCCTGATCAGCGTCCTGAAGAAGTTCAGGCAGCATTGATCGCCTATCTGGAAGCCAACGCGCCTCCCACCGTTACGTGGGAACTTGAGGATCTCTCGAGTTGTCTACCTGCGATCAGCGAACGCGACTCAGAGGCTGTGCGCGCAGCAAGCCGCGCACTGGAGAGCGTCTGGGGGAAGGCACCAGTTTTTGTGCGAACTGGCGGTTCGATACCAGTCGTTGGCCTGATTAAAGATCTTCTTGGACTTGATACGTTGATGTTGGGATTCGGTTTGTCTGACGACAATCTGCATGCACCCAATGAGAAACAACACCTTCCCAATTTTTATCGCGGTATCGAGACCTATATTCGATTCAGCCATGAAATCGCTGGCTGAAGTTTGAGAGGGTATTGAACTGATGTCAGAAAAGCTCCCATCGTATGGTGGGCAAGCCGTTATTGAAGGTGTGATGATGCGAGGCGCTCAAGTATGTTCGGTCGCCGTCCGTGCACCCGACCGTTCCATCGTGATCGACACACAACCCTTAAGCGCCATTTACCGCTCACGCCTGGCAAAGATCCCATTTTTACGTGGGCTCCTCATCCTCTGGGATGCACTCGTCTTAGGTGTACGCGCCCTCACATTCTCTGCGAACACCCAGGCTGAGGAAGGGGAAAAAATCGAAGGCGGCGCGCTCACCCTCACACTTCTTATAACCTTCGTCATTGGTATAGGTTTTTTCTTCCTTCTGCCTGCAGGTATTGGGCACCTAACCGTACGCTTCCTAAATTGGAGCGCACAGCAATCCAATTTGCTGGAGGGTGGGGTCCGTTTGGGATTATTGATCGCTTATATCTGGTCGATCGGTTTCATGCCAGATATTCGACGAGTGTACGCCTACCATGGTGCGGAACATAAAACCATAAACGCCTTTGAAGCCGGTGCGAAACTCGATCCAGAAACTATAAACCGCTACCCACGCGAGCACCCCCGATGCGGTACGGCATTCCTGCTAACGGTCGCTATCCTATCCGTCTTGCTATTCAGTGCATTCGGGCCTATGCCACTCATCACGCGACTCGTGAGCCGCCTGCTGCTCATTCCCGTCGTTGCATCCTTGTCCTATGAGTACATCCGTCTGACGAGCAAACTCACACGTTTCTGGTGGTCGAGGCCACTCATGGCACCTAATTTATGGCTACAGAAACTCACGACGGCAGAGCCTGAAAATGACATGATCGAGGTTGCCATTGCGGCTTTCAACGCCATGCGCGCCTCCGATGATAAATCGCAGACAGAGGCGGTGTGATCAAACCAAGATCCACTCCCGCAAAGATGGTTGAATTCAACGATTTTGTGCGAAGTAACCCGTTCTGACGCAAATCGCAAACTTACCCTAGCATTCCAGCTCGGCTATCCCTTCCCCGATTCTGGGATAGTTTTGTCGGATCATACGCTTGCATTTTCCTTAGCAGCTCGTGCGAGAGTGCGGTCTGTCGAACAACCCATGCAACCATCACCTTGCCGCGCAATCACATTGCATGTGTCCGTCCCAGTATAAGCTACATTGACGGTCTACATGCGGCTGTG
The DNA here is from genome assembly GCA_964385305.1 of uncultured Anaerolineaceae bacterium. Taxonomy (GTDB): domain Bacteria; phylum Chloroflexota; class Anaerolineae; order Anaerolineales; family E44-bin32; genus CAYLOP01. The sequence continues at coordinate 1,887 of CAYLOP010000155.1, read as the reverse complement.
TACAATCCTGCACAGAAAAAGTAAAAATGGCAGCTAAAATGATGTTACGCGAGGAAGAATACGAAGTGCGTGCTGGTATGACAGTCAGAGACGCCCTCAAGAAGATCGGCGTTCAACCCGACTCGGTACTCCCAGTACGCAATGGCGAATTGATCACGGATGATGAAATCCTTCATGAGGGTGAGAGCATTCGTTTGATCGCGGTAATCTCTGGCGGCGCCTAAGTCGCCTTGATATATGTGGGGATGGCGAGATGAAATGTCGGAAGTGCGGCGCAAGGGCTGTGATCAATATGCGCCAACACAAGCTAGCGCTCTGCAAAGAGCACTTCCTCGAATGGATCCTTGACCAGACCCAGCGATTCATCACGGAATATGCCATGTTCAGCCATCAGGATCGCATTCTGGTTGCTGTTTCCGGCGGGAAAGATTCCCTGTCACTTTGGGATGTTCTCCAACGTCTACACTACAATGCGGATGGCCTTTACATCGGCCTGGGCATCGATGATGGTCTACACTACTCATCCGAATCGCAGCGTCTATGCGAGCAGTTTGCTGAGCAGCATAACCTGCATCTGACCACCATCGACGTTGTAGAAACCGAAGGCGCTTCCGTGCCGGAGGTCGCGCGCCACACACAGCGCGGAAAAGGAAGGCCATGCTCCGTGTGTGGCTTGACCAAGCGGCATATCATGAACCGCTTCACGCGAGAGGGCAACTATAACGTGCTCGTCACCGGGCACAACCTCGATGACGAAGCAGCCGTGCTCTTCGGGAACACACTCACTTGGGCAACTGAGTATCTCGCGCGCCAGAACCCCGTCTTAGAAGCCTCTCCATCGGGTTTGATCCGCAAAGCTAAACCGTTCTTCCGTTTCTATGAGCGCGAGACAGCGGCCTATGCGTTCCTTCGGGGAATCGAATATATCTACGAGGAATGCCCATACGCTGTGGGAGCGAAATCGATCTACTATAAAGAAGTTCTAAACCAACTTGAGCAGAAGCGCCCAGGCTTGAAACTCTCCTTCTATCTTTCTTTTTTACGAGCCAAACAAGAAGGATTATTTGCTGAGCCTGAGCCATCGTCCGAAGCGCTGAACGTCTGTGAAAGCTGCGGGCAACCGACCTCAGCCCCTCAGAAATGCGCTTTTTGCCGTACCTGGGATCAGGCGCGTAGCCGCATGATCCTTGAACTCTAATGGAAGGATACCCCAATGACTGAACCCAGTGACCTCGATGACTTGACCCTCCTTGGCAAAGATGCCAAACCGAGCAAGCGATTGGAGACTTTTCCCAATCGGCACCCCGACCGGCGTTATATAGTCCATTTAGAAACCGATGAATTTACCTGTGTTTGCCCTGCAACCGGGCAGCCCGATTTTGCGACCATCCATGTAGCGTACATCCCGGATAAGAAGATCCTAGAATCCAAGTCTTTCAAGCTTTACCTTTGGTCGTATCGAGACGAGGGCGTATTCCACGAGCACGTCACAAATAAAATACTCGACGACCTCGTGAACGCTTTAGAACCCCATTGGTGTCAGGTGGTTGGTGAGTTTAGTGTGAGGGGCGGCATCGCGATAACGGTTGAGGCTGAGCATGGCATAAGAGGAGACACCCCTTAAATGCGCACATTCCGATGGTACCCGCTTGTTCTGGGTACATTCGTAACAACGCTCCTGATCTCAAATATCATTGCGGTCAAGTTGATCGCAGTGTTCGACCTCACGCTTCCCGCGGCAGTGATCCTCTTTCCGGTAGCGTATATCATCGGTGACGTTCTCACAGAAGTCTATGGTTATGCACGTGCCCGTCAAACTATTTGGATTGGATTCGGCTGCAACTTGCTGGCCGTCATCGCAATATGGCTTGCCGGGTTGCTTCCTGC
>CAYLOP010000154.1:0-7576 GCA_964385305.1 uncultured Anaerolineaceae bacterium | reverse complement strand
TGGCGCGCCTGATGGCGCGTTCCATTTTGTCTTCGTAAATCGTAAGATCAATCATCCTTTTCCGTACTTCCTTTCTTGACGGTAGTACCCTCATTTTCTATTGGGGCACTGCGTACCACATACAAAGGTCGACCTTTCGCCTCATCATACAAGCGGCCCACGTACTCGCCCAAGATACCCAAGGAGATCAACTGAACTCCGCCGAGAAAGAGTACCGCGATCAAAGTTGTTGCTTGGCCGAAGAAAGCTTGACTTCCCGCTAATCTCAGGATAATCACGGCCGGGATGGCAAGGGCGCTGATTCCCGCACAGAAAAAGCCCACGTAAGTCGCTAATTGAAGTGGGAAGTAGGAGAAACCCGTGATGGCATTTAACGCCAATCGGATCATTTTCTTTAAGGGATACTTCGTCTCTCCAGCGAATCGGGCTGCCCGGCTATAGGGTACGCCTATCTGACGAAATCCCACCCAGGCTGCCATACCACGCGGGAAACGATGTTGTTCACGCATACTGTTGAGCGTGTCGGCAACCGCTCGGTCGAGCAGGCGAAAATCGCCCGTGTCCAGAGGGATTTTCACATCGGTGATGCGGTTGATAAGACGATAGAAAAAAGAAGCCGTAGCTTTCTTGAACCAGGTCTCACCCTCCCGGCTCTCCCGGATCGCGTAAACGACTTCAAATCCCTCTCGCCACTTCGCGATCAAATCCGGGATTACCTCAGGGGGATCTTGTAGGTCTGCATCCATGATCACAACTGCTTCGCCACGGCTGTAATCCAAACCAGCCGTGATCGCAATTTGGTGACCAAAATTCCGAGCGAAGATCACAGGGCGGACGCGTTTATCAGCTTGGGCGAGTTCATGGATAATCTCTGTCGATCCATCACTGCTCCCGTCATCAATGAGGACTAATTCCCAAGATTCCCCCTGGGCATCCATGACGTCTTGGACCCTCTGATAAAGCTCAGGAAGCGACTCGCGCTCGTTATAGACCGGAACCGCAATACTGAATTTCACAGCCTCATTCGTGCTCATCGCCTTCATCCTTGGAATTTAAATCTCGGTTAAGAATTACTTGCTTCAACGCTGCAAGGGTAGGCTCAATCACAGTTGCCTCACCAGCAGCTTGCATGGCAGCCTTCACGTCCTTCAAGCCATTGCCTGTATTGAGGACGACAATGCGATCCTCGGGCTTAACAAGCCCCACAGCCGCCGCTTTGACCAACCCGGCGTATGAAGCCGACCCTGCGGGTTCCGCAAACACGCCAGCTTCGCGGGCGAGTTCCCGGATGGCCGCCAGAATCGCTTCGTCGGTAACCTGTACATACGCACCCTCCGTCTGTGTGGCAGCGCGCAATGCACGCAAACCATCGCGCGGCAGGTCGACCGATATGCTGTCAGCGAGCGTATCCGCACGTACGGGTTGGATGTCCTCTGTTCCCGCAGCGAAAGCATTGTAGATCGCCGATGAGCCCTCCGATTGCACCCCAAAAATCCGTGGCATACGATCGATCCATTCTAGCGCAAGCAGGTCCTTAAAACCTTTGTGCAACCCCGATATGATATTGCCATCGCCTACAGACACGAATACGGCATCCGGCGCAATCCATGGTGTCTTGGCGCTTTCACAGCCGCCCTTGGCAGCGCCCGTGAATTGCTCACAGATTTCAAATGCGGCGGTCTTCTTCCCCTCCGCGGTGAAAGGGTTGTAGCCTGTGTTGCGGCAATACCAGCCAAAGGCCGAGGCTGCTTCAAGCGTGAGGTCAAAAGCGTCATCGTAGGTGCCGTCGACCAATAAGACGGTTGCACCGAAGATGAGGAGCTGTGCGATCTTCGCCTGTGGGGCAGTCTTGGGCGCCAGGATCACGGCCGGCACGCCCGCTGCTGCAGCCATACCCGCCAAGGCAGCGCCTGCATTCCCCGTAGAAGCCGTCACGACCACCTCGGCGCCAATCGCCTCAGCGCGTGCTACGGTAACCGCACTCGCCCGATCCTTGAATGATGCGGTGGGGTTCTTACCATCGTCCTTCAGCCAAAGATTCGGCAGACCCAGGCGCTCTGAAAGCCGCGGCGCTATGAACATCGGCGTCCAACCAACCGCACGGAAGGGAGTCCCTTCATGACCCGGATCATCTACAGGCAATAATGGGAGATAACGCCAAATGGAACTTTCCACGGAATTAGCGATCGCATCCACCGAGGTCTCTTGCTGGATACGTTTGTAGTCGAGCACAACGTCGAGGTTACCGCCATCCTGTGGGCATGTGTACATAACCTCATCAGGTCCATACGCTTTCTGACATACGGAACACCGGTAACCTAGAAAAACTGCCATGTTGAAACGCTCCTGTGAAGTTGGAATGCAAAGATTACTGTAGAACTCGTATAATGTCTCCTGACGGTCATAAACCCTACCGATAATCGACTATCTGGAAAACCTGTAAGACCTATGTCTATGAAACTCGTCAATTGCTTTCCGGGAAGGGTTAATTGGATAATCCCGGCATCACAGCATGGAATTGCACGCCGCAAAACGAGCTTCGATCATCTTGCTTGTTCTCCGTTTTATAGTCCTCGTTCGCCACGGATGTAAGGAAGGCCCAACGCAGCCGGTGCGCCAAGACGTTTCCGTATGGCCTCACGCGAGCCGATGACAAGAACCACGATGGTGAAAGCGTAAGGCAGCATCTGTAGGAAGAAACCCCAATACGGGTTGTAGTAGAACGGATTACGCAGACCGAAGAGCACGGTCGGACCCTGAATATCGAGGATCAGACGACGGAGGGCACCGAATGAATACGAACCTAACGCGGCCCGGATCGGATCCCATTGAGCAAAGATCACAAGTCCAATCGCAATCCAACCCTGCCCCGAGGTGGTGAGGTGGCTGAACCACCCTGGTGATACAGCCAGACTGATCGTCGCGCCCGAAAGCCCAGCGAGCATGCCTCCGAGGAAGACATAGAAATATCGCAGTCGGGCAACATTGACCCCTAAGGCATCGGCGGCTGCAGGAAATTCCCCAATGGCGCGCAGGTGCATGCCTGGTCGAGTCCTGTTGATGAAATACCAGACCAAGGGCACCAACACATAGCCGAGATATACCATCACACTCTGGTTTGAGAAAAGGATCGGCCCAAGTAGTGGAATCTGGGAAAGACCGGTTACAGTGAATGTGGGAATGAGCGACAGCGCACCAGCCTTACTTAATCCTTCTCCGAAGACCAGGCTTAATCCCGTCCCGAGGAAAGTTAATGCCAATCCACTGACCACCTGATCCGCTTGAAACTGGATCGAGATCAAAGCATGGATCTGGCTCAGAAGACCTGCTGCCAACATCGCTACCAAGACCCCCAACCACGGGTTCCCAGTATGGATCGCCGTGCTGATGGCGCTCATCGCACCGATGAGCATCATACCCTCGATGCCGAGATTGAGAATCCCAGAGCGTTCCGTGAAGATTTCTCCTATCGTCGCAAAGAGCAAGACTGTGCCGGAGGCCACACCCGCTTGCAGGATGATGATGGGATCCATGTTATGCCTCCTGGCCCTTGCGTACCAAGGTAATTCGATACCGCAACAAGAAATCACTCGCGATCAGACACACCAGGATAATGCCCTGGATGAGCATGGGAATGCCGGAGGGCTGAATCTCACGCCCGGCCAGAATCAACGCACCGAAAAGAATGGAGATGGGAACGACCAGTATGGGATTCAATTTGGCCAGCCAGGCGATGATGATGCCGGTGAAACCGTAACCGGGCGAGATCGCGCCTTGCAGGCGATGGACCACTCCCGAAATCTCAGACATGCCTCCCAGCCCAGCCAGAGCGCCGGAGAGCATCATGACCAGTATGGTATTGCGTGTGATATTGATGCCGGCGTAGCGAGCTGCCTGTGGGTTGTCGCCAATCAACCTGATCTCATATCCCCAGCGACTACGATATAAGATCCACCAGACAACGCCAGCTGCGACAAGACCTAAAACGAGGCCGAGATGTGTTGTCAGACCGCGGAAGGCCGTGATTTGAGACGAATAATCGGTCAGTCTTGGCAACCAGGCTGTGCGAGGGAAGCGAGCGGACATCTGAAATCCGCCTTCCGACCATACTGCGAAGATAAAGAAGTTGTTCCAAGCCACCGCGATGTAGTTCATCATCAGAGTCGAAATGATTTCGTTCACATTGTAGCGAGCCTTCAGAAATCCCGGAACGAAGCCCCAAAGTGCGCCAGCAATCGTGCCGACAAGAATCATCGCGGGGATCATCAACCATGGAGAGGTCTCGGGCGGCAGCAGAGGTACGAGCACGACCGCGCTCGCACCGAAAGCGCCGAGGAAAAATTGACCCTCCGCGCCGATATTCCACAAACGCATCCGGAAAGTGAGGGCAGCAGCCAGGCTCACCAGGATCAGAGGGGTCGCCTTCGTAAGCGTATCCGAAAATACACCCAGGTCTCCGAAAGATGCTTTGACCATGAAGGAATACGCCCGCAGTGGGCTTCCCCCGACAAGTTTGAGAACGATCCCACCGAAGAACAAGGCAACGATTACCGCTCCCAGAGAGATGAGGCCGGCCAGCCAACCCGGCTGCTCTAGACGAGGTTCTAATCGAAGTCTAAAAGTAGCTAATCCTCCCCTCGTCGGCACCACGTCATTCGGTGCACTCATTTGCCAGCTCCCGTCTTACCCTGAAGAGCCTCTAGTCTGGTGCCCGTCATCATCAACCCGATCTCCTGTGCACTTACCTCTTCAACATTGCGAATCTCACCCATGATCTGGCCATCGTGGATGACGTAGATACGATCACAAAGCGAACGGAGTTCTTCCAATTCCTCAGAAAATAACAAAACCGCAGCGCCGGCTTCGCGCTGGTCTAGAAGCAGGCGTCGAACCCCTTCAATGGCGCCAACATCCAACCCGCGGGTTGGTTGCATGGCAATCATCAAGTCGGGCTTGGTGGAAATCTCCCGCGCTAGAATGACACGCTGCAGATTTCCGCCTGAAAGCAAGCGCGCCGGGGTCTCAACGTTGGGCACCATAATCTCGAATTCTTCCCGCAGTTTCTCCGCATGTCCGCGTGCGACCATGCTATCGATGGACCATCCCCTGGCAATCGGCGGTTTTCGGTAACTTTTCATGATGATGTTGTCGGTTACGCTGAGATTCGGGGCTGTCCCCACATGCATGCGATCCTCGGGAATATGCGATACGCCCGCATCGATCACTTTGCGAACTCGATGCGAGCTCCGGCGTGTTTCCCCAGCCGCCTCGATGATTCTCTCACCATGAACCAGAACGGCGCCTTCATTCGCTGAGCGAAGCCCCGTGATGACTTGCGCCAGCTCAGATTGGCCATTCCCCGCGATGCCTGCCAAACCCACAATTTCTCCAGCACGCATTTGCAGAGAAACGCCGCGTAGTGCAGGAACGCCTTTATCATTGTCCGCGTGGATCCCCTCGACTTCCAGGACAATCTCGCCCGCCTGTTGCTTTTTCTTATCAATCCTGAAAAGCACCTCTCGACCTACCATCAACCGGGCGAGTTCTTCCTTATTCGTTTCATCAGCAGGGAGGCCCGCCGCCGTCACGGCACCCTTGCGAAGCACCGTGATGCGATCGGCGATCGACATGACCTCATCCAGCTTGTGGCTGATGAAGATGATCGATTTACCCTCACCAACCATCGATCGAAGGGTTATAAACAGTTCCTCAATCTCCTGCGGGGCAAGTACGGCCGTTGGCTCGTCCATGATCAGCACATTCGCGCCACGATAAAGCACCTTAAGGATCTCGACGCGCTGCTGCTCTCCCACGGAGAGCTGCCATATTTTGGCTTTTGGATCGACATGCAATCCATACTGCTCGGCGAGATCCGCGATCACCCGTTCATACTTGTTAATCCGCATTAAGAATCGCGGTTCATCCAAACCTAGAAGGATATTCTCTGTGACCGATTGCGTCGGAACCAGCATGAAATGCTGATGCACCATCCCAATTCCATGACGTATTGCATCCCGTGGAGATGCAAAGACGACCGGCTTGCCATGAATATAGATAATTCCGCTTTCAGGTCGATATAGCCCGGTGAGAATGTTCATCAAGGTACTCTTGCCAGCACCGTTCTCACCAAGCAATGCATGTATCTCGCCCCTTCGAAGGACGAAATCCACCTGGTCGTTGGCAAGCACACCCGGGAATTGTTTGGTTATCCCCTTTAGTTCTACAACTGTGGCATGTTCATCCATGCAAGACTCCGAATCCCTGCTCAGACTTCAATCCTGGGCAGGATGAGTCGGCGCCAAATATCGGCGCCGACCCGTTTTTACATGGTTGGACCTACTCAGGCAGTTCTGCTGTAATACCTTCTGCCCACCACTTCATGCAGTACTCACAACCCAACCCATACTCGGGGAAGGCATCGAGATCAACCTGCTCGAGCGCTTCGCCTTCGGGGACGATCAGGTTGCCCTGGTTATCGTAGATCGGGCCTGAGAAGACCGTAAAGCGCGTGAATTCACCAGCCAGATTGGCGGCGATGAGGTCGCGCACTTCCTGGATGAGCTCTTCGGGAAGTTCCGCCACACCAGGCGTAAGTTCCTGACCTTCCATGAAACCATAGAGGCCAAGCGCACCGGTGTCGGCATCAAAGTACTGCCAGCCCGGCACATACGTGCCATCAATCACACCCTGAGCGATTTCTGCATACACCGGGCCCCAAACCCAATAGGGCGCGGTCAGACAGGCATCCACCTTGCAGGAGCCGAACCAGTCGTAGGTGACACCCCATTTGCCCTTCTCCTGGGCGACATCAGCAACCGCAGGCGTGTCAGCGCCCGTAAAGACGACCTGAGCACCAGCATCGAACAAGGATGCGGCCGCCTCCTTCTCGATGATCGGGTCATGCCAAGTGTTGATCCAGCGCACATCCATCGTACACTCGGGGCAGGTTCGCTTCATACCGAGTGCAATGGCGTTGCCGAGGCGGATCTCCTCCGGGATTGGAAAGGTCGCCATGTAACCCAGCTTCGGATTACCATCCATCTTGGCGCGTGCACCAGCCAGCATACCAGCCAGATATTTCATGTTCTCCATCGCACCCATCAGGTTTCCAAAGTTAGTCATGTTGGACTTAATGCCCGTCAGGTGAATGTACATGACATCCGGGAACTCCTCCGCAACGACCTCCATAGGATCCATGTAACCAAAGGATGTCCCAAGGATCAGATCAAAGCCCTTGCGAGAAAGGCTGCGGAAGATCTGCTCTGAATCCGCCCCTTCGGGGACGTTCTCGATGTAGGCCGTATGGACATTGGGGATGTTCTCCTCCACGTACACCAAGCCTTCATAGTGCGCCTGGGACCAACCACCATCGTCATGGGGCCCAATCAGGACTGCCGCGATGTTAAACATCCCTTCCTCGACAGTCGGGATCTCAAAGCCACCAGTCTCTTCCGCGACAGGCTCCTCGGCTGCAGGTTCTTCCGCAGCAGGCTCTTCCGCAGCGGGTTCTTCTGCTGCAGGCTCTTCGGCTGCGGGCGGTTCTGCAGTCGGCGCGCCGCCGCCACAGGCCGCTAAG
>CAYLOP010000153.1:0-7628 GCA_964385305.1 uncultured Anaerolineaceae bacterium | reverse complement strand
TGTGTCCCATCGTCCCCACATTCATATGCGGCTTCGTCCGCTCATACTTTTGCTTACCCATGCTCTCCTCTCACACTTCCGAAGATGAAATTCGCAATTGATCGATGCCCGCTCAGCGTGCGCCGACCATAATCCCCTTGGTAACCGATTCTGCTACCGCACTGTAGTGATCAAACTCCATGGTGAAAACCCCCCGGCCCTGAGTCATGGACCGTAAGTCCGTGGCGTAACCAAACATTTCCGCAAGCGGAACTGTCGCGTGGATCGCCTGCACGCTTCCAGAGCGCGCCTCGATCCCTTCAATACCGGCTCGGCGTGAAGAGAGATCTCCCGTAACATCCCCCACAAATTCCTCTGGGATGACCACTTCTGCCCTCATGATAGGCTCAAGAAGAACGGGGGCACCTTTCTGCACACCCTGTTTGAAAGCCATGGAACCAGCTACTTTGAAAGCCAATTCGCTCGAATCGACCTCATGGAAGGATCCGTCGGTCAGGGTCACTTTGACATCCGTGACGGGATAACCAGCAAGCACACCGCCCTCCGCCGCTTCCTTGACACCGCGTTCCACAGCGGGGATAAACTCTTGCGGGATCACCCCACCTTTAACCCGACTCTCAAATGCGATGCCCGATCCCGCCGCCCCAGGTTCGAAGTCCATGACGACATGAGCATACTGGCCCCGCCCACCGGTTTGCTTCACATAGCGATGCTCAATATCCAAGACAGGACGCGAGATCGATTCCTTATAAGCTACGCGTGGCGTGCCCACATTTGCCTGCACATTAAATTCGCGTAGCATGCGGTCGACTAAAACCTCGAGATGCAGCTCACCCATTCCCCAGATCATAGATTGGCCGGTATCCTCATCCGTGCCGACGCGGAAGGTCGGGTCTTCTTCCGACAATTTCCGCAAGGCCTCCGACATCTTATTTTGATCGGCAAGCGTTTTTGGCTCTATCGCCAGGAAAATCACGGGATCGGGGAATGTGATGTTCTCCAAAATAATTTGGTTGGCGGCATCGCATAGTGTGTCACCTGTAAACGTATCCTTCATCCCTAGGATCGCCCCGATATCACCAGCGGCAACTTCGTCGATGTCCTCACGGCGATCAGCATACATGCGGAGAAGCCGTCCTACTCGCTCGCGCTTGCCCTTATTCGCATTGTAGACCGTCGAACCCTTGGTCACTTTACCGGAATAGACTCGGAAATAGGCAAGCCGACCCACATATGGATCGGTGACAATCTTGAAAACCAGGGCGCTCAGCGGTGCCGAATCGTCCGCAGGTCGAGATATTTCTTGCTCGCTGCCCGGTTTTATCCCCACCACATCCGGGATGTCCATGGGTGAAGGGAGATATCGGACAATTGCATCCAACAGGAGCTGGACGCCCTTATTCCTTAAGGCAGAGCCACAGTACACAGGGGTCGCTTTACCCGCGATGACCGCCCTGCGCAGAGCCGCATCGAGTTCCTCCAGGCTGATTTCCTCCCCCTCCAAATATTTCAGGGTGAGTTCTTCATCCGTTTCGGCAATCTGCTCGATGATCTTTGCCCTTCGCTCAGCAGCATCAGTCTCCAGGTCTGCCGGGACCTCACAAACTTCTGGCTCCTCACCACTCTCAGATGTCCAAAGGATGGCTCTCTGATGGATCAGATCGACAACCCCTTTGAAATCCGCCTCAACGCCTATAGGCATTTGAACCGGGATCGGATTCGCATTGAGGCGTTGGGATATGCTATCAATCGTTTTTTCGTACGAAGCTCCAACGCGATCCATTTTATTGACGAAGCAAATACGTGGCACAGCATAGCGGTCTGCTTGCCGCCAAACCGTCTCCGATTGCGGCTCCACGCCTTGGACAGCGTCAAAAACAACAACGCCCCCGTCTAGCACGCGCAAGGAGCGTTGTACCTCTGCTGTGAAGTCGATGTGTCCTGGGGTGTCAATGATATTGATGACATGATCCTGCCAAAGGGCAGTGACCGCCGCAGAGACAATCGTGATGCCACGCTCGCGTTCCTGTTCCATCCAATCCGTGACTGTCGTACCGTCGTCAACCGAACCAAGACGATGCGTCCGTCCGGTGTAAAACAACACCCGCTCGGTCGTTGTCGTCTTGCCAGCATCAATGTGCGCGATGATGCCAATATTTCGGTAGCGGTCTAACGGAAACTCGCGTGCCATCTCAATCTTACGTCAGCAAGTGGCGCTGATCCTCCTCATTACCACCGATAGTGCGCAAAAGCCCGGTTGGCTTCCGCCATACGATGCGTTTCTTCACGCCTCTTAATCGCTGCGCCCGCATTGTTCGCAGCGTCCATGAACTCAGCCGCAAGCTTCTCCGACATGGTTTTACCGGGACGGGAGCGAGCCGCGCCTAACAGCCAGCGCATGGCAAGCGATAGACGACGCTCAGGGAGTACTTCAACAGGGACCTGATAGGTTGCACCACCCACTCGCCGAGGTTTCACCTCGAGGATCGGGGATGTATTCTTGATGGCTCGCTCAAAAACCTCAATCGGATCGTCTTTTGAGCGTTCAGCAACAAGGTCTAAAGCGTCGTACATAATGCCATTTGCCACGCTTTTCTTACCCGCTTTCATCAAGCGGTTGATCATGCCTTGCACAAGAACGTTGTTGTAACGCACGTCCCCGGAAGTCTCTCTTTTCTCAGGCTTACTCCGTCGCATTTGCCTGCTCCCTCATCGTAATCATGATATCGGTCGCCGTAGAGGCGACCCATAACTTAAAGTACTTGTTGTTTAGGTTTCTTACCGCCGTACTTGGAACGCCCCTTGCGGCGATCTTCCACGCCTGTCGTGTCTAGCGTACCACGCACGATATGGTAACGTACACCGGGTAAATCCTTAACACGACCACCCCGCACGAGAACAACAGAGTGCTCCTGTAGGGAGTGGCCCTCACCAGGGATATAAGCGGTAACTTCAATACCGTTCGTCAAACGTACACGCGCCACCTTACGCAATGCAGAGTTCGGTTTCTTGGGCGTCTGCGTGCGTACCTGGGTGCATACCCCGCGCTTCTGTGGAGCGCCTTTGGGCTGCCGAAGCCGGCGTTGCTTATACGAGTTGAAGATGTACTGTAGCGCAGGCGCTTTTGTCTTCGACTTCTTAGGCTTTCGACGCTTGCGCACAAGCTGATTAATAGTTGGCACCTTCATCCTCCGATTCGCTACGAGGCCACCTGCCTCGACTGCTTTTCACTAAGGGAGGCCATCGGACGTGCACGATGGCCTCGCCTGACCTACCCAGCTATTCTATTGGAGGGGTAGGATCGTGATACTACTGAAAAATCACAATCGCTCCCTTCCCCGTCCAAAGGTGACAAGCGTCAATTCTATCATGACGATATAGCACCGTCAAGAGATGCCCCGACAGGAACAATAGCGTTTTCGCGCCTATGGAGCAGTCTGTCAGGCTAAAGGCGCGGATCCATATCAAGCAAACCCAGGCCTAAACGCGGCGGTCGGGTGTGCTCTTCATCTTTCCCAAAGGCGATAACCTCACCATCGTCGCTGATCGCTTCGACGGCTAAGCCTAGACTCTGCAGTTCCTTCACTAAGACACGGAAGGATGCAGGAATACCAGGCTCCTCAACGGGTTCTCCCTTAACAATCGCTTCGTAGGTTTTTACCCGCCCCATGACGTCATCCGATTTGACTGTGAGCATTTCCTGCAAGGTATGCGCCGCCCCGTACGCTTCTAGCGCCCAAACCTCCATCTCGCCAAATCGCTGCCCGCCGAACTGAGCCTTCCCGCCAAGGGGCTGCTGTGTCACAAGTGAATAAGGACCGGTTGAACGGGCATGGACTTTATCCTCGACGAGGTGATGCAGCTTCATCATCAGGACTTTGCCAACCGTTACGGGTTGATCCAATGGCTCACCCGTTTTCCCGTCATACAGGATCTGTTTTCCTAGGATCGGCAAGGGCTGACCGGTCTCAGTCATGATCTCATCAGCTACGGATCGTAAGGTATCCATCGATTTGATGTTGCCTGTCTTGCGTCCCATATTTTCCAGCCAGATGCGTAAGCATGATTCAATGGCCGCATCATCATAGCTCTCACGCTTCCGGACAGGCACATCGGTGTCTTCAAAGATCAAGAGGCTGTCTGGGTCATACCCCTCGTCGCGCAGCCACTCCCGTAACGTCGCACGACGAGCGTAACGCTGGTCGGTTATAAGCAGGTCCGAATCATACCCTCTTTCGGGCAACCAACCCTCTAAGTAGAGGCGTCGGACTTCTTCATCATCCTCAAACGCTTCTTCCTCATAGTGCCCTGCATCTTTGATCCATTCCCAAGCGTGTTCGCCGACCTTGGACCAAGCATGCTCGATCAACCAGGCTCGTGATAGTTCCGCCTCAATCTCCCTCTCGTCGGCACCATCAAACGCGGGGGTGACTGCACGGAAGCCAAGTTTGTCCGCCGCCCAGCCTAAATGGGCTTCTAAGATCTGGCCAATGTTCATTCGCCCGGGCACGCCCAAGGGGTTGAGAATAAGATCTATGGGTGTTCCATCTTCCAGGAAAGGCATATCCGCCACAGGGACGACCTTCGAGATCACACCCTTGTTACCGTGCCTTCCCGCCATCTTGTCGCCCTCAGTTGCTTTTCGCTTCTGTGCGACAGAGACGCGCACCATCTTCTCCACGCCTGCGGGCAAATCGCTGTGTTCTTCACGGGTAAAGATATTGACCTCGACAACTTTTCCTCGCTCACCGTGAGGCATACGGAGTGAGGTGTCCTTCACCTCGCGGGCTTTCTCGCCAAATATTGCCCGTAACAGCTTTTCCTCGGGCGTTAGCTCTTTTTCACCTTTCGGTGTGATTTTCCCAACGAGGATGTCGTTCGGGCCAACTTCAGCACCCACGCGAATAATGCCGTCTTCGTTCAGGTCACGCAGCGCGTCATCGCCCACATTGGGGATATCATATGTTATCTCCTCAGGTCCGAGTTTGGTATCGCGTGCTTCGACCTCGTGCTTCTCAATGTGAACGGAGGTGTAGTAATCCTCACGAACCAGGCGTTCCGAGATCAGGATCGCGTCCTCAAAGTCTCCACCTTCCCACGAGAGGAAAGCGCAAAGCACGTTCTGCCCGAGCGCGAGCTCGCCGCCCTCCGTTGAAGAGGAGTCGGCGATCACATCGCCTTTTCGAACCCTCTGACCCTTGACAACCGCCGGACGTTGGTCGATGCATGTGCTCTGATTGGAGCGATTGTACTTCCGGAGCTTGTAGCTCCGCTTCGATTTATTGCTGCGCACGATAATCTGGCTGCCGGTTACCGATTCCACCTCACCAGCTTCCTCAGCAAGGACAACCTGTCCAGAGTCTTGAGCTGCATAGCGTTCCATCCCTGTCGAGACAAAAGGCACCTCTGGCCGAACCAGTGGTACAGCTTGAGTCTGCATGTTCGAGCCCATCAGGGCACGGTTGGCATCATCGTGCTCCAGGAATGGGATGAGCGCTGCACTTACACCAACGATCTGGCGTGGTGCGACGTCCATGAAATCGATCCGCCCGGGCGCAAAGAATTGGAATTCGCCGTTGTAGCGGCAGGAAGCTCGTCGGCGTACGAATTCATTATTCTCATTCAAGGGCGCATTGGCTTGTGCGATCACATAACGATCTTCGTCGTCCGCTGTCAAGTACGTGATATCGTCGGAGACGAATGGCATTATGTTGACCGGACTATCGAGCTTGGCCAATTTCTTCGCCAGAGACTCTGTGATCTCCGCACCGTCCTCTGCGATCACCCTCCCCGATCGCGGAGTCTTGATCTCACCACGCACCCTTCTCCCGATGATCTGTTTATCGTCGGGATCGAGCGCGTTGATCACTTTCCTATAAGGTGTTTCGATGAACCCGAAATTGTTGATCCTCGCATAGGAGGCCAGGCGACCAATCAAACCGATATTTGGCCCTTCCGGTGTCTCGATCGGACAAATACGCCCATAATGCGAGTTATGGACATCCCGCACGTCGAAGCCCGCGCGCTCTCGTCTCAAGCCTCCTGGGCCTAGCGCAGAGAGTGTCCGTTTGTGTCGCAATTCCGCCAGTGGATTGGTTTGATCCATGAATTGAGATAATTGGCTTGAACCGAAGAACTCTCGCAGGGAGGCGACCACAGGTCGGATATTTACCAGCGAGACCGGTGAGATCTGATCCTGATCGCGGATTGACATACGCTCCAGGATGACACGCTCCATCCTGCGCAGGCCGACGCGGAGCTTGGCTTGGATGAGCTCACCAACGGTCTTCACACGCCGGTTGCCGAGGTGGTCAATGTCATCTGGATCAGCAGCGTAATTGTTGATGAGGATGAGGCGTTCTATCAGCTTGGTGATGTCCCAAGTTGTGACGCGTCGATGATCCAGAGAAATCACCTCGTGGAGGGAGAGCTTCTGGTTGAGTTTGTAGCGTCCAACGCGTTCGAGGTCGTAGCGTCGCTGCTCGAAAAGTTGGTCGTGCATATATTCGCGAGCATTGTCCAATGTCGGTGGATCTCCCGGCCTCATACGTCGGTAGAATTCTATCAATGCTTCCTCAGCCAACGTACGCCCGTCCTTGATCTCCCAACTAGGCTCCTGGCGAATGGTGGTTTCGATATAGGGATGATCTGGATTGGTGTCCGCATCCTTGAAGAGTTCGATGAGCTCCTCATCGGAACCTTCCTTGATGGGAGAATCTCCCAAGCCATCATCCACGGCCGCGAGCGCCCTGAGCAAGATCGTGACCGGAACGGTCCGCTTGCGGTTGAATTTCAGCGTGAGGTAATCGCTCTTGCGTGTTTCAAATTCCATCCATGCGCCGCGATCTGGTATGAGCTTTGCCGTCGCCAAGCGACGACCTGATGCTCGGTCTTCCGTCGCGTCGAAATAGACACCGGGTGAGCGGATCAACTGGGATACAACAACCCGTTCTGTGCCATTAATAATGAAGGTGCCTTTCTCGGTCATGATGGGGAAGTCGCCGAGGAAGATATCCTGCTTGATCGGCTCCGGGATATCCGTTCCCGCGAGAAGAACGGATACATAAAGCGGCGCCGCGAAAGTGAGATCGCGTTCAAGGCACTCCTCAATATTATGCTTGGGATCCTCGAACCAATAAGAAAGTTCAAACTCCTTGCTCTCCGGAGAGTTGCCCGGGAAAAATAGCTTCATCCCGCCGTTGTACGAGATGATAGGAGAGATCTCATCGAACAGTTCAGCCAACCCCGTTTCCTGCAAACTGCGAAACGAGTCGAGCTGCACCTCAATGAGCCTCGGGAGAGAATATACATCTGGAATACGAGAATACCACTTTAGACCGAGATTCGATGCCATCCGGCAACTCCTCTAAAAGATTGACCTTGAACGCTGCTAAGTTCGCTTGATGGAATCAACCATGCGCGAGCCAACCTCTCGCTTCATAAGTCAGCTCCCGCAAGTCTCAATTGATCCTCAAAGCGTGGTTGCCACCCGCTAGCGGCCCCCTTTTTTACTACTCTACGAATCCTTATTGTACAATTAATACAAGCGGTTGTCTAGATACAACGCATCTATGGATGTGTCACATAATTGCCGAGGAGAGAAAGAAGAAGTAGGCTCACCTGAGTAA
>CAYLOP010000152.1:0-7632 GCA_964385305.1 uncultured Anaerolineaceae bacterium | reverse complement strand
TTGAAATGAAAAGAGTTCGCTTTTGAATTTCAAATGACAGAGTAACGCTTTCTCATTGACAACGCCTTCCATACCCTGTAAACTTAGGCAGTTATGTTTCAACTCGCTACGCTCGCTTCCCGTGTCCGTCCCTTCCACCAGACTCTGGTCTGGTACTTTGGGTTGATAGCGTAGCAAATACTGCATATATTCACGCTAACCCCGCCAGACCGGCATAGGTCTGGCGGTTTTTGTTTTTGGAGGAGAAATGCTCAACGTCGGCATCATCGGCGCCTCAGGGTATACAGGCCTTGAATTGGTGAAGATCCTCTCACATCATCCTCAAGCCCGTTTAGGTTTCGCGACCTCTAGAACACATGCTGGAAAAACTCTTGCGCAGATTTATCCAGGCGCTCCTAAGGTGCCCCTGATAGATAGCCGTGAGGCCGCTTTCGATCTCGTAGACCTGATCTTCCTCTGCTTACCACATGCAGCCTCCGCCATAGCCGCCAAACAGGCGCTGGAGGCCGGCGTGCGTGTCGTTGACCTGAGCGCCGATTTCCGCTTGCAGGACGCACAGTGCTACCAAAGCTGGTACGGCATTGAACACCCATGCCCATACTTGCTGGCTGAAGCCGTGTATGGCCTGACTGAAATCGCACGGAGCGAGTTGCCGTCAGCTCGCCTGGTCGCGAACCCAGGATGCTATCCAACAGGCATCCTTCTCGCCCTTTTCCCATTATTGAATGTCGAGGCGGTGGCTGAGAAAGTCATCATCGATTCAAAATCCGGCGTTTCCGGCGCTGGCCGAACCCCCAAGCAAGACACCCATTTTGTCGAAGTGGCAGACAATATAAAGCCCTACAAGATCGGTCGCAGCCATCGCCACTTGCCCGAAATCGATCAGGCATTGGCGTGGTGGTCCGCATCACCACCCGAAGTGATCTTCTCCCCCCATCTCCTCCCCGTTTCGCGCGGGATACTCTCAACGCTATACATCCCGGTCCAACAGGGGTGGACGGAAGTGAAACTGCATGAGCTTTACCTCCAAACCTACGCCGAAGAACCCTTCATCGAGATCCTGCCCCTCGGTGAGCCAGCCACGCTTGCTCATGTTGTCCACAGCAATCGCTGCGCGCTCGGGATTCACTACACTTCCGGAACGCTCATCGTGACTTCCGCAATCGACAATCTTCTCAAGGGGGCGTCCGGGCAGGCTGTGCAGAATATGAATTGCATGTTTGGCTTCGATGAAATCTCCGGACTGCTCTGAGGTATGGGAGGAAGCGGTATGCAGGTGATTAAAGTCGGCGGAAACGAACTTGAGAAGCCCGGTTTTCTCGAAAACTTAGCCGAGGCGCTAAGGAACTTCGACGAATGCCCCGTGATCGTGCATGGGGGTGGCAGCGCGGTCGACGCCCTGCAAGCTCGCTTAGGTTTGGAGCCAGTCAAGTTGCATGGCCTACGGTATACCGACGCAGCAACGCTTGAGATCGCGCTCATGACGCTCTGCGGTTCCATCAGCAAACAGATCGTGGCCACGCTCATCAAATCCGGAATCACAGCCATCGGTCTTTGCGGAATTGATGGTGGGCTATTGCATGCCCGGAAGTTGTCGCATACCGAGTTAGATTTAGGCTTCGTCGGTGAAGTTGTGGAGGTGCGCACCTCCTTGCTCCATTCCTTATGTGATTCGGGTTTCACGCCAGTAGTCTCCCCAATCTCACTTGGGTCTGATGGACAAATCCTTAATGTCAACGCCGATCAAGCAGCCAGTGCGATCGCGATCGCCTTGAAGGCTGAGAGGCTCAATTTTGTGTCAAACGTGCCCGGTGTCCTTTTGGGAAACGAATTGCTGCCAAGTCTTCATGCACAACAAGCCGAGGAGATGATCGCGAGTGGGCTCATTCACGATGGCATGGTTCCGAAAGTTCGCGCTGCCCTTAAAACCCTGCGGCTTGGCGTTCCCAATGTGCGCATCGTCGACCTGCCAGCGTTGACAACATCTGGTGGCACAACGTTCATCGCGGATTAATCCGCGATGGCGACAACCCTATGTGGTGAGAAGGAAGGATGATGAAAAGCAGCCAAATCCCTGATGCGGAATCCCAATATCTCGTTCATACCTACGATCGCCCAGACGTCGTCTTCACACGCGGTCAAGGCGCCTACCTCTATGACAGTGATGGTCACCGCTATCTAGATCTTGCAGCCGGCATCGCTGTGAATGCGCTGGGGCACAGCGACCCGGTGTGGGCAGATATCGTCTCGCAGCAAGCCCACACCCTGACCCATGTGAGCAATCTCTTCCACACAGCCCCCCACGTCGAACTGGCGAAGCTGCTGGTGGAAGCCTCTTTCGCGGATCGCGTCTTCTACAGCAACTCTGGCTCAGAAGCCAACGAGACCGCCATTAAATTCGCGAGAAAATGGGCACGCTCCAATTATCACAATGAAAAAATAAAGATCGTCGCTTTCGAGCATGCCTTCCATGGCCGATCGCTTGGCGCGCTTTCTCTCACCCATAAAACCAAATACCGCGAGCCCTTCGCTCCGCTCGTGCCGGGCGTGACCTTTGTCCCCTACAACGATCTCGAAGCTGCCAAGGGAGCGATCGATGAGACCACAAGCGCAGTCTTCGTTGAACCTGTGCAGGGGGAAGGCGGCATCCACCCCGCGAAACTCACCTTCCTGCAGGGTCTCCGGGAGCTATGCATCGAGAACAGCGCCTTGCTGGTGTTTGATGAAATTCAATGTGGCTTAGGCAGGACAGGCAGACTGTGGGCACATGAAGCTTACGGTGTCACCCCGGATATCATGACCCTCGCCAAGCCGCTGGCCGGCGGGTTGCCTATCGGGGTCACGCTAGTCACGGAAGACGTCGCGAAAGTCATTGAACCCGGAGATCACGGAAGTACTTTTAGCGCCGGCCCCCTTGTCTGCTCCGCAGCGAAGGTCGTATTTGAGCGGATCAACCAACCGGCATTTCTAGAAAGTGTGGCTCGGCGCGGTGCGCGCTTCATGGATCATCTTCGCAGCCTATCTTGCGACAAGATCCTTGAGGTGCGCGGCGCAGGTTTGATGATTGGTGTGGAACTATCCACGCCGGCAAAACCGATCATTCAATCCGCGTTGAAGCATGGCTTGATCGTGATCAGTGCTGGTGAAAACACACTTCGAATTTGCCCACCTCTAACGATTTCCGAGGAGGAGCTGGAGGCTGGCCTTACCATTCTTTCCAACCTACTCATGGAATACGAGGGGGGAGAAGCGTGATGGAAATAGCGCTCCGATCTGCATTAGCGCATGACGCCGAGGGGATTGCCGCGCTTGTGGACACCTATGCAAGCCGTGGGGAGTTATTGCCGCGCTCGTTAAGAGAGATACACACCACCATCGAAGATTGGGTCGTCGCGCTGATGGAACAACATGTGATCGGCTGCGGATCTCTTATCTCCTACTCGCCGCTCTACACCGAAATACGCTCGCTGGCTGTATTGGATCGCTACACAGGTCAAGGGATTGGCAAGGCTTTGGTAAACGAGCTTATCCACATGGCGCGAGAGCGGGGTGTCAACCGCCTCTTCGCGCTGACACGAGCAGTGCCCTTTTTTGAATGCATTGGATTCAAGCACTCGCCCAACATGCAATTCCCGGAAAAGGTCTGGCGGGACTGCATGCTTTGCTCGCGCCAAGATGACTGTGATGAAGTCGCCGTTGTGTTGTCATTGAATGGAGAGTCCGAGATGCATCCCTGCGCTCAGATTCATGGATAGAAGGAGAAACCCCATGTCGTCGAAAAATTCGGTTAAGAAAGCTGTGTTGGCATACTCTGGAGGCCTTGACACATCCACCATTGTGCCGTGGTTACGTGAAAACTATGGCTGTAAGGTCATTTGCTTCTGTGCGGATGTTGGGCAAGGGGAGGAGCTATCTGGTCTTGAGGAGAAAGCCCTTGCAAGCGGCGCAAGCAAACTTATAACGATGGATTTACGAGAGGAATTCGCGCAAGATTTCATTTTCCCCATGATCCAATCTGGCGCCATCTATGAAAAACAATACCTGCTTGGAACCGCGATCGCTCGACCCCTGATCGCCAAGTGGCAGGTGGCCGTAGCACAGCAGGAGGGGGCGGATGCCGTCTCACACGGATGCACAGGGAAGGGAAACGATCAGGTGCGCTTTGAGCTCACCTATAAAGCATTCGACCCATCTCTAAAAGTCATCGCACCATGGAGGGAATGGAAGATCCGTTCGCGCGAAGACGCGCTCGCCTATGTGAAGAAACATGGTGTACATGTCACCGCGGGTGAAGGCTCGATGTACAGCCGCGACCGCAACTTGTGGCATCTCTCCCACGAAGGCGGTCCGCTGGAAGATCCCGCCTACGAACCCGAGGAGGATATGTACCAATGGACGGTCTCGCCCGAAAACGCCCCCGATGAACCGGAGGTCGTTGAGATTCGATTTGAGGCCGGCATACCCGTATCCGTAAATGGCGAAACACACTCACCAGCGAGCTTAGTCGAATGCTTGAACGCCATCGGCGCAAGGCATGGCGTCGGCCGAGTGGATCTCGTCGAGAACAGATTGGTCGGCGTAAAATCGCGAGGTGTCTATGAAACGCCAGGAGGCGCCATCCTCTATGCCGCACACAGAGAATTGGAATCGCTCTGCCTTGATCGCGACCTCCTGCATTTCAAACAACAGGTCGCTCTCCGGTACGCTGAACTGGTCTACTTTGGGAAATGGTTCACAGCCCTACGAGAGAGCATCCAGGCTTTCATCACCGACTCACAGAAAACTGTTACAGGATGGGTGCGCTTGAAGCTCTACAAAGGCAACGTGATGGTCGTCGGCCGCTACAGCCCCTACAGCCTCTACCGGGAGGATTTCGCCACCTTTGGTCAGGATGACGTCTACGACCAGACCGAGGCGGAGGGTTTCATCAATCTATTCGGGCTGCAAATGAAGGTCCGCACGTTGATGGAAGGAGCCCAGGGCCATGTGTCACCGCTTGAAGCCGCGGAGTTCGCTTTCTTCAAACGTGATTGAGTATCCAGAAACGAGCATGCTCCGTCGAAAATCTTCACCGGGCTCAACTGGTCGCTATCTCATACCGGAGCATGCTCTCAAACGGTTCGCTTCACAAGGCGAAGAGCAGACATGATCGCAAGGATGAAACAAATCGCAAATGGAAGTGTAAGTACCCCTAAAGGTTTCTCTGCCTCTGCGGCGGCATGCGGATTGAAGAGTTCCGGCGGTCTTGACATCGCGTTGCTCTACTCAGCGCACGATTGTCGTGGCGCTGGCGTATTCACCCAGAACAAGGCGCCTGCCGCGCCTGTCCTGCTGGATCGCGAGACGTTAAACAAAGATGGCCATCGCCTGCGAGGCGTCGTTATCAACGCTGGCGCCGCCAACGCATGCACAGGCTCCGCCGGTATGGAGAATGCCCGCACTACACAACGCCTGGCTGCGCAGGCACTCGGTTGCGAACCCGGGCAAGTACTTGTACTCTCCACCGGCGTCATTGGTGTGCCGCTCGACTTGGACAAGATCGCCCCCGGAATCCGCCAGGCGGCCGCCAGGCTCTCAACAAAAGGCGGCTTGGATGCGGCACTCGCCATCATGACCACCGATACTCGCCCCAAGCATGTCGCCTACAGTATCGATACGCCGGATGGAACCGTCACCCTTGGCGGGATGGCCAAAGGCGCGGGCATGATCCATCCAGACATGGCCACCATGCTCGCCGTCATCACCACCGATGCCGCACTCCCTCCCGAATTTATAAATGAGGTACTTCGGGCAGCAACGGACCAATCCTTCAATCGAATTCTTGTGGATGGGGATACCAGCACAAACGACACCGCTCTCCTGCTCGCCAACGGTGCAAGCGGTGTGTCCCTCGAATCCCCAAAGGCACTCCAGACCTTTCAAACCGCGCTTGGTGGAATATGTACCCATCTCGCGCAAGCGATTGTGCGCGACGGCGAAGGTGCCTCGAAATTTGTCACCCTAAAGGTGACGGGCGCAAGGACAGAAGAACAAGCAGAGGCCGCCGCTCGCTGCGTGGCGAGTTCGCCACTGGTTAAAACCGCATTCGCCGGCGGCGATCCAAACTGGGGCCGTGTGATTGCGGCCGCCGGTAGAGCTGGTGTGGAACTCGACCCTGATCGAATCGCGTTATGGATTGGGCTGGGGGACCGAGCAGACTTGTCACTCGTCTACGACGGCACCCGCACAGATTATGCCGATGAAGAAGCCGCAGCCATCTTTGCCTCTCACGAATTCTGCGTGCACCTCGATCTCGGCGTGGGCTTTTCCAGCGCGATGGTTTGGACCTGCGATCTGACCCATGACTATATCACCATCAACGCCGACTACCATACGTGATCTCAGGTCTGGTGTAGACCCTGCGGGAGAGTCATGTCGTACATGGCAAAGAAAAATCGGGACGGAAAACTCACATTTGAGTGCGGAATCTGCTTCTTCAAATTGGTCGACGGGACCTTCGGGGGTAAGATATCCAACAAGAATCTTGAACGTTCAAGGAGGCTCAGCGCATGAAACTATGGGGCAGCCGTATGTCGAAACCGACAGACCGTGGCTTTCACCAACTCAACGCCAGCTTGTCATTTGACATGCGACTCTACCGGGAAGACATCGACGGCAGTGTCGCCTGGGCACGCGCGCTGGCCGCGATCGACTTCCTCACGCAAGATGAGCTCGAGGGCCTGGTCAGCGGGCTCGAGCAAATTCGAAGGGCATTTGATAATGGCGCCTTTAAACCTGCTCCCAGCGACGAGGATATCCACTCCGCTGTCGAGCGCCGTCTTGGTGAGATCGCAGGCTCTGTCGCCGGAAAATTGCACACCGGCCGCAGCCGCAATGATCAGGTGGCAACGGACTTCCGACTATGGGTCATGCGCGCCTGTGTCCACCTGGACCAAGCCCTCAAGGACCTACAAGAAGCGATTCTTGTCAGCGCAGAGGTCGCGCTCAACACGCCGATGCCTGGATACACGCATCTCCAATGCGCCCAACCCGTGACGTGGGGGCATTGGGTGCTCTCTCACTTTTGGCCACTCTCTCGGGATCGCCAGCGCTTCGGTCAGGCGCGTGCCTCGGCCGCCATCCTCCCCCTGGGATCAGGCGCGTTGGCCGGCACACCCTTCCCCGTCGACCGCCAAGCGCTGGCCAACGAACTGGGTTTCGCCGCCATCTCCCCCAACAGCATCGACGCCGTTGCGGATCGCGACTTCGTATTGGAATTCCTCTTCGCAGCCGCAACACTTGGTGTCCATCTCAGCCGCATGGCGGAAGCGCTCATCCTGTTCAGCAGCGCGGAATTTGGATTCGTCGAGCTGGACGATGCTTATACGACCGGCTCCAGCCTCATGCCACAAAAGAAAAACCCAGATGCCCTCGAACTCGCACGCGGCAAGTCAGGTCGGTTGATCGGGCATCTCACAGGACTTCTGGCCACCATCAAAGGCTTACCCTCCGCCTATGACAAAGACCTGCAGGAGGATAAGGAGCCGGTATTCGATGCATTCGATACCCTCCAATTGATCCTGCCCACGCTTGCAGGGTTAGTGCAGACACTCCATTTGAAGCCGAAACGTATGGAGGCAGCCATCACATCCG
>CAYLOP010000151.1:0-7704 GCA_964385305.1 uncultured Anaerolineaceae bacterium | reverse complement strand
GGATTTGTCCGCTGTTGCCCAGGTTAGAAAGGCGAAGATAAAGAACGCCGCCACGCCGCCCAGGACAAGATTTGTCCAATTCCCGAAGCCGCGTGCGATCTGGTAACCCCCTATGATTGCGCAGAGGACAGCAAGCAGGTTCAGGGTAAATGAAGAGCCGATCACCCAATCCGGAAATGTGACATCGGATCCGCCTGCGGTAAGGCTAAAGGTGGTAATTTGTCCAGGTACGGTATGACGACCAAATAGGATCCATATGCTAGCAGCGATCAGTAGAAATAGAACGCCCATCACACGTTGGCGTGTTGGCGAAGTTATGTCGATCTCGCGACGGAGAGTGGTTGTCGCCATGCGTTAGCCTCCTCCCCAGCCCTTGGCAAAAATGGTCTCTTCCTCCTCGGCAGGAGCACGTAATCGATAGATCGTACGGATAATGGCCGGCGCAGCGATGAACGCCAGGATCAGCGCTTGCAGGATGGAGATAATGTCGATGGGAATACCGGCTGCTACCTGCATGCGCGTCGCCCCGTTGCGCAGCGTTCCAAAAAGCAGGGAGGCTAATACCACACCGACAGGGTGGTTCTTTCCCAATAACGCCAACGCAATGGCGTCAAAGCCATAGCCTGACGAAAATGCCAGGGCAAGGTTATGGTTCAAACCCAGAACCTCATTCGCACCCGCTAATCCCGCCAATGCGCCGGAAATGGACATTCCGGCAATGGTGGTCACGAGGATGCTCATACCAGCATAGCGTGCGGCGTTGGGATTGGCGCCCACTGCACGCAGGTCGAAGCCCCACTTTGTTCGGAAGAGGAGCCAGTACACCAACCACGCAGCAAGAAGTGCGAGGAAAAAACCAAAATGAAAGCGGATCGGATCTTGGAAGAAGCGCGGCAGCATGGCGCTTTCTTCGATCGTTGGGCTGATGGGGACGTAGGAGTCGGGTTTCTGCATTGGCCCGTTCAGCAGCCACTCGCTTAGACGAAAGGCAACGTAGTTCATCATGATCGTGTTGATTACCTCATGACCCCCCGTTTTGGCTTTCAGCCAGCCGGGGATGAAACCCCAAAGTGCCCCCCCCAATGCGCCTGCCAGCAGAGCAAGCGGAATATGGATGATCGCTGGTAATCCCTTGATTGAATATCCGACATAAGCGGAAAAAATAGCGCCTAAGAAAAGCTGACCCTCCACACCGATATTAAAGAGTCCAGAGCGGAACCCCAGTGCAAGCCCTAATCCAGCGAAGATATAGGGCGTAGAAGCCACCAGGCTCTCTAGGATTGGGTTGAAAGCGCGGCGGATTTCAAGATCATCGCCGCTTTGAAGGGCCTGGATGATCCTTGCCGGATCGCCAATCGACCCCGTGAAGAGCGCCGTATATGCGCTCGCAACGGCTCGCCACGAGGCAACCATGCCTTGTCCAAAGGATATGCCGAAGCCTGCGTATACCTCTTCGGACGTCAAGATGATAAAGATTGCCCCTAAGATCAAGCCACTTACCACAGCTAAAACGGGCACTAGAATCGTCTGCAGGATTCGGCGGCCTCTTGAGAGATGGTCGGGAGGCCCTGCCATCAATTCCTCTAAGAGGATCTTGCCAGCATCAGGTTTGGTTTCCTTGTTCTCGCTCAAAAGAATTCCCTCGCTATAACGTGGCTTCAGCAGCCTTGCCCGAAGATGCGGCAGCTTGTTCGGGAGTCACACCAGCCATCAAGAGACCGATATACTCCTTTGTAGCTTCTTCCCCCGGCACTACAGCAACGATCTTTCCCCTGTACATGACGGCGATACGATCCGAAAGCTCGAGAATCTCATCCAACTCAGGCGATACAAGCAGTACAGCGGTTCCAGCATCGCGCTTCTCAAGGATGCGGTTGTGAATATATTCGATGGATCCAACGTCCAATCCGCGCGTAGGTTGCGAGGCGACAAGCAGGCGGATCGGTCTTGAGAACTCTCGCGCGACAATCACCTTCTGCTGGTTGCCACCAGAGAGCGATCCGGTTGACGTAAGCGGACCAGGCGTACGGATGTCGAACTCCTCAATTAACCTCACCGCGTTTTCAATGATTGCTTCTTGTTGGAGCGTCACGCCCTTCGTGAAGGGGGGTTGATAGTAGTTGAGTAAGACAAGATTATCCGACACGGGGAAGGACAGGACGAGACCATCGCGCTGCCTGTCTTCCGGAACATGCGCGGAACCCAATTCCGTGATTTGACGGGGACTCGACTTGGTGATGTCCTGGCCTAACAATCGAATATACCCATCAAACGCGGTTCGCAAACCGGTCACGGCTTCCACCAATTCCGTTTGCCCGTTCCCCTGCACCCCTGCTACACCAAAAATCTCGCCTGCTTTGACCTCGAAAGACACCCCATCAACGGCGACTTGCTGCCGATCATCAACCACAATCAGGTCTTCAACCTCAAAGACCGTCTCACCAACTTGCGCAGGTTCCTTTTCGACTTCAAGCTGCACTTCGCGCCCCACCATCATCTCCGCCAACTTGGCGCGGTCTGCCTCGGCAGGCGTTGTCGTACCCACGACATTCCCGCGTCGTATGACGGTGATACGATCGGCGATCTCCATAACCTCTCTGAGCTTGTGGGTGATAAAGATGATGGTGTTGCCTTGATCCGAGAGTGCGCGCATGACCTTGAAGAGTTCGTTCGCCTCCTGTGGCGTTAGGACGGCGGTTGGCTCATCGAAAATTAAGATATCAGCCTCACGATAGAGCAGCTTAATGATCTCAACACGTTGTTGCACTCCAACAGGCAAATCCTTGATATAAGCGTCTGGTTCGACCTCCAGGTTATAGCTTTCGGAGATCTTTCGGATATCGGCGGCAGCCGCAGCGCGATTCAGGATCCCGCCCGCATACGTAACCTCATCTCCCAGCATGACATTCTCAGTCACGCTGAAAACGGGAACAAGCATGAAATGCTGGTGGACCATGCCGACGCCCGCCGCGATTGCGTCTCTTGGAGAGTGGACTTCGATACGTTTGCCGCGTACCAGGATCTCGCCCTCATCGGGTTGGTACAACCCATACAAAATATTCATGAGGGTGGTCTTACCTGCGCCGTTTTCCCCCAGCAACGCGCGGATCTCACCCTGTTCAAGGGCCAAATCGATATGATCATTTGCCAGCACACCGGGGAAACGCTTTGTGATTCCACGAAGCTCTAGGATCGGAGCCATAGTCCCTCCATGAATCCGAAATTGAAGGCTCATATTCTACCATGTGATTTTCCAGGAAGATAATCTCTAGGCGCCGATTAAAAGAAATCAGCCCTTTCACTACTAATTCAATAATCCGTTGTGCTGTAATCACAATAGGATTACCCAGATTCCTTTTACAATTCTTGCGAAAGTAAAAAAAAGGAGCCGGTGCAAGACCGGCTCCAAACCTTTCTGAACTTCGATCACTCCGGCGTGCTAATATCCGACGGCTACGGCGAAGTCGCGATCTCGCCTGCGATGATGCCAGCTCGCACATCATCGAGCTCGGCTTTCAGCTCAGCGGAAACGAGTGAGTCGAGGCTGTGGAACGGAGAGATGTCAACACCGGTGTTTTCCAACGTGCCCACGTACACACCACCGGCAAACGTATCATTAATAACCTGTTCCGATGCCGCGTATACCGAGACATCCATCTTCTTGATCACAGAGGTCAGCATGATATCGGTATACTCTGGCGAACTCACGGTCCAGTCCGTGTCCACACCGACAATGTAGGCATTGCCACGTTCTAGGACTGCCGCAGCTGTACCGAGCCCCACTGGGCCTGCGACGGGCATGATGATGTCAGCGCCCTCGTCCATCAGGTCTTCACCGAGCTGGCGACCATCGTCCGTGCTCTCGAAGTTGCCGGTGAACAGGCCGGTTGCGGTGTAGGGATCCCATCCGAGAACCTGTACGTCCGTGCCGTGCACTTCGTTATAGTACTGCACACCGAGATAGTAGCCATCCATGAAGACTGTGACGGTCGGGATCTGGATACCGCCAAAGGTTCCTACAATGCCTGTTTGGGTAACGCCAGCAGCGAGGTAGCCTGCCATGAAGGCCGCCTGGTCCGTCGCGTACACAAGGCCAAGCACATTGTCAATAGTAGGATCATAGGCGAAGTCCACGATCGCGAACTTCTGCTCCGGATTGGCTGCCGCTGCCGTAGCGGTATCCTCACCAAGCAGGAAGCCGACCGTTATAATCAAATCACAGCCCTCTTCGATGAAGGCATTGATGTTCTTCGCGTAGTCGGTCTGTTGCTGGGATTCAAGATACTTGCCCTCAACCCCCAGACCCGCTATGGCATCCTCGACACCCTTCCAAGCTGTGGCGTTGAAGGACTTGTCGTCGACGCCACCGACGTCGGTAACCTGGCAGATCTTCACTACGACTGGTGCTGGCGCGGGCTCTTCAGGCGCCGGCGCCTCCCCGGCCACATACTCCGCTTGCACTGGTGCCTTGACGGCAGCAATGGCTGGTCCCTCTTCAACGGGAGCTGCCGGTCCACAAGCAGCTAGCAACAAAGAAAATAGTACTAATAGCGTTAGGGCGGCATAAATCTTCTTATGCATTTTGTGCTCCTCCAAATATGGAATTTCGAGATTTCAATATATGTGATCGAAAGGAATCGTTGACCTTCGCTACTCCTTTCTCTATTGACGGAAAGTCTTCCCCAAAGTGATTCAAAATTGTAGTGCTTGTAATCATAGCACGTTTTTGCTTTGAGGGACAATAGTCCAACTACTTTCACTTGGAGAGCTGTAGCATGCAACTACTCACCCTCTGCACTACAGTGTATCTTCTCTGCTCATGCGGTCATCTGGAGGTTCAAGATCACCGAAGTCCAGTACCTCGCGGGCGTGTGAACCCCCTTGCGACGGTCCAATGATTCCCCGCTCTTCCAACTGGTCAACAAGACGGGCCGCGCGGGTATACCCGATACGAAGTCTACGCTGTAGGAGGGATATCGAGGCCCGTCGCATCGACCGCACGACTTCGACCGCCTCGTCGTACCGTGGATCGGTGTCCTCGTCCTCCGAGTCTGCCTCCTCCCACATCGCGGCTTGTTTGAGCTCCGCACCGGGCAGAATGGTTTCTGCCGGCCGCGTGGCAGAGACTTCTGGCGTCTCGTTCAATAGAGCAGCGGTCTTCCAATAGGTGATCAGACGTCCCAGCTCTCCTTCAGACACAAATGCGCCTTGCATCCGGAGCGGTGCCGCCGAATCCGGAGCTTGGAAGAGCATATCCCCGCGGCCAAGCAAGCGCTCCGCACCGGGCTGGTCCAAGATCACGCGGCTATCCACCGACGACGCTACAGCAAAAGCGATACGCGCCGGGAAGTTAGCTTTTATCAGTCCGGTGACCACATCAACCGAAGGACGTTGCGTAGCAATCACAAGATGGATACCCGTCGCTCTTGCCAACTGTGCGAGGCGGGTGATCACACGCTCGGTTTGGTCAGGCGCCATGATCATCAGGTCGGCCAACTCGTCGATCACAACAACAAGATACGGGAGCGGCTTTTGCCCCTCCAACTGCATGCGCTTGTTATAGTCGGCGATGTTGCGGAGGCCTTCTTTGGCGAAGCGCTGATAGCGTAGATCCATCTCCCGCGACACCCACTGCAAAGCCGACACCACCCGATCAAGCTCAACGACAACCGGGGCGAGCAAGTGTGGGATACCGTTATAGTAGGTCAGTTCGACCCGTTTCGGATCGACCATCAAAAAACGCAGATCGTCGGGCGAATTCTGGAGCAGCAGCGACGATATGATTGCGTTCACGCAAACCGATTTGCCAGAACCGGTTGTCCCGGCGATGAGCAGGTGCGGCATCGCGGTCAGATCGGCGGCGACGGCCGATCCCGAGACATCCTTCCCCAAACCAAGACGCAACTGTGAGGAGATCTTCTGATACGATTCCGCTTCCATGACATCGCGCAGGGCCACAAGGGATACCTCCGTATTGGGCACCTCAATGCCCACGTATCCCTTCCCCGGCACCGGCGCCTCCACACGGATGGATGCGGCCGCCAGCGCCAACGCGAGGTCATCGGCGAGCGCAGAGATCTTGCTCACCTTAACCTTAGTGCGCCGCCCAGCGCGTCCTTCCACGAAATCCGGCTCTACCCCGAACTGCGTGATCGTCGGACCGCGGTTGATCTCGACCACATGCGCCGGCGCGCCGAACGAAAGCAGCGTTTCCTCAATGACACGCGCCTGCTCGCGATCAAAGGTCTCGTCCGCCTTGCCCTCGATCCCCCTATCGAGCACTTGCATAACATCCGGCAAAGTCCATGTTGCCGCCAGCTCAGTAGATGCCGGCATCGATACATCGATGGAAGGTTCTGTCACATGTGCGCTCACAGGTGAGGGCATCTCTCGCTGTGTACCGGATGGACTGGGTGTTTGAAGGTCTAACGATGGGGCAGGAAGTTGGGCTTTCTGTCCCCTCAAGCTTTCGAACCATTTCTGTACAAGGCGCAGGCTGCCTGCGAGCATCTCCGGAACCGAAACCCGCAGCGTGAACGCCAGGCCAATGACGACCCATGCTGCCATCACAACCGCCGTCCCACCTGTACCAATCGCGCCCGCCAGTAGAGATAAGAGCGCCGCGCCGATGATACCGCCCCCACGGCCGAGTCTGGCCTGCTCGATGCGGCTGACAAAGTCATTTCCCTCAACCAGCGTGTGCAAGAGGATCAACAGCGCCAAATAAAGCAAGACAATCCCAACAATCTGTTCTGCTTCGAGCCTGGGAATACGCTCACCAAAGGTGCGAACGAGGAGCCAGAGACCAATTACCAGAAACGCAAGAGGGACGGGATACATCCCCCAGCCGAAAATCCCGCCAAGCAGATCCAGCCAGGCAATATTGATCATACCTTGTTGTGTTGAGAAAAGGCTGAAGAGTGTGAAGATGCCAAGGACAATCAGCAGCAAGCCGACCAAGTCTAGCTTGCGATCGCGCGATAGGCTCAAGCCGCTGCCCACAGAGGACGACGTAGATTTGCGAGTCGACTTTTTTGTCTTGGCCTGACGCGATGATTTCCTGCCAACCTTGCGTCGAGATCGAGACGCGGAAGAGGTTTTTTTTCTTGCCAAGGCGCTCTCCAGTCGCGGCGATTATAGCACAGCGACACAGCAGCACGCACCCTGGCATGCTACAATGATGCCATGTCTGATGCCCAGCTCCTCGGCTTGCTTGCGCATGTCCATTTCCTGCACGATGTGGAAGAGGACGAATTGCACGCGTTAGCGCATGCGCTTGACAAGCTTGAATTTGCGCCAGGTGAGGAGATCGTCCTGCAAGGCGCTCGAGCCGATGCGATCTTCTTCATAACGAGTGGTTCGGTGGATTTAATGGCCGGACAGCCCGGGAAACCCGAGACCCTTCTGGCCACGCTCCGACCTGGCGATACCATCGGCGAGATGGAGATCATCTCCCTACAGCCCTGGGCTGCCACAGCCATCGCCGTGGAGCCGACCACCGCCTACCGCTGGGACAAACGTTCGATCGCCGACTTCGTAAAGACACACCCATCGACACTTCGCCGGTTGAAGTTCTCTGCTCACAGCATCAGACTGTCGCGGCGTCTGCGCTTCAATTGGCTCGGAAAAGAGGAAGTTGTGCATGCGGTGGCGCGCAAACACCCCGCCCTGTTTTACCAGGCGCTCACACTCCCCATTTCGCTC
>CAYLOP010000150.1:0-7719 GCA_964385305.1 uncultured Anaerolineaceae bacterium | reverse complement strand
CCAAGCCTAATTTGGCTTCAATGTTCATGGCACACTCACTAGATTTTTCGCATCAGGAAGAGATCCCTCAACACACTTATTCGGAGCAAATTATGACGAATCGTCCGCAAAATGGTTGCTGAGAGTTTCTCTTTGGGTCCCTCGCCGACCCACATGATTTGTTCCAGAAGATCACAGACTATGGACGGGTAGCGTTCATAAAGTCGTGGGTTTGCCAGAAAGTCGGGCATGTGTTGAAAAGTCTTTAGGTCCTGCCATATGAAGCTTTCTTTAAGTAAGGTTTCATAATACGAAAGACTGGCGCTCGAAAAATCAGCCTGCTCACGAGCACGCAGCAGGGCTCGGGCGGCCATCACGCCGGAAGCCAACGCGAAATCCATCCCGCGTACTGTCACGCCCATGTTCAAAGTGAAACCAGCAGCATCACCGACGACAAGCATCCCGTCGGTCACAAATCGGGGTATGGCTCGTAAGCCACCTTCGGGGATGATGTGGGCCGAATACTCGATCGCGTGACCATCCGCGATCAGAGGTCGGATTTCAGATCGGTCTTTGAAAGCTTCAAGCAAATTATTGGGCGACAAGGTAGGTTGCCCCTCGTTTGCATCCGAACCGGATTTGCCCATCAAATCCTGAATGGCAAGGACCAACCCGAGGGATAGGCTCTCTTGATTGGTGTATAAAAACCCACCGCCATGAATGCCCTGTGTCAGGGATCCGAAAAAGAGCTGTGCGGCTCCTTCGTCATTTTCCAACCCGAAGCGATCCTCGATAACACGAGCAGGCAACTCGATAACTTCTTTGGCCGCGACAGCATAATTCTTTGCGGCGCGCGGTTTCTGCAAACCGGCTTTCTCAGCCATAAAGGACAACGCACCATCAGCAGCTACAACCGCGTTCGCGTGGATTTCGTCGCCAGATGAGACAATGCCAATAACCTTGCCATCCTTTTGAAGCAAATCGTCAACCTTGTATCCTGAGATGACCATAGCTCCTCGCGCTGACGCTTGGTCAGCAACCCAGCGATCGAAAGTTGCATGGAGCAGGGTGTAGCTAGGATGGGGGGTGTGACGAAATCTCTCGCTGCTCAATTCTGCGGTGATGGAGGATTTGGGAGCCATCATCGTAAGTCGTTCCTTTACGACACGGCGTTCCAGTGGAGCGTCCTGCCATAGATCAGGCAAATATGACCGAATAGGGCCGAGGTAGAGGCGACCCCCGGTGACATTTTTGCTGCCAGGATAATCGCCTCGCTCGACGACCAACACCTCTGCACCCGCTTCCGCGAGAACCAACGCGGTTGCCAAGCCAGACAATCCAGCTCCAACGACCACAAACTCGACCTTCTCCACTCACAACCCTCGCTTTTCTTTCAGATAGCAGTCACCCGAGACAAGGCATCCTTCAAATGACTGCTATCTAGTCACTAGCGATACGGCACTGCCTCGTCGCCGATGAACTCTCGGGCGATGATGAGCTTCTGGATGTGGTAGCCACCCTCGGCTCCGACAACATAGGACATGATCCCACGCAATCCACGACCCAATGGGCAGTCTTTGGTGTAGCTGAACGCACCAAGGTGTGTCATACAACGCTGCGTGATCTCTGCGCCTAGCTTCGGTGCCGTCATCTTGCAGATCGAGACCATCCGACTCAGTTCGCGTTGGGTGATAAAATCAGGCTCCTTATAGAGCGTATCGGCAGCCCAGGCAGTGTACTGAAGGTACAACTTCAATTGTTCTAATTTGGCATGGTCGTCAGCGATTTCAAAGGAGATCCCCTCAAACTTGGCCAGAGGTCGACCAAAGAGAATCCGCTGTTTCACATAGT
Organism: uncultured Anaerolineaceae bacterium; assembly: GCA_964385305.1. Classification (GTDB taxonomy): domain Bacteria; phylum Chloroflexota; class Anaerolineae; order Anaerolineales; family E44-bin32; genus CAYLOP01. Next base: position 5,889 of record CAYLOP010000150.1, on the reverse strand, counting down.
CACGGGAGATCTCCAACGCTTTCTCGGTCATGCCGACGCAGGCAGAAGCCACCAGGATACGGGCCAGATTAAAGCCTTCCATATTGAGATAGAAACCACGGTTGACTTCGCCTAACACGTAATAGTCTGGCACCTCCACGTCCTTATACACAAGACCGCCTGTCGAGAGAGCCATCCGACCGATGTCCTCGAAAGTACTATAAGAGACGCCGGGCAGTTTCGCGGGGATGAAGACGAAGGTGAAACCCCGATGACCGGCCTCAGGATCGGTGCGGATGAGCGTGATGTGGCCTCCCTCACGCTGCTCGATCGATTCCAGAACGCCGCTGATGTAGACCTTTTCGCCGTTGACGATGAACTTGCCGTCTTTGTATGTGCCGGTCGTCTGAATATTGGCGATGTCAGAACCGCCGCCCGGTTCGGTTGTAGCGATGCCGGCAAAGTATTCACCTGCTGCGACCCGAGGCAGTACCTCTTCTTTCAACTGGTCGGTGCCGTACTTGGTGATGAGGAAGCCCCAACCGAGGCACAGTAAAGTGTAAACTGGGAGTGCCATGCTCATCTCGGCTCGACCAAGTTCCTGTATTGCGATATTAGCGTAGGTCATCTCCTCCCCTTCGGGGGCCGAGCCGCCATACTTTTCTGGGATCATGATCCCAAAGACACCCAGATCGGCCAGTCCTTGGAGGAGATCATCAGGGATGCCCTCTTCTTTGTCGTCCATCTCGCGTGAGCGTGGTTCGATGTTTTTTTCACAGAACTCACGGACCATCCGTTTGAATAATTCTTGTTCAGCGCTTAATCGAAATTCCACCGTGTTCCTCCTAACTTGAAGAGATTGATGATCCATACGATGTTATTTGTGTCACCACCAGGGTGCTCCCATGTGCTTCGAAAACGGCATGGCGCGACATCGTAAGGGACGTATTAGGATAGTAGTTTATTGAGCAGCGAACCACTCCTCATAGTATCTGCTTAGTCAACCTTTCCTTTCTCAGCTAGAGCGTAGATCAGGTGAAAAGTGCTCTGAATGCCCCGGTCTGTTATTAGGTTTCCCATCATAGCTTTGAATTCATGAATTAAGCTTCTCTGTTGATCAACGGATAATTGCTGTCGGAGCATGATTGGGAAAGGTCCCATATCCAGATTAAATGCCCAGACCTCCTCAGGAGTCTTAAACCAAACCTCGTCTGTTTCCTCAATTAGCTTCACAGCGGTGAAGCCGGATCTAGTTAATAATGTCTGAAGTCTGATCGGCTCAAAGACGAGAGGATTGTTCAGCAGCGGTTTGATCCCATACTTCCGAAATAGATCCCGTTGGCGGGAAGCGATGGGCGTGAAGTAACCCGGTCCCCAGTTGGAAAGAGCCAATCGGCCTCCCGGCTTTAAAACTCGCCGCATCTCGATCAGGGCTTGGTCCATATCTTGGAATTGGAAGAGAGAGAAGGCACAAGTCACGTAGTCAAAGGAGGCATTGTTAAACCCCAACCGTTCTGCGTCCATCTGGCAGAAAGTAACGTTCGATCTTTGCTGCAATGCTTTCATCTGACTTAAGCGAAGCATAGCTGTAGCGACATCGCTTCCTATCACCCACCCATTGGCATCTACCCACGTAGTAGCCTGAAGCGTGACCGCGCCGCTTCCACATCCGACATCAAGCAAACTGGCTTCCGTGGATGGGTGGAGCAGATCTAATAATCGACCAGCATACCGCCCGAAAATCCCCAACCGATCTTTGGTGTATTCAGGGGCAACTTCTTCCCACCCCTGGCGTACCGATTGACGGGCCTCGGTCGAGTCATTTGCTGTCGAAAAAGAACTTCTCATTCTGATCTCTGGTCTTGTCCTCTAATCCTTGACCTCTAATGATTTTTTCATCAACTCGGAGAACTTCAAACCAGCATCTCGCTTCTTCATCTGATTCACCAGATTGGCAGGCACAAATTGGAGCGCACCGGAGCCGCAGAAGCGGACACAAGCCGGGTCGCCATCACAAAGGTCACACTTGATCACTCGCTGAACCACGGTATCGATTCCCATGCCGCCGAACGGACAGGCGGTCACACACATCTTGCAACCGATGCACAGGTCATAGTTGAGCTTCACCCTTCCCAGGATGGGATCGCGGGAAAGAGCATCCTTGGGGCAGACGGCGATGCAAGGAGCCTCCTCGCATTGCTGACAGAGCATCGGCAGCTCGAAACCCTCCATCGGCCACTTGATGACGTGGATACGGGATCGGGTGGGGTTGTTGACTCCCGTGTGCTTCACCGAGCAGACCATTTCGCACAGTCGGCATCCGGTGCACTTCTCGTGGTCGACTACCAATATCATTTCCATTTGGACTCTCCTATAACCTGTGCGAAGGTTCGCTGTCCAGCCCCAGCTTCTTTAACGTCTCTGGTTGGGGCACGCCGTCTTCATCCCAACCGTGCTGTTCGTAGTATTCGTCAATCATCTGCTTGAACTTTTCACGATCGATGCATTTGTTCCGGACGATCGGCAGACCGATGGGGGTCGGCTCGTCGAAGTAGCGATCCACCAGCCAGTCGTCCGCCCGCGTCAGCCCTTCACGTATATTAAAGAGCCTTTCGATGGTATACGCGCGGTCCGCAATGTCCCATATCTCCTCCGGCGTGAACTCCATGCCGGTGTTGTAGTAGATCAATTTGGATAGCTCCTCGAAGGCGATCAGGTTCGGGCTGAGGAAGATGGTGTGGTACTTGCAGATGCCGACACAATCAATCGCCTCGTACATCATCTCCTGCCACTGGACCATTCGTGGTTTCCCTTCGTAGCAGGTGTAGTCGGACGAAAGTGGACCATCGTATGGCTTGGGACCGCCGTAGATCTTACGCAGCAGCTCTATGGGTAGATGGTAGAGATCAATCGCGGGTCGGCTGCGCAGGTGGTCGGAGCCGCGCGAACCCGTAGCGATTCCCAACGCCAGCGACGGCGTAGGGCGTTCGTCCGAATGCAGATTGCTCATACCTTTGACGTGGATGAGGTACTTAATCGAGTCCTTGCCGATCTTCTCGGCTGCTCGCAGTGGACCTTCAGCCAGGATGTCGCCCAGCCCTTTTCGCTTGGCGATGAGTGTGACCAACTCCAGCACCGCCTCATCGTTGCCCCACTCCAGCTTCAAGCCACCTGTATCCTCGTCGGTCAGGATACCCTTCTCGTAGAGCTCCATCGCCCATGCCATCATGCTGCCGATCTCCAAAGTATCCAACCCATACTTGTTGACGAGGTGGTTACCGACCAGGACGGTTTCGAAGTTGTTGCAGCCGACCTCCATTCCGAAAGCACCCTGGCTGGTATACTCCGGACCCTCACCATAAGTTCCGGCGTATGGCCCATCCCTGATCAGGTACTTATGTCGGCAGTTCATAATACAGCCGTAGCAGCCCTCCGAGCCCAGGGCGTACTTCTCGATGTGTTCACACTCAATGTTCCCCCCTACCTGTTGGTTCAATTGGAAGTTTCGAACCCGTACCAGGCCAGTGGTGTTTGTGACACCATAGATGAACATGGTGCCCCACTTTTGCATGATCTGAGCAAACTTGGTCGAACCGATGTGCTCGAGGAGTCCTTGGTTGTATTCCAGTGCTTTCTCGGGGAAACGGATTTCCAGGTCCTTCGTACCGCGGACGGCGATGGCCTTGAGGTTCTTCGAGCCCATCACCGCGCCCATGCCTGAACGGCCGGCGGCGTTCTTCATCCCGGTCATGACGTTGGCAAAGCGCACCAAGTTTTCCCCGGCGATGCCGATGCATAACGACTTGACCTCAGGGTCGCCCAACTCCTCCTTAATAAGCTCCTGGGTATCGAGGGTATTCTCCCCCCAGATATTAGAGGCGTCGCGAATCTCAATCACCCCATCGTGGATCCAGAGGTAGGCAGGTCCGTCTGCTTTGCCCTTGATCACCAAGTGATCGAAGCCGGCCCATCTTAGCTCCGGGGCGAAGAACCCACCCATGTTCGAACTGCCAATGAAACCAGTTAGCGGCGACTTGGCCCCGATGTGGGTTCGGGCTGAAGCCGAGGCCAACGTGCCTACCAGCAGTCCTGCACTAACTGTGAGCACGTTATCGGGGCCTAGTGGGTCTACGCCCGGCTCCAAATGGTTGTACAACAGGTACATATCCAACCCTCGCCCACCCAGATACAACTCCCGCATCTCGATGGGGATTGGGGCGGTCTTGAACTCGCCTGTAGAAAGGTCTATGTATGCGATCTTGCGATTGAGTGCCATCCGCAGTCTCCCTTATTCTTCATTTGCCTCTTTCATAATCTCAGCCAGTTGCCTCTCCCAACTCTCCCAAACGGGCTTTCTGATCTTCGCCAGCTTACCAGACCAGGAGATGTACCATTCCCAGCCGCATTCGGGACAGGACGCCTTCTCTGCCCCGTGTGGAGGACAGAAGCGTACAAAGCAATTCAGGCATCGCACTTCTCCGGTTCGCTTGCTCTTCTTTTTACTGGTCTTGGTGGTCATCATTTCCTCCGAAATGCCGTGTCATAGTTTAGCCAGTGACCTTAACAACCACTCCTGCGCCCGTGTCACCAGCGGCGCAACCGACAAAGAGGCCATACCCACCACCGATCATAATCAACTCCTCGATCACTTCAATAATCAATCGGTGTCCGGTGGGCCCTTGTGGGTGACCCCAGATCAGGGACGAGCCGTACTTGTTCATGGCTTCAGGTGCTACACTCATCTCGCGGCTGAAGTAAATATCATTTACTGCGAAGGGGTTGTGTGTTTTGATGACCTGCACTTCATTGATAGAAATACCCGCATGGGAGAGAGCCTGCTTGGCCGCAGGGACAACTGCTTGAGCCATGTAGCCCTTCTTGGCCCGTGCCTGGCCGTAAGACAGCAATTGGATCTCGACCTTTGGATCACGACTCAGCTCGCGTGCCTGCTCCCGGGTGGTAACGATGATCCCGCAGTTGCCGTCGGCGGGGTAGGTCTGTGATCCGTAGGTGACCGAGCCTCCTTCCAGGACGGGTTTGAGCCTGGCTAATCCCTCAGCGGTGGTGGGGAACACCCCCTCGTCGCTATCAACGGTAGCCAGGACTTTACGTCCCCGCGCATCCTTCACTTCGATGGGCATCACCATGAAACGGCGCAGGTAGGCCGAGTCGTCCTTGAGCGCGTTATCGTACTGATGATGACGCAGGAGCGTCATCTCGTCCTGCTCTTCTTTGGTGATGCCTGCTTCTTTGGCCACATTCTCGGCGGTCTCGATCATAGCATTTTGAGCGAAAGGATCGTGGCCGAAGTTGTCCCACACCCAGTCCTCCTTGTCGCCCGTACCGCCTGGTCCCAGTGGGTTGGGGTAGTAGACATGGGGGCCGTTGCTGCATCGGTCAGCAGTGATGGTTAGAATTATTCGTTTCTCCCCGGCAGCAACACTGGCTTCCAGATCGAAACCGGCCAAGGCCATCACGCGCGCTCCCGTCGCGCACGCCTGCCCAATCATGGTGCCGGTGATGTTTCCGGCGCCGATGAGACCCGAAAACCAGGGGCCACCGTAGAAGGTATGCATCTGAGGGACTGTGATCCCAAGATATAGGCCGTCGAACACCTGGGGCGAGATATTGCGCTCCTCCAGGGCTCTCAAGGTGATCTCGGCGGCGAAGGGAACGGAGTTGAGATGAGCGAAGCTCCCCTGCCAGCGGCAGAACGGCGTGCTCCAGTAGCCCCCATAGGGGATGTGGGATTTCTGGAAGAACATCGTATCGAACCTCCTTGCGTGATCAGTATTCAGATATTAGTAATCAGTTGTCATATATCTGAAGGCAAATATCTGAATACTAGCATCTGACTACTGATATCTAACGTGTAAATCAAGCAGCACTACAGATATGGACCACTTCCTC
>CAYLOP010000149.1:4642-7832 GCA_964385305.1 uncultured Anaerolineaceae bacterium | reverse complement strand
TACTTCAGATCGGAGAACTCTACTACTACCGCACATTTGGGAGGCGTCTCGTCTTGATGGCTGGATTTGGCTGGGATTTAAAGCATATGTTGATGCCAGTTCTGGTCTTGGCAGCTCGCCCATTAGCCTACCTCACCCGAACCGCATTTATTTCCCTGAGCCACATCATGGAAGAGAACTACATCCGAACCGCTTTCTCGAAGGGTCTCTCCCTCCGCGAGACTGTGAATGTCCATGCAATTCGGAATTTACTCGTTCCAGTACTCACAGCGGTTGGGGTGTCCCTCCGTTTTTCCTTGAGCACACTTCCGATTGTGGAGATGTTTTTTGTTTGGCCCGGCTTAGGCTCACGCCTTCTCGGTGCGATCAATGCCCGGCACGCATCCCTTGTCTCCGCGCTTGCTCTCGCCCTCGGTTTGACATTCCTTCTGACCAACCTCCTCCTTGATATCGCCTACCGGCTGATTGACCCGCGGCTGAGGGAGATCCAATGACCCTTCTGAAGCGTATCCTCACCCTATTCCTCCATCCCCGCGCAAAGCTGAGTGGGTTCTCAATCCTCACGGAAAACCGTCGAACCGTCTTCGAAGAACAGGCTCCAGCGATGCGACAAGGTAGACTGCGGCCGAGGGATGTGTTACTAAACTTACCATTCTTGGTCGGTGCATTGATCGTCTTTGCTCTCTTCCTTCTGGTGCTGTTCGGGCCCATCTGGGCGCCCGAGAATCCCTACCTGTCGGGACAGTCGGTCAAGAGGGATGCAGTCAGCGGGGTCATCGAGCTCCCTCCCCTGCCCCCATCCCTCGAATTTCCCTTGGGGACCGATCAATGGGGCAACGATATGCTCAGCCTGCTCCTACATGGCGCGCGCAACACACTGATTGCCTGTGCCTTCATCACAATGGTTCGCGTACTTCTCGGACTAGTACTGGGCGGTCTTGCTGGTTGGAATGAAGGGAGTGGAATCGACCAGGTAATCATGGGATCGATCGGTGTGATCACTGCCGTCCCGATGCTCATCAGCAGCATGTTCCTGATCTATGGTTTGGATATACGTCGCGGACTACCGGTCTTCATCATCGCGCTCTCCGCAGTCGGATGGACAGAAATCGCGCAGTATATACGCAGTGAATTTTTAGTGCTACGCAAGATGCCTTTCATCGATGGCGCCCGTTCTGTAGGATCCACGGGTTTCTCGCTCGCTATACGCCACATCCTCCCCAATGTCCTTCCCCAATTACTTGTTATTGCTTGCCTGGAAATGGGCGCGGTCATGATGCTTTTAGGGGAATTGGGTTTCATAGGTGTATACATCGGGGGAGGGAGCCGTATCTCCTTGGATCTCAGCGGAACTGATACCGTGACGCTCTATACCCTCGCTGAGACTCCGGAATGGGGTGCAATCCTTGCCGGCGGATTTCGATTCCTGCGGACAAAGCCGTTCGCTGTGTTTCCGCCAGCGATCGGTTTCTTCATCTCTGTCGTAGGTTTCAACACATTAGGGGAAGGTCTACGCCGCCTTATCGAGCAATCCGGGCTCAATACAGCGGTGTTACTGCACAAACGCACGCTCGCGGCTATCGGGGCTTTGTCGTTGGCGACGGTCTTCATCATCAATCACTCCGGACCAGCACCCTGGTTTGCAAAGGTCGCCCAATCCTTCAGTGGAGAGGCCGCCTTCCAACATGTCCAGGCTCTCGCCGAAATGGATGGGCGCAGGATCGGCCAAGAGGGGGGTGCGGAAGCTGCGGCTTATATCGCCGAGCAGTTTGAAGCAAACGGCCTTGAGCCCGGCTGGCAGCATCAAAGCTATATCTATCCTTTTCAGACTCATATCGTGCACCCGATCGAACAGCCTTCGCTAGAACTGATCGGAGAAGATGGCCGTGAAATTCAGGAATTTCACCATCAACTCGACTTTGGTTACCTCATAGATGGACACGCTGGGAGTGGGAGCGCGGAAGCCACTGTCGTCTTTGTAGGCTTCTTACCAAACGCAGGGGCTTATACGCCGGAATCCTTCAAGGGTATGGATTTACGCGACAGGATCGTTCTCGCACTTGACGACAACATCCCCCCCGACTTCGCAGTGGAGGCACTTATACGCGGTGCAGAAGGCATCCTCCTGATCAGTAGTAATTCCAGTCCTAACATCCGCTCGCAGATCCACTACCCTGAAGATCCCGCCGAACATCTCCGTAATCCAACCATCCCGATCTTCCGAATTCGCCAAGAGGTCGGCCAAGCTATCCTCGATCATGCTGGAATATCCCTCAACGAGCTGTTCGGTGAAGGGACTCTTGAGGGGCAAAGGGGAGCACCCTGGATTACGCGTGATTTAGCGACCAAAGCAAGAATGTCGCTGAAACTCGCTGAGCCTGAAGAATTCACCACCCAGCATGTCCTTGGATACATCCCCGGCTCAGATTTCGACCTGGCGGATGAGCTTGTGGTTGTATTCGCCACTTACGATGGCTTAGGCACCGACCCCGATGGGACCGCCTATCCCGGTGCCAATCACAGCGCTTCCAGCATCGGTGTGATGCTGGAGATCGTTCGTCTGTGGCATGAACAAAACCTAGACGCTCGCAGATCTGTACTCTTTGTCGCCTGGGGAGGAGGAAACGCTGAGGATTTCGGTGCGAAAGCCTACCTCGACGATGCGGGGCACTACAGAAGGCTTCCAACAAGAAATCCATCCTCGCGACTGGTGCTTAATTCGATCTTTCTCTTGGATAACCTTGGGGCAGGATCCGATGTCCTAGAGCTTCATCCCGAATCCAGTGACGAGCTCGCACGTTTAATCCAGGAAACGACCGCTGAGGTGGGCATTCCGATTTCGTTCTCTAATGAGAACGTGTGGTCTTACAATGAACTTCTTTCTCTCCGTATAGATTGGGTCTATTTCCGTTGGGCAGGAGGCAACTTTTCACCTACAGAAGACAACCTCGATAACATCGAGGTGGAGAAAATGCAACAGATCGGCGAGGCTCTATCGCTCGCTCTGACCAAGATCATTCGCCAGACAGTGTATTAACCTGGGGAGATGCCTTAGGATGAAAAACACGTCCCTCAAGATCGCCTGGTTGCTAACGGGCATCGTTGCGACGATCCTCCTGATCGCGACGATTGCCTTGACGGCCAAGACGGTCCTCAGCGCCTCATCCGGGTACACTGCCTACCTTACCAG
>CAYLOP010000149.1:0-4542 GCA_964385305.1 uncultured Anaerolineaceae bacterium | reverse complement strand
TTCCTCTGGACGGGGGATATCCTCACCATCTATGCGCTTTACGGGATGCTGCTGCTCACCTTCCGCCGTCGATCCGAAAAAATCCTCCTGGTTGCCGTTGGTTTATCCTTGCTCGCCTCTATCATTTTACGGATCCCGGGTGAGGTGATGGACAGCTTTCGGGCATGGTACGCCGATCTGACATTCCCCCTAAGGAACAATCTATACAGCAAAGATCTTTATCGAACTGGGACATACCTTGAGATCACGAACCTGCGCCTTGAAGAGTTCATCAGCGATCGTTCCTGGTTCATTTACACCTTCGGGAATGTGTTCGGAATGTTTCTGCTCGGTCTAACGGTTGGTAAACGAAAAATCTTTCACAACCTACAAGAACACCTGCCCCTTGTCCGTAAGGTGATGTGGATCGGTCTCGCGTTTGGGGTGACCTTTAACGGGATCTTTATCTCGAGTTTGATATGGAGCAACCGCATCCCAGATGCCTACTACAATCTCATTCGGGTAGGAAGTCGAACAATCGGCGCTCCCGCTCTCATGCTCTTCTATGTGACCGCAATCATCTTGCTCGCACAACACGAAACCTGGTTCCAACGCCTGGAACCATTGGCATACCTTGGGCGCATGGCCTTAAGTAATTACATCACCCAATCGATCATCGGAACGCTGCTTTTCTATAAGTACGGATTGGGGCTCTTCGGAAGCACAGATCCCACCTTCGGCTTGCTTCTCACGCTCTTGATCTATCTTACACAAATACGCATCAGTCAGTGGTGGTTGGCGCGCCATCAATTTGGTCCACTGGAGTGGGTTTGGCGCTCGCTGACCTACCTCAAACTCCAACCTCACGAGCCTCGTGAGGATGCAATCGATCGAAGCCTATTCCGCATAATTCGCAGGTGGTACCAGCATGCAGCATGGCCTGACTCATACGCCGTGTTAGCGTTTGTTTGGCTTGTGATGGCTGCCTGGGCTTTTAGCCTCATTCTGTGGAACAACTCGTTTTCATCGGACGCTCCCATGGCGATCCAAACGAGGTCTGGACAAACCATCCAGGCGCCCTCTTTCGTCGCTGAGTTCGATGCCCCCCAAAGTGCCATCCCAACGCTCGAACACACAACCGATGCCATCCCAGCACCATCCACCCTCCCCTATGAGCCCGGTGCCTCCACACTTTTTGGGGACTTAATCACCCGGGCATCGAAATTCAATCCCGAACGAGCCGCTGCACAAATCGAGACCTTAACGGGTCCGCCCTTCTTGGGCCGGCAAGCAGGCTCCCCCGAAGGCTGGGCGGCTGGCGAATACATCGCGGGTCAATTTGACGTCTACGGTCTACTCCCTGCGGGAGACGACGGCACCTTTTTCCAATCCTTCGCTGTAAGCCACATCTCCCTAACGAACGTCCCTTTGCTGACGATCGAATTGCCCGATGGCACGCTTGTGGAAGATTACACCGCGTATGAGGATTTTGCCGAAGTCATCCACTGGTATGAAGGTGACGGCTCCGTCAGCGGTCAGGTCGTGTGGGCGAACAATTGCGAGCGCGGTGATTTCGACGCGCTGGATGCTGTGGACAAGCTGGTATTTTGCCGAGAACAGACGGGTACCGCTGCGGCGCGGAATGCCCTTGAGCATGGCGCAAATGGTTTATTGCTGCTAGGAGGCTCAAACAGTTGGCCAATCGATTTCCGCCGCCCAAATCGCGAGGCGTGGGTTCCGGAACCCATCCCAACACTCCGCATCGCTCCGTTCGTTGCGGAAGACCTTCTGACAGGAACCGGTCTTACCCTGAATGATTTGTCCATTAGCTTCACTTCCTTCCCTCTCCTGACGGAGGCGACGGTGGTGATCGACGTCGCGGGACCCGAAGCCTGCGCTGCGGAAGGATGCATCGGGCGCAACGTACTCGGCGTGCTTCCAGGCCGTGACCCGTCCTATCGCGACGAGCTCATCATCCTCGGCGCACACTATGATCATATGGGACAGACCCCCAACGGTCCGGCCTGGGTGGGGGCGAACGACAACGCATCCGGTGTGGCGGTGCTCCTTGAGATCGCATATTCCTGGCACGAACTAGGCTATACCCCTCGCAGGAGCGTGCTTTTTGCTGCGTGGGACGCGGAAGAGATCGGATTGATTGGGTCTACCTATTACGTCGAGCATCCTCGCTACGCCTTGGAAGATACCCTGGCCTCGCTCCATATGGACATGGTCGGCGCCGGTGTAGATACCCTGTACATCGACGGCCTGAATAACAGGGCGCAGTATCTCCAATCCATCGCTACATCGCTCAATCTTGAAACTTCCTTATCCAACCATCAACGCAGCGATCACGGACCGTTCATAAGAGCGGGTATCCAGGCTAATCTGTTGAGCTGGTTCGGCGAAGATGTGGAAATCCCCACCTATCACAGACCTTCCGACACGCTCTCAACGATCCAGATCGGGAAGCTGAACGCCGTCGGCGAGCTCGCCACGCTCGCTACATTGGGAATCGTTGAAGGCGAGCCGGGGATTCATGATCTCTTGGATCGACGCGCTGCCGCTGTCCTTGAAGATGACCTCCTGGCTTTCCTCGCCACATCGACTCCGGATGCCTCCAAGACGGATCGATCATGGTTCGCAGACGCACAGCAGCTGTCGCCTAGCGAAGTCGAGATTAACGCCGAAACGATCCGTGTATTCGGAGATACGGCTTCAGCTTCGGTGGAAATTAAGATCCTCTACCCATCTCCTGATGTTGCAGGCGAGACTCGAACGAGCCAAGCATCCATTGTGGCGAAGTTCACAAACGGTGCGGATGGATGGAAGTGGGCAGGTCCCGATCTTGTTAGCTACCCCTTGGCGGATACAGAAAGGCTCGAAACTTCATATCAGGAGGGTAACTTCACAGTTGCTCTCCCTGCGGATGCGCAGATCCCCGAAGGATTGGCGTTGAAAGCAGCCGAGCAATACCGAGAGGTCGCCGACCGGCTTGGTCTTTCGAAACCCATCAAAGCCGACATCATGCTCCTGCCCAATTTGAGTTCGTTAAGAGCCATTGCAGGCCCCACAATCTCAAGCGATCAGGTTGTCTCAGTCTCGCCCGGCTTGATTCTTTTGATCTATGACCAGAGTATCGAAACCACACCCGCTTGGCGGGAGGCGTTTATCAAACTCGCCCTGACTGAGTCCGGTGTGCAAGAGAGCGCTGCGCCGTGGCTATGGCAGGGCCTACCTAGTGTCCTTGAGAACGAAACAAATCCCCAAGCGATCCAATCCAGGTTTCTACCGTTTCTCAATTCGGGCATGCTGGATGAAGCTGAGATTCCCCAGGAAGCTGCAAGCTGGGCTGCTGTCAGTTACCTGCAAGACAGGCTCGGCTGGGAGGGAGTCGGACGGTTCATCGCTGCCTTCGGGAACGCGTGCCAAAACGGTCTGTGTCAAACCGGCGACGGCGTCGAATCCATCATGATCGATTTGCTCGGCATGGATTCGACGGTCTTCACAGCCGCCTGGCAAGGCTTCTGGAACGATCGTCTCGCGAGCATACAAGCTGAACTTGATGAACTCATGCAGAAGCGCGAAAACGCGATCCTAGCGAGAAGTGAGTCCGCGTTCCTCGCAACAGTCGAGTCTACAATCCCCGGACTTGCCGCCGAACAGAAGCATTGGTTTGAGGATCTCCTCAGCCACAATGTCGAGCAGTGGACACTGCGTGCACAACCTATAGCGCTGCTGAGTGACGGGCAAATTGTAGCTGAGGTCACCACAGAGTACGTCCTCTCCGATAATGAAAGCCAAGCTGATCCTTACACGTTACGCCAGACCATCTCCCTTACAAATCACGATGGTGAACGCCGTTGGGCCGGCCAACCTTATCAAACGCTCGAGAGCGATCGCGTGCTCGTTATGTTCCCCAACGGCCAAGAGGCATTTGCCCAAAAACTTCTGGTTGAAGTGGAGCACACCTTGCATGCCTTGGAAGAGATGCTGCCTTTTCAGACCCCGACCAAGCTGACGATCAAACTGTACGAGAACACATGGAGCTTCAAGCACTCCATTTTGGTCACACCTCCTGAGCAGGAGGATCTTTACGCTTGGACAGGAGCTGGAGAAGCGATCAAGATCGTTATCCAGTCTAGCTTGACGGATGGCAATTTGCCCGCGTTTCTCGTAACCCCACTCACGCGCGCCATCCTCTATCAAAATGGCGTGGAGACAGAGTGGATGCTCAAGGGGCTGAGCACATACATTGCCAGATCGGTGGACGGCGGGATAAGCGAAAAATCTGTCGCCATGTCGCTCAAGGCGCTTCGCAAGATCGTTTTAGAGGGACTGCCGTATAGCCTCCGCACACTGCCTTCGGATCACGTATGTGAAGCCGACGAGCTTGAAATCCTGAATGCCTTCACATGGGACACCATACGCTACATGGTTTTCACCCATGGATCAGATGCCCTTCAAACCCTCCTACTGGCGTTGGCGGATGGGCAAGACATAGACCACGCGGTACACGCTGCAACAGGCATCACATTGGACATGTTCACACAGGCGTGGCAG
>CAYLOP010000148.1:0-7878 GCA_964385305.1 uncultured Anaerolineaceae bacterium | reverse complement strand
GAAAGGTCTTTTTCGACGGCAGGGACAAGGCGTTGATGGACCGATACAACCCCCACGTCAGATCTGTTCACGATCAAGGCCTAACGTAAAAGCGCCCTCACGGGTGCATTCTTTCAGGTAGCGGGGCTTGGATGAGCCCGCCCCGAGCGAAGCGTGGGAAATCCAGTTTCATTTCGCTCTCGCACTCTCCGAGCATTCTGCGCGAGGTCGAACACCCGTAAGAGCATCCGGTGCGAACAGCGGCCAAGGACCTTCAAGTTAGACATCGCGCCATAGCCGGTGCGGTGGGAAACCGAATCCTGAAAAGGGGGGTGAACTATCAGGCTGGGCTTCCAAGGATAGTCTAACAATTTGCGATCGATTGGAACCCTTCGATTCTTGATCTCAATCCACTCCAAGGAGCTATAGCAACAAGTACATGTTTTCCCCATGTGATGATCCTCCAGAAGTGGCTTCATTCTAAATCGTTCTTAGTTGCAATTGTGAGTTGAAAAACAGAGAGCGATCACACTCTGCATTTGGAGGGGCAGCCACGGCTCATCGTGAAGTTGACAAACCGTCGAACTGCATGGCTGATCCGCAGTAGGATATTGGCTGATGATATCCTAACTCCTGGGTAGCGGAACCAGGAGGGGGGTCAATACGCCCGACCTGGCGACAACGGCGGGAGCGTGCTCCTTGTCCCCCTACAGGCTTTATGTATCCATGATAAAAGGGAGTCGATGGATGAAAAGAAAATATATCCATCCTCGTTCATGTATAATCATTTTGAATGAGGAGATCATGAGCCATTTCATTCATTTCGAACCGGTAGGCCGGCGAGGCGAATCTCCAGCAGGGGGGACGCTGTTAGACCATGCGCGCACCTTGGGGGTTGACTTGGTGAGTCTATGCGGCGGCAACGGTCAGTGTGGGCGTTGCATCGTACAGGTATTGGACGGCGAGGTGTCGGAGCTGACCTCCGTTGAGCTGGAGTTACTCCTTCCCGAGAAGATTGACCAGGGATACCGGCTGGCCTGTTGCACTATCCCTCTTAGCGATTGCAAAGTGCAGGTTCCGCCAGAATCATTATCTTCTCCTCAGCGTATGCAAGTTGAAGGAGATGAATTGCCTGTTGACCCCAACCCACTCACCCATGCTTACCAGGTTTCCCTGACTCCACCAACACTCGACGATCTCAAATCGGACTCAGGAAGGCTCACCGACGCCCTGGAGCAGCAGCACGACCTCGAGAATGTATCGATCGATATTGATGTTTTACGTCAAATCTCCCCCCATCTACGGGAGCACGTCGATCCCGGTAATGGGAAGTGGCGCGTCCAGGTCGTCGTGCGAGAACGGGAGATCATTGGGCTTCTCCAACCCGACGTCCCGCCGCTGGGTTTGGCCGTAGATCTGGGAACCACCAAGATCGCCGTATATCTGCTCAATCTCAACACAGGGCGAACCTTGGCTTCCCACGGTTTAATGAACCCACAGATCGCATACGGTGAAGACATTATCGCCCGCATCGCCTACACCGAGAAGGACGAGAGCCACTCCACGCTCCTCAGAGAATTGGTGGTCCAAGCTCTGAACGAAACCATCGCCGAGATTTGCGTTGGAATCGATGCCAGACCATCCCACATCGCGGACGCTGTTATCGTTGGCAACACAGCGATGCACCATATTCTTCTTGGCTTGCCCCTGAGGCAACTCGCCCGGGCTCCCTACGTACCCGCGGTCTCGTCCGCGCTGGACGTGAAAGCCCGCGACGTAGGGTTTACACTGATGCCTGGTAGCTATGTTCACCTGTTGGCCAACGTCGCAGGGTATGTGGGCGCAGATCACATTGCCATGCTCCTCGCTACTGAGATTGAACAACAACCAGGTGTCGTCCTGGCGATTGATATCGGGACCAATACGGAGATCTGTCTGCTACATCAAGGTATGCTGACCAGCACCTCCTGCGCCTCCGGTCCGGCTTTCGAGGGCGCACACATCAAGCATGGGATGCGAGCCGCAAGCGGCGCCATCGAGCACCTGCGTCTGCTCGAGGACAGACTCGAATACCAAACTATCGGTGGCGCGCCGCCAGTGGGATTGTGTGGGTCGGGTATCCTCGACGCCATAGCTCAACTGTACCTCGCCGGCATCCTGGACAAACGGGGGCGCATGCGCGACCACCCTCGCGTCCGCACGGTGGACGGTGCGCGCGAGTTCATACTTGTCGATCAAGGTGACCTCCCCCACGCAACGGATGGCGAAGCGTCTAAACACACGATCACCATCGCACAACAAGACGTACGTCAGCTTCAACTCGCTAAGGGTGCCATGCACACGGGCATTGAATTACTCCTCCATGCCAATGGGCTACGGATGGAAGATATCGACCAGGTGATCGTCGCCGGAGCGTTCGGAACGTACATCGACATTGCCAGCGCGATCACAATTGGCATGCTGCCGGAGCTTCCTCTGGATCGATTCCGCCAGGTGGGGAACGCTGCCGGGATGGGCGCCAAACTCGCCCTTCTCTCGCGCACCAAGCGGGCCGAAGCGCGGGCCCTCGCAGAACGGATCGGCTACCTCGAACTCGCCACGCACCCCCAATTTCACACCACGTTCGCTCAATCCATGCTCATCGGTCAGCATCGATAAGGCACCTTCCGGAAACGGGATAGCATTCAACATCACAGCTATCACACTAAGCCTTGTATTCAGCGGTCAAGGTGGACCAGATACTTGTCCAACGCAGGATACCTCCATCAAAAACTAGACCTCGACTGATACTCTATCATCCAGGTGTAAATACAAAGGTTCGTGGCGAATTCAATAGAATATGGCTACCTTTTTAAAGCCCAACCTGACGATCCAAGGTCCCCTTGGCAGGATTCGAACTTACCCCGCACTGTAGTCGGTGCGAGGTAATACCTAAAAGTCCTAAGCCACTCAGCCTCGTTTAGGAATTCGCAGCCCGAAACTGTAAGGTGGAATACCTCCCATCCGGGAAGAGACTCAGGATCAGGCTGGTGCCACGGTCGACCGCTGGCTAACCAAGCAAGCTACTGAACGCGGGACCTTCGTTGTCCCCGACTACTTCATGGATGGATTGCTGACTAATGGAGGTCGAGTAACGTATATCTATTCACCCCAGTAAAAATTGACACCCAAAAAACATATGCTAAAATATTGTCGACACGACCTTTAAGTGACATATATAATATCGGACAAACTTCGGGGTTCTGACACTTTTCCATTCCAAGTCTTCGGTATGAGAACTGGCTCGATCGTGTATCGGGGTTACACTGAAGTCTCAAGCCAGGGTCTCAGCCAACTAGCCGGCTCTTGAGCGTCGTAGGACCTCTGCCTAATCTGGAGTGGTGGATATGTCTCACTCGCAGGATATGACCTTCACCTTATATGGAGACTATATCCGTCATCGAGGGGGTGAGGCTTGGACTGGAAGCCTAATCGAACTACTGGGTCTCTTTGACCTATCGGCGCAAGCCATTCGATCCACCCTCTCCCGTATGTCTCGTAAAAGCTGGCTGAGGAGCCGCCGGATCAGCCGTTACAGCTTTTACTCCCTGACTCCCAAATGCATTCAATTGCTCGAGGAAGGCGCAAAGCGCATCTTCCATCCCCGGTCTGACCCCTGGGATGGTCAATGGCATTTGATCACATATTCCATCCCTGAGACCAAACGCCATCTCCGTCGCAGGTTACGGAGGCAACTGCTCTGGCTTGGTTTTGGGACGTTGAACCAATCGACCTGGATCTCACCCCGAGATCTTCGATCAGAGGTCCAAGCCATCCTAGATGATCTCAATCTCCACACCCATGTGGAATTTTTCAGTGGGAACCATCGCGGATTCAAAAGTGACAAAGAGATTGTTTCCAATTGTTGGGATCTTGAACGTCTCAACCAATATTACGCCGATTTTGTACAACGTTATGAGCCTCGCCACAAAGAGCACGAATTGCGTCTGGAAGTTGGTGAAAATCTGGACGTAAAAGAATGTTTCATTCAGCGATTCATGTTGATTCATGAATATCGTGCTTCACCTTACGTAGACCCCAATCTGCCCTTGGAGCTGTTGCCGGGGGATTGGCTCGGCGGAATGGCGGCGAAGCTTTTTCAAGCCTATCGGGATCTTCTTGTTGAAGGAGCAGAGTCGTATGTAGATTCGATCCTTAGCAAAGCGCCCAAGATATAAGCGCACCCTATCAAAATCCTGGCAATGACCAGTGAACCACTTCGAAAAGGAGGCAAGATGCGAGAGGCAGTTATCATCGAAGCCGTTCGTACGCCAGTTGGTAGGCATGGTGGAGCCTTAGCTAAAGTCCGACCAGATGACCTCGCTGCGCTAGTAATCAAAGAAATCATGGCTCGTGTTGATATTGAGCCCGATCTCATCGAGGATGTATACCTCGGATGCACCAATCAAGCGGGGGAAGACAACAGAGACGTTGCCCGGATGGCGCTTTTACTGGCCGGTCTTCCCTTCCATGTAGCAGGGGTTACCATCAACCGTCTTTGCGCCTCGGGCTTGGATGCCATCAACCAAGCTGCCAGGGCTATCAAGTGTGGAGAGGGAGATGTTTTTATCGCTGGTGGCGTAGAGAGTATGAGCCGAGCGCCATGGTCTGTTCCCAAAACGGAACACCCATTCCCCTGGGGCAATGTCACGATGTACGACACAACTATTGGATGGCGCTACCCAAACCCGAAGATGGAAGAGATCATCCCATTGGAGGGCATGGGCGAGACGGCGGAAAACATTTTCGACGAGACGGCCATTAGCCGTGAAGATCAGGACGTCTTTGCATTAGAGAGTCAAAGGAGGGCTGCGGCGGCAATAGAAGCCGGACGCTTTAAAGACGAAATTGTGCCTGTTCCCGTTCCTCAACGTAAAGGGCCTCCAATCCTTGTAGACACCGACGAACATCCCCGCATCGAGATCGCTGAAGACGGAAAGGTACGACTGACCACAAGCGCGGAAATATTGGCTAAACTGCGCCCTGCTTTTCGCCCCAACGGCACGGTGACAGCCGGAAACGCCAGCGGGATTAATGACGGAGCCGCCGCCTTACTCTTGATGTCGGAGGAAAAGGCGAGGGAATTGGGGCTCAAGCCTCTAGCTCGCTGGGTGGCTTCAGCTGTAGCCGGTGTGAGCCCTCGCACGATGGGTTACGGTCCCATACCAGCCACTCGCAAAGTGATGCAACGCACGGGTTTAACAATCGACGATCTAGATCTTGTTGAATTAAACGAGGCCTTCGCAGTCCAGGCATTGGCCTGTATCAAGGAGCTAGGCTTCGACATGGCGAAGACGAACGTAAACGGGGGGGCTGTGGCTTTAGGGCACCCACTGGGATGCACCGGTGCTAAGCTGATGGTCACGCTGCTGCACGAAATGCGGCGACGAGCAGCTGCTGGGGAGCGAATGCGTTATGGTCTGGTGACCATGTGCGTCGGTATCGGCCAAGGGTGTGCGACGATCGTCGAGCGCCCAAATTAGGAGGAGAGGGAATGGAACTGGAAGGGAAAGTTGCCATTATCACCGGCGGTACCCGAGGTATCGGTAGAGCGATTGTTCTGGATTTAGCCGCTAATGGCGCTGACATCGTTCTCAACTATCGTAAGAGCGACGATTTAGCCAAGGAACTCGCCAAGACCATCACCGATATGGGTAGGCGCGCAATGGTCGTCCAGGCAGATGTCTCGAGTTTCGATGATGCTCAAGCGATGGTCCAAAGGGTGTTGGAGGATTTCAGCCAGGTGGATATCCTGATCAACAACGCCGGGATGAATTGGGATGGTGTGGTATGGAAGATGACCGAAGAACAATGGGATCGGGTCATCAGCGTCGACTTAAAAGGTACTTTCAATTACACCCGAGCGGTCACGCCCATCTTCCGAGAGCAAGGTTCTGGCAAAATCGTCAACATCACATCGATCAACGGTCTGCGTGGCAAGTTTGGCCAGTCTAATTATTCAGCAGCCAAAGCGGGGGTGATCGGATTTACCAAAGCTTGCGCCCGTGAGTTAGGACGATCCAGCATCAACGTCAATGCCGTCGCGCCGGGCTTGATCGAGACCGAGATGGTCAAGGAAGCACCAGAACAAGTGCGGGAGATGGCCTTGGCGGAGATCGTCCTAGGCCGCCTGGGGCTTCCAGAGGAGGTAGCCTATGTTGTTACCTTCCTCTGCACCGAGAAGGCAAGGCATATTACCGGACAGGTCATTCAAGTGGACGGTGGTCAGTACATCTGAAAGGAGTTCGCCATGGAATTCCAGCACATCACCTTCAAGAAACAAGACGGTGTTGGGAAGATTACGCTCAGCAAACCGCCGCTGAATGTACTCAACATCGAAATGATGCGTGAGATTAATGGCGTACTGGAGGGGTTGAATAGTGATCCTTCGGTCAAAGTGCTGGTTTTCGAAGCGGCCGAGGGGAGCAAAGCGTTCTCAGCCGGGGTGGACGTCTCCGAACACACAGCCGAACAAGTAGCGGAGATGATCGAGGTCTTCCATCGCATTTTCCGTTTGCTCGATGGACTGGAGATTCCGACGGTGGCTGTTGTGGGCGGCGCTGCATTAGGTGGCGGATGCGAGCTGGCGCTCTTCTGCGACATGGTCATCGCCTCAGAGAAGGCCAGTTTCGGCCAGCCGGAAATTCAGGTGGGCGTACTACCCCCCATCGCGGTCGTGGCGCTTCCAGAGATCATCGGCCCCAAGAAAACCATGGAGATGGTGCTGACCGGCGACCGCATACGAGCCGATGAGGCTGAGCGGCTGGGATTGGTCAACATGGTTGTGGCGCCGGAAGAATTGCAAACCGCAGCTGTGGAGTTCGTGAGCAAGCTAACCAAACTGAGCGGCGCGGTGCTGCGCTTGACGAAGCGAGCGGTTCGGGTGGGCAGCGTTGGTTCCTTTGCCGATGGGTTGGCTGCTGTCGAGGAATTGTACCTGGGTCCGCTTATGGCCACAGAAGATGCCCACGAAGGGCTGGCTGCCTTTATGGAAAAACGTCCGCCGATCTGGAAGGATAAGTAGTCGAGATATGGCTGCAAGTGAGGTGGAGTTCGAGCCCAAGATCATCGCCTTCATATGCAACTGATGCACCTATGTTGGTGCCGACTTTGGAAGGGGCCGACGATGTACTCATTGGTCGCTGTCACCCTGGCGATTGTCACTACCTGAACGGCAACTACCAGGTACAGCGACGGGTGGACACACTCAAAGAGATTCTCAAGGGTGTGGGCATGGATGAGGATCGGGTCTGGCTGCGGTGGATCGCTGCTAGTGAGGTGGAGATACTTAAGAGGGACTAAGCATGAGGTACGCAGAGACAGGGTTTAATTTAGAGATCGATCTATCCCGAGGAAACATTGAGAGGGTAGAAACTGACCCAAGGGACACCGAACTCTATCTGGGGGGACTGGGTACGAACGCCAAGATAATATGGGACAGGGTTCCCCCCGAAGTTGAAGCTTTTTCTCCTGATAATCTTCTCATATTTGCCGCTGGTCTTTTATGTGGCACACTTGCTACCGGTTGTAATCGTACCATTGTTTCTACCATTTCCCCTCAGACCAGGTTAATGGCATTTTCAATGATGGGGGGATTTTGGGCGCCGGAATTGAAGTATGCCGGTTATGATAAAGTGATCTTTCGCGGCAAGTCCCCCAATTTGGTTTATTTGTGGATAAACAATGACAAAGTAGAAATACGTGACGCCTCTCATCTGCAGGGTAAAGGCGCTGTTGAAACTGGAGAACTTATTCGGCAGGAGTTGAATGAGCCGAAAGCCCAGGTGGCTGCCATAGGCCTGGCTGGTGAAAACAGGGTTTATTTTGCCTCTATTGAGCAAGGCCATTCCAGTGCCAGCC
>CAYLOP010000147.1:0-7955 GCA_964385305.1 uncultured Anaerolineaceae bacterium | reverse complement strand
ATTAAGCATGTTATCTCCTGGGTTCAAATTTGGTCATCCCGACTTGATCGGTTTGGGGATGAGGTGATGGATGGCGATCTTTAGTGAAGTATAAGCGTTTCGATTCGTGCCACAACCATATCCATCGCAACCGTGTTCAAGCCTCCTTCTGGGATGATGACATCGGCATAGCGCTTGGAGGGTTCAACGAATTCCAGATGCATCGGCCGCACGGTGGATTGGTACTGATGGATGACCGATTCGACTGTCCGCCCACGTTCGATGAGATCACGTTCCAGGCGACGGATGAAACGGATATCCGCCGGTGTATCGACGAATATCTTAACATCGAATAGTTCGCGCAGTCTAGCATCTACAAAAATGAGTATCCCCTCCACAAGGACGACCGGTTGGGGGTCGATGTGATGAGTTCGCGTTGTGCGGCTGTGTGTGGTGAAATCATAGATTGGGATATCGACAGGTTGGGAGGCTTTAAGCGCCTTGACGTGCTCTACCATGAGATCGGTTTCAAGTGAATCGGGGTGATCGAAGTTAATGAGGCTTCGTTGCGAGGGGGAGAGATCCTTGAGGTCCTTGTAGTAGGCATCATGCGGTACAAAGGCGATCTTATCGGCGCCGACGCGGTCCAAAATCACATTAGCGACCGTCGTCTTTCCGGAGCCTGTACCACCGGCGATGCCAATGACTATGATGGATGGGGGATGGTTGTCCATGGCATCATTATAATACGTGCACGCATGAAACGATAACGATGGAGAATATCATCGTCCATTGAGTCCCGGGGCGTCAGTAATGTTTTTCACGGTCTGAATCAAGGAGCAAGCGTCCGCCCAGCTCTCGCCCTTTAAAAACGCGCACGACTCTCCGTCGCAATATCCGGCTAAGCGTGCAAAGCTGATTAGGTTGATTTTTTGAATGAAATCGCCTTGGCGCGTTCTGCCTACCCGCCACCCTCATATTTGAAGGAAACCTTCAGTCTGGCGCGGTAGGCAACGATTTCCCCTTCATCGATTTGGAGATCCAACTTGACGATCTCGGCGATGCGCAGATCCCGCAGGCTTTTAGAAGCCAACGCAAGGGCGTTCGCGGCAGCTTTCTCCCACGACTCTGTGCTGCTACCTACCAACTCAATGACTTTATACACGCTGTCAGTCATTATCTGCTCCTTTTGTGTCGAGGTTCGATGAATAAGGCGAATGTTCCTTTGTGGAGAATAGGGTATGACGCGGCACCGTTGGCGAGATATGATTGTCTCCCAGGTTGCCCCTACTCTGTACCATCATAACCGAGAATCGTGCAAATCGTTACACTTTCTTCATCCTGTTGGTAGCGGATATATGAGGCTAAAGGCCCAAGTCACCACGAATACACTGCGCATAGCCACTAGGGATGGATGGTGCGTAGCTTCTCCCCGCTCATGGGGCGGCGTCCGTGGCCGGTGTAAATCCATTCGAGGTTCAAAGATTGGAGGCGCTCCAGGCTTGCAGGAAGCTGCGACCAGTCCTGAGCGTAGAGATTTTGCAGGTGAGGGAACCCGCGTGTTGTCAGCAGGTCGCCGACAAAGGCTAGTCGATTTTCAACAATGAGTGAGCTGGAGCCGAGTGTGTGCCCGGGTGTATGGAGAACGTATGCATCCAGTCCAAATGCCGCAAAGGATTGGCCATCGGTAAACGTCAGATCGGGTTGGACCGGCTCCGGTCGGAGAAATCGCAACGCCCACCGGAGCCATAAGCTGGTCAATCGGCCACGCCCGCGCGCAGATCCGATCTCAGTTTTCCCATTCGCTAAAGCCTCGCGATCCGCCGTGTGGATTGCGATCGAGGCGCCTGTCAGACGCCGAATGGCAGCTGCTGAACCATAGTGGTCAATATGTGCATGCGTTATGAAGATAAGTTTGAGATTTTTCCCTCCAATCTCATGCATAGCACGCAGGACATTCTTTTCATAGTGCGGTGGACCAGCATCCACAAGGTAGTATCCGAGCTCATTCTCGAGCAAGTATGTAATCGCGATTCCTAAAGGCACAACATGGACATGGAGCGACATAGTTCTCTCCGTCAATTCATGAAGATGCTTTGTGACCTCATTATTGTAGTCATAGTGCTGGAGCTATTCAAACCCAATTCATCACGCTTATGCTAAAGATGAGGGGATACGATACCAGTAGTAGTAGGCTTCTTGGAATCCAAATTTCTCGTAGAGCCCTTGCGCTGCTGCGTTATCTCTCTCGACTTGGAGATAAGCGAGGGTTGCACCGTGATCGGTTGACCAATGAAGCATGCCATTCATAAGTTGCGTTGCGTAGCCTTTCCCCCTGTGTTCCGGGTGGGTCAGGACGTCAAATAAGCCAAAGTAGCTGCGCTCCAATACACCCAAACCACAAGCGACCGGTTTTCCCCCCGCGTTCAAGATGGCGGCTAAAATCCTCGAAGGGATTGACTGCACAATCGCAGCATGATTCCGTTCCGCTTTCGCATCAAGTCCACGCATGGCGTGGAAGACCGTAAGCCACCTGTCGACTGATTCCTGGTTGAAACCCGATTCGTCCTGTGGGGAAAGTCGGCGTTGCTGTAAGTGAAGGTACAGCACAGATGTGGGGTCGATTTTTTTGTACCTCCGCACTTCAAGCGCGCCATCGAGATCGGGTGGTGTGGCTTGTAGCGACAAACGAAAGATAGGAGGCAAATCCCTCTCTGCGTACATCTTCTCACATGTCTTGATTTTTTCGTCAATATCGATTGTGGATGGATAAAGCATGTTGATAGAATTGCCCCGCATGCTATAACCGTTGGAGAAACGCAAGAGCCAGCCATCGTAAAGCATTTGCTGTAAAGCAGGCCACGCATTGAAAGCCACCTCTTCTATCCGCTGTTGAAGCATATAAGACCCTCTGTGTGATGATGGGTCGGGCAGGTTGAGGAAATCCTGCCGCCTAAGGAAAGCCAAGAAACGAAGTCGATTAAATAATCAAGGGGGATATGTCAGAGGCCTTGGATTGCCTCCTTGCGAGTGTTTGATCTGCGTTGATGCAGATGTAGAGCCAGCGGGGGGATTCGAACCCCCGACCCATCGCTTACGAAGCGATTGCTCTGCCGACTGAGCTACGCTGGCACGACACGCATTATACCAGTGGCTGGAAATCCTTGGCAAGAAATTCTCAGTGGGGGATAATGTTCATATGCGTATCGCCATGCTCTCTTACCACACCTGCCCCCTCGCAACGCTTGGGGGAAAGGATACCGGTGGCATGAATGTCTATGTTCGCGATTTATCTCGCGAAATAGGTAAGCTTGGTATTGGCGCGGACGTTTTTACGCGATCACAAGATGAGCATGTGCCCCATGTCTTACACGAACTTGGGTACGGTAATCGCATCGTCCACATCGCCTCCGGACCTGAAAAGAGCATGCCCAAGCATCTTCTTGCCGAGCATATCGATGAGTTTGTCAAAGGGATACGCAACTTCGCGGCCGCGAAGAACATCCACTATGACATGATTCATAGCCACTATTGGCTCTCGGGCTTAGCGGGACTTGCCCTGAGAGAGCAGTGGAAGATACCCCTCATTCAGATGTTTCACACTTTAGCCGTGATGAAGGATCGGGTTGCTCGAAGTGAAGATGAGACCAGTTCATCCCTTCGTCTCGAGACAGAGAAAAGATTACTGCGGGAGGCAGACAGGGTAATCGCTGCTACAAGAGCGGAAGTAGCTCAAATCCAATGGCTTTACCGGACCGATACAAGCAATGTGGTCGTCATCCCCCCTGGTGTGGACATCAGCCGTTTCTATCCCATTCCGACGGATGAGGCTCGAGAGTTCATCGGCGTACCCTGCGATCACCGTGTCATCCTCTACGTTGGACGCATCGAGCCGCTGAAAGGGATCGATACACTGATAGAAGCGGCAGCCATACTGCGACAAGAAGGTGTCTGGGCTCTGTATCCGTTCTGTCTGACCATCATCGGCGGGGATCCAATCGCAAGTCGGGATCAGATCACCGAAGAAATGGGACGTCTGAAGGCGCTATGTGAGTCACTCGGCATGGGGGATTTGGTGCTCTTCCTCGGTAAACGCGACCAGGATACCTTGCAATACTACTACTCCGCAGCGGAGGTTGTCGTCGTGCCTTCGCATTATGAATCATTCGGGTTAGTGGCTCTTGAAGCCATGGCTTGCGGCACGCCTGTGGTAGCCTCCGAGACAGGTGGGCTGGCGTATCTCGTTCGAGATGGTGAGACTGGATTCCACGTCCCGGCGGCTGATCCCAATGCACTTGCCGATCGTTTGAGGCTTATTTTACAGGATGCAACTTTGCGGGAACGATTGGGCATGCAGGCTGCGGAATCAGCCAGCGCCTATGCTTGGCCGCGCATCGCGAACCAAGTGGTTGATCTTTATAAATCGGTGTTGGACAAAATACTTGCATGAATTTCTTATCGGTTCACTTTCTTGAAACACTTGAAGAGTCACTTCCCGCCCACCTGCAATCCCTTCTTAGCCCCGATGTTCAACTCTCTATCGGGCAGACCATTCCAAACTCGGACCGTGTTCAGATTCTCATCGCGGGGCGCCCGAAGCGCGAGCAACTCGAAAGCTGCGTGAATCTCAAAGCGCTGATTATCCCTTTCGCAGGCGTGCCCCCTGATACACGTCGATTGCTTTACGATTTCCCACATCTCGCGGTGCACAATCTGCATTTCAACGCGGCCGCGACGGCTGAAGTAGCCATGGCATTACTTCTGGCAGCAGCGAAGCATATTATCCCAATGGATCGTGCACTTCGGAGATATGATTGGACGCCGCGCTACCAACCCAACCCTTCGATCCTGTTGGAAGGTAAGAACGTGCTTGTGCTCGGCTATGGGGAGATTGGTCGCCGGGTTGGGCGTATGTGCAGGGCTTTGAGCATGTGTGTGGTAGCCCTGAAAAAACGCCATGAAGAAGTAGGAGATCCGAGCGAGGGTATCGATGTGCGATCTATGGTAGATCTGAAGGACTTACTGCCCTCCACGCAGGTCCTCATTATTTGCGTGCCCTTGACGCCTGAAAGTGAAAACCTGATCGATCATGAGGCGCTATCCTTGCTCCCCCAGGATGCCATTGTTGTAAATGTATCGCGTGGCCAAATCATCCAAGAGGAAGCGTTATACCGTGCACTCAGCGAGGGCAAGATATATGCTGCAGGCCTGGACGTTTGGTACAACTATCCAAAAGATGAAGGATCGCGAACACATACCCCGCCCTCCCGATTCCCATTTCATACCCTGGATAATGTGGTGTTGAGCCCACACCGCGCAGGCGGTGCGTTCCAATTGGAATACCGGCGGATGGAAGCCCTGGCAGAAGCTCTCAACATCGCCTCCCGGGGACAACCGATGCCCAACCGGGTCGACCTTATGCTCGGATATTAAAGGGCGAAGTAGGCTCGGGCACCCCCATCTTATCACGCAGGATGTCCTGCCTTCGAAGAACTTACAAATGGATTTATTCCTCGTAGGGTATACTCCATGATGTAATTCGATCCAGAAACGCAACGGAATGCTGGAGGACGATCGTGAGCGAAGAGACCAGGTATACGATGGAGGAAGCGCATCTCGAGTTCGCTAAGAAGCTCAATGGTCGCGTATGGCAACTCCTGGAGCAAGAGGCGCGCACGCTCTTTGAGGACGAGGAAATGGTGCATGCCGCGCATGCATCGCTCTATCATTGGTTTCATGCTGGCAAAGAAGTACATCACCAACGCGGAGAATGGTTGCTTGCAAGAGTGTATACCGTTTTGGGTGTTGAGTCGGAAGCTTTACGGCACGCAGCTCGCTGCGTCGAGTTAACGCAGGAACACGCCATCCAAATGTCGGATTTCGACCATGCGTATGCGTATGAGTGCCTAGCGCGCGCCAATGCCCTAGCTGGAAAACATGCGTATTCTCAGGAGTATTTCAAGCTTGCTGAAGAAGCGGGTCGTCGCATTGCGAGTGAGGAAGACCGGGCGATGTTCATGGATGATCTTAAGGGTGGGGCGTGGTATGGTGAGAGGTAGAGGTTGGAACGCATGAGATGGAGGTTATGATATGTTGCCGTATATCGCCTTCACTTTGGCCATGATCTTTGTGTTCCTTAAGTTATCGGGAGCATGGGACGAATTCACATCGGCCATGCGTAATCTACAAAGATTTCAGGGACAGCAGAAATCCTCAAAGAGCGAGACGGATGAAGAGGTAGATGTGAATCGCCTGGAGGTTTTCCGTGAGTTCCTCGAAGGCCCCGTAGATGATGATCTTAATGATCCATCAGGAAATTGAGATCGATCTCGATTTATTTGATATTGCGCTGAAAGGCTCGCGATAATGCCGGCAGTAGGAGGGCATAGATCGATTCATGCACAGGTGTGGCGATGCTCACCTGTCTGCCCAAGCGGACGACTGTACCACTGAACGCTTCCAGTTCAAAAGGTTTGCCTGCTTCCACATCACGTTGCATCGAGGAGGTTGCAGAAGGATCCAGGCTTTCGACCAGCGACATCGCAGCGTGAACGGCATCGGGGGGGAGGCTGATTGCGAGTTGCTGCGCCAGATGTTCTACCTCCTGCATCGCGTTTCCAAGCAAGCGCTTCGTTTCCGGATTACTACGAATCTCCCCCGCTGTGGCTCGAGTCAACGAACCAACGCCCCCGAGGGATGCGATGAAAAGAAATTTATTCCAGAGTGCGGCGAAGATATCCTCCGCCTGATTCGCGTCAACACCGCTTGCAGCCCACACCTGAACGATTCTCTCCACGCGTTCTGACCGAACGCGGTCCAATTCCCCCAGGACAATCCGCCGCAAATTTCCTACTTGGCGGATGACCCCTGGCGCTTCGATCATCGAGACTACACTGCAGGAGCCACCGATGACATGCGCGCGCCCAATCACTGGGATGAGGTGCTCGTGCGCGTCAACACCGTTCAGCAAGGGGACGACAGTTGTCTCTGGGCCGATCAGCGGCTTCAATCCATGGAGCACGTCGCGGAGCTGGAAGTGTTTCACAGCGAGGATCACATAATCGACTTCACCGATCTCGTTGGGTGAGTCGGTTGCAACAACGGGCTTGATGTCAAAATCGCCATAATTGCTGTAGACTTTTAGACCTCGTCTTTGCATTGTGTCCAGGTGCGCCCCACGTGCGATGAAATGTACATCATGGCCCTCAAGAGCCAATAAGCCACCGAAATAACCTCCAACGCCTCCTGTTCCGTAGATAGCAATTTTCACTTTCGGCCCTCAAATTTAGGATATGGAAAGGATTATATAACCGCCATCTTATAGCACAATTGTCTTTGTGGCGGTCTCAGGACACCCATGCTAGGTATTCTTGCGCCTGACCTGGGCGATATCTGACAGGGACTGCGCGGCGGCTTTGCCATAGGTAGAATTCGGGAACAAGTTTGCGGCGGATCGCAATGATTGTTTGGCGCGTGAGATTTGACCTTGCTGCAGCAGGGCATGCCCAACGTAGTACAAACAGGTGGTTCGATTTCGGATTCCCAAGCCACCCGTCTCAGCTTGCTCCAGTACCGATTCTAGATGTGATTGTGAAACCTCGAATTGATGATTCCGGAGATACTCGATTCCCATATTAAGCTGTATGACCAATTTGGTTGGCCTGTCGGGGAGCAGGCGTTGGGCTACTTCCAGGATCGAGATGGCTTCTCGATGGCGGCCTCGCTTTGACATGAAATTCGCAAGATCTGCGAGGAGACGAGAGCGCATTGTGAAGAGATAGGTGAAAAGCAAGAATAGAAAGGGGTTAGCTGGTTTACCCGTAAGATAACCTCCCCCAACAGCTAAGCTGGTGATTAGCACAACCTCGAGGATGAACTGATAGGATATCCCTTCGCGCTCCAGCATTGAGATCAATCCAAAAAGGATAGCAAAGAAACCTCCAAAAATTGCGACCAGCAAGTTTGTGTTCATGGGT
>CAYLOP010000146.1:0-7971 GCA_964385305.1 uncultured Anaerolineaceae bacterium | reverse complement strand
ACTCAGGTGAGCCTACTTCTTCTTTCTCTCCTCGGCAATTATGTGACACATCCCCCCCATCCCCGCCTGCTTGACTTGGTCATGTGCCCATGGTATTATGACTTGTCAGTAATTTAGCACTCTCAACATGAGAGTGCTAAATTGCCGAGAGGGCTGTGTGGAACTATTGTCAGAACGTCAAGAAACCATATTAGCGTTGATCGTACATGAATATGTCGATTCGACCCACCCGGTTGGTTCAAAGAGGCTTGTCACCAGGTACAGCTTGGGGTTAAGCCCTGCAACCGTACGCAACACCATGGTTTCCCTGACAGAAAGAGGCCTACTGAGACAGCCACACACCTCTGCCGGGCGTGTCCCTACCGAAATGGGTTACCGTTATTTTGTGCGTCGCCTTCTAGGGGATACGGACCTACCTGCTTCTGAGAAGCGTTTGATCAGTCATCAGTTCCACCAGGCAACTGCCGATAGCGAAGACTGGGTGCAATTGGCGGCTTCCGTCCTGGCGCAGCAATCTCAAAGCATCTCACTTGTCACGGCCCCCACCCCGGAACAAGCCATTTTCAAACATCTTGAATTGCTCTCCGTCCAGGGCAGCCAAGTTCTGCTCATTCTGGTTTTGTATGGTGGGACGGTGCGTCAACAAATGCTCACGCTAGCTGAGACGCTCGATCAGCCTCACCTGGCCAAAATTGCATGGCAACTCACGGATGCATTTTCTGGCAAATCAGTTCAAGAGATCAGACAAGAAGCCGAACGCCGCGCCTCACTTCCGCGGGATCTCGCCCTGCTTATCGTTGAGATTATGGAGCAGGCAGACGCATTGTGGACAGGCGAGATTTATCGAGATGGCATTGCCAACATGCTCTCGCAGCCCGAGTTCGCCAGGACATCGACTGCCCAGCATGCGCTTGCACTGATAGAGGAACGCAGCTTGTTGGAAGAATTACTCGCAGAAGTCCTGAGCCCCAATGTCGGCGGGGTTCAGGTTGTGATCGGTGGGGAAGGCGCGTGGGAGGAGTTGAAGGATTTTTCCATGGTTCTCTCCCGATACGGCGTCTCTGGCTTCGCCACCGGCGCATTAGGCGTTCTGGGTCCAACACGAATGGCCTATGGGCGCACCATCTCAGCAGTGCGTTATGTGGCAAATTTACTCAGTGATCTCGTTACCGATACACTCAACACATAGCAACCTTTGTTGAATGTGAGACAGATTGACCGCAGATGTCTTAAACTTTGGAGACAGTCCAAGGCGAAGTAAATCTTTACGGAGACGTTGCCCGCCTGACAAGCAAGCTTAAAGGTCACAAGGAGCTACCGTGACAGACAACAAGAATCTAGATCTACAAGGTAAAAAACCGATACCTGAAGAGACGTTGGACTCCCCAGACTCAGACCTTTCCAAGGAGAACTTAGAATTGGAAAATGCCACTGCTGTGGAGGAAGTTGCGGCGGCCGAAGCCGTAGTCGAGGATGAGGGTGCTCCAACTGATGAGACCATCGCTTCCTTAAAAGAGGAGCGAGATCGCCTGCGTAATGAGGTAGACGAATACCTGGATGGCTGGCAACGTGCTCGCGCGGAATTTTCTAATTATAAAAAGCGCATGGATCGCGAGGTTAGCGAAACTCGCGCCCGCGTCATGTGTGAGATCGCGGCTCGCTATCTCGGCGTTGTCGACGACTTGGAACGCGCCTTAGCAGAGCGAAACAATGAGGAATCTAACCAGGCCTGGACTGAGGGCATTGAGTTAATCTACCAAAAACTGCAGGCCATTCTTGCTTCCGAGGGGATCGAACTTATCCCGGCAGAAGGGGAGATCTTCGACCCGAATTTCCATGAGGCAATCAGTTATGAAGAAAGTGACGAGCACGAAGACGGGCAGGTGATTGCCGTCATACAGAAAGGCTACAAGCTGGGGGACCATGTGGTTCGCCCTGCATTAGTCCGAGTGGCCAAATAGGAGAAAGGAAACATGAGCAGAATCATCGGCATTGACTTAGGAACGACAAACTCCGTAGTGGCCATCATGGAAGGTGGCGAACCCACAGTTATTCCATCATCTGAGGGCGGCAGGCTCATCCCTTCCGTTGTTGCTATCAATCCAAAGTCTGGAGAACGCGTGGTTGGGCAGGTCGCCCGCCGTCAAGCGATCGTAAACCCGGAAAACACCATCTTCTCCATCAAACGGTTCATGGGGCGGAAATATTCCGATGCTGAAGTTGAGCGGGCACTGCATACTGTGCCCTATAATGTCACCGCGGCGCCCAACGGCGACGTGCGCTGTATGATGGGTGGCCGGGAATACTCGCCGCCCGAGATCTCGGCCATGATCCTCGCGAAGATCAAAGCGGACGCCGAGGCGTACACTGGCGAAAGCATTACGCAAGCCGTTATCACCGTACCGGCATACTTCAACGATGCGCAGCGCAATGCCACGAAAGACGCCGGTAAAATCGCCGGCCTCGAAGTTCTCCGCATCATCAACGAACCCACCGCTTCCTCACTTGCGTATGGGCTCGACAAGAAAACGGATGAAACCATAGCCGTTTACGATCTTGGTGGTGGCACGTTCGATATCTCCATCCTTGATGTGGGCGATGGCGTTTTCGAGGTGAAAGCCACCAATGGCGACACCTTTTTGGGTGGTGAAGACTTCGATCAACGCATCATCGATTGGGTGGCAGACGTCTACCACCAGGAAGAAGGCATCGATCTTCGAGCGGACAGACAGGCGCTGCAACGTTTGAAAGAGGCTTGTGAGAAAGCGAAGATCGAACTTTCAAGTGTGATGCAAACCGAGATTAACTTACCGTTCATCACGGCTGACGCGAGCGGACCGAAGCACCTAAACACACAACTCACGCGCGCAAAGCTCGAACAGCTTACGGAAGACTTGGTTGAACGTTCCATTGGTCCATGTAGACAGGCACTTAAGGATTCTGGCTTGACGCCAAGCGACATCGACGAAGTCATCCTAGTCGGTGGCATGACGCGCATGCCCGCCGTACAAGTTTCCGTTCGCGAACTCTTCCAAAGGGAGCCACATAGGGGCGTTAATCCTGATGAGGTCGTCGCCGTTGGCGCTGCCATTCAAGCCGGTGTTTTGGGTGGCGAGGTCAAAGATATCTTGCTCCTTGACGTGACCCCCCTGACCTTATCCATCGAGACTTTAGGCAGTGTTGCAACGGCTCTCATTGAAAGGAACACCACCATTCCAACGCGTAAGAGCCAGGTCTTCTCAACCGCTGCGGACAACCAGTCAGAAGTCGAGATCCATGTCGTTCAAGGCGAGCGCCCCATGGTCGACGACAATAAATCACTGGGAAAATTTACATTGAAGGGCATCCCCCCGGCTTTGCGTGGCTCACCGCAAATTGAAGTGACCTTCGATATCGATGCAGACGGCATTCTCAAAGTGAATGCTACCGATAAGGCAACGGGGAACACACAAAATATAACCGTAACGGCATCCTCGGGTCTCACAGATAATGAAATCCAACGCATGCGCAATGATGCCGAGCAATTCGCGGATGAAGACAGAAGGCAGCGCGACCTCGCCGAGGCACGCAATGACGCCGATACCGCAATTTACGCGACGCAAAAGTTCCTGCGTGAACACGGCAGCAGCATTGCAGACGTGATGCGCCAAGAGTGCGTGGGAAAGATACAATCCACGCGCGATACCCTCTCCGGTGGGGATACCGAGCCCATCAAGCAGAAGACTAAGGATCTGCTCCAGGTGCTTGAACAACTCGGTGCAACCGTCAATCAACCCGGCACTGGAAGCCTTGGTGGGGGCACGTCTTCAGCCGCAGGTGATCCGGAGCAAGAAGGCGAAATTTTGGATGGTGAGTTTAAAGAGACGTAGGAAGACGAATGCTGTGTAGGCGCTTGATTGCGCCTACACGATCCCCCATTATTCTATGGCCCAAAAACGAGATTATTACGATACATTAAACCTTGATCGTGGCGCATCCGCCGATGATATTCGACAAGCCTACCGTAGATTGGCGAAGAAGTACCATCCTGATATCAACAAAGAGCCGGATGCTGAGGGGCGCTTCAAGGAGATCAACGAAGCCTACGCTGTACTTTCCGACGATGAGCGAAAGGCTGCTTATGATCGCTTTGGGCATGCAGGGCTTGAAGGCATGCCCTTTGATTTCAATGTTGGCTTCGGGGACATCTTCGAGGAATTTTTTGGGTTTGGCATGGGAGGGGGAAGGCGTCGCCGAGCCCCTCATCGAGGTGCAAACCTGCGCTATGATATGACATTAGCCTTCGAAGAAGCCGCCTTTGGGGTCGAGAAAGAGATCGAGATCACGCGCCAGGAGACCTGTGGAACTTGTCACGGATCCGGCGCAGAACCCGGCACCACTCCCGTTCGCTGCTCAACATGCAATGGTACAGGTGAAGTACGTCAGGTACGGCAAACATTTCTGGGATCAATGGTAAATGTGACCACATGCCCCACTTGCGGCGGTAGGGGGGAAACGATCCCAACCCCTTGTCATACCTGTTCCGGGAATGGCCGTGTGCGTAATAGGGCAGAGAAGATCGTCGCAATTCCCGCTGGCGTCGACGAAGGAACACAGATACGCCTCTCTGGAGAGGGGGAACCCGGAACGAACGGTGGACCGCATGGAGATTTATATGTCGTCATCCATGTCAAGCCACATCAATTTTTCAAACGGCGCGGAAACGACGTCCTACTCGACGTAGCGATCAATATCCCTCAAGCCACACTAGGCGCCGACATTACCATTCCCACATTGGATGGGGACCAAACAGTTACTATCCCACCAGGAACCCAACCCGGTAAAGTCCTTCGCCTACGAGGGTTGGGCATTCCCCATCTTCGCCGCAATGGCCGTGGCGATCAACTCCTGATCGTCTCTATCGATATCCCCCGTACTCTGACCACCGAACAACGCGAGTTATTCGAGAACCTGGCGGAAACAATGGGAGTAGACATTCATATCAAAGAGCGAAGCTTCCTCGACACACTCAAAGAGCTGTTTGGAGGCTTCACGGATTGAAATGGCTTGAGATCTCCCTCACACTCGACAATGAGCTTGCCGAAGCGGTAGCCGATCTTCTTTCTCGCTACAGCCCACAGGGCGTTGCGATCAGTTCACAGGTCCATCCGAGTGCCACATTGGAAAACGACTTACATGGCGTGGTGAATGTGCGCGCCTACCTCACGGTTGACGAAGACCTTAAGGTGAAGCAAGCAGCGATTGAAGAGGGCTTGTGGCATCTTGGGCAGATCATGCCCATTCCAGATCCAAGCTGCCGCTTCCTCGAAGATGAGGATTGGCAAGATGCCTGGCGTGAGCACTATGAGCCCATCCCAGTAGGCCGTCGTCTGCTTGTGCTACCCGCTTGGGTTAAGCCCCCCGAGGGAGAGCGCCTCCCCATTATCCTCGATCCAGGCATGGCTTTTGGATCCGGGACACATCCTTCAACCCGCTTATGCCTCCTGGCTCTCGATAAGTATTTGAGGCCAGGCTATCATGTCGTCGACCTGGGATGTGGTTCAGGAATCTTGAGCATCGCCGCAGCACGTCTTGGTGCAGGTAAAATCTTAGCGCTGGATATCGACCCGAAGGCAGTCCAGATAACCAGGGAGAATCTAAAACGCAATCACATAACCGATCGCGTCACCGTAAATGTAGGCTCCCTACCTGAGCTCCACGCCGTGATCCAGGATCAAGGTCTGAAGCTGCAGTTCGTCATGGCCAACATCCTTGCTCCGACTCTGGAGAAAATGATCAAGGCAGGACTCACAAAGACGATCTACCCAAACGGAACACTCGTTCTCTCCGGCATCCTGGACGTGCAAGTGGAGTCACTTGCCACACTTTGCGAGCAATTTGGGCTTAGCGTCTTCGATATCTTGGGAGAGGGAGACTGGCGCGCACTTCTTCTTCAATATTAGTAAATCACAGATCTCTCATCCTGCTGCAAGTGTCGTAAAAACTGGAATAACATCCCTGTTTAACAAACGTTACCCTCCAGAACTGGAGGGTAACAATTGTAACCAATGAGTCCGGATAGAAGCCTGGTTGTTAACTACCCGGGCTACTACCCGGGCTAGGGACACGCTTCTTGTAACGATAGACAATGCGGCCGCGCATCAGGTCGTAAGGAGAAACCTCAACACGAACCCGATCCCCTAACAAGATTCGAATGTAGTACTTTCTCATCTTTCCAGACAAATAAGCCAGAACCTCATGTTCGTTATCAAGCTTTACGCGAAACTGAGTTCCAGGCAACGCCTCGATGATGGTTCCCTCAAGCTCAATCTTCTCTTCTTTCTTCGCCATGCTCACCTCCAAAAGGCGTTGCGTTTAACTTCACTTACTCTCGCAAGATCACTCATGATGTCGAGCTTCTATCTTCCTTTGTCGTCGCTTGAGACGTCGGATCGCTTTCTTGCGCTGAATCCTTCGAAGTTCGCTCTTCGAAACAAACCAGCGTTTACGGCGAACTGTGCTCAACAACCCGCTTTTAGCCACTTTCTTTCGAAATCGTTTAAGTAGCTGTTCTTGCGACTCATTCGGGCGCAGGATCACAGATGTCACTAGCTCTCACCTCCTTCTTGAATGGTCTCTCTTTCCTCAAGCTGCTGCTCGTTCTCCTCACTTATTGTGACGAGTTCTAATTCCAATCTTTCTCGTTCCGGATCGAATGTCCTCACGCACACTTGAACCTTCTTCCCCGGCACAAGTTCTCCAGGTCCATTCGGTGATCGCAACAAGCCTTCCGGACCATCCGCCACTCGGATGTAGACACCCACTGCAGCCAAATGGGTTACAACCCCATCAAGAACCTGACCAATTTCAATGCGTTCTGACGCTTCGTCCCACGGGTTGGGTTGCAATCGTTTCAGACTTAACCCAATACGCTTCGATTGATGGTCAAGACGGATAACCAGGACCTGTACTTCTTGCCCGACTGACAGGACTTGACCCGGATCATCCACACGACTCCA
The DNA here is from genome assembly GCA_964385305.1 of uncultured Anaerolineaceae bacterium. Taxonomy (GTDB): domain Bacteria; phylum Chloroflexota; class Anaerolineae; order Anaerolineales; family E44-bin32; genus CAYLOP01. The sequence goes on along the minus strand of CAYLOP010000146.1, from coordinate 973 downwards.
AGAAAGCTCCGAGATATGGATCAGTCCGTCGGCTCCGCCAATCTCGACAAATGCGCCAAATTCACGTAGGCTGGTAACCACTCCCTCCCGAATATCGCCCTCTTTCAATTGCATGAGCAATTGAGATTTACGGTCTAGTCGCCACTGACGAATCGCCTTTCGTTCTGAAAGAACCAACCTTCGTCGCCGTGGATCGACTTCTAGGATTTTAAAGGGCAGCTTTTGACCAACCAGTTTCTGAAGCTGGTCAGTACGTTCCTCATCATCCATGCCCCGCGGCAATCCACTGATGTGCGAGGCAGGGATGAAACCACGTAATCGTCCGAACGGAACGATCAATCCGCCCCGGTTGAATGCAACTGGCTTTAATTCCAGGATGGTATCGTTATCCATGAATTGATGTGCTCGAATCCAATCTTCGCTTTCGCGCGCTTGAGAGATTGAAACCGAAAGATTCCCATCTCGATCGAGAGGATCGATGACCATGACCGAAACGTTGCTACCGATCCTATAAACCGCCTCTTCCTCAGGAAGCTTATCCAGGTCTGATTGTGGCACAACGCCATCACGCTTCAAACCCAAATCTACAATCAAACCCTCCTCGTCCACCGACAAAACGCATCCCTGAAGAAGATCGCCTCGTTGGGGTTCCGGTACCTGATCGATTTCAGAAAGTAAAGCTGCTAGGTCATCATTTGTTTCCGACATTGTGTGCTTCCCACGCGGAAAAATAAAAAAAAGCTGGCCAGCGCGTTCACAGGCCGACCAGACCTACCCAGCATTCTACGCCACAATAATTAACCGGAAACCTGCCCTGGCGTACTCCTATAGGAACAACGCAGCAACCCAAGGGATGCCTGCGAGCGCGTCTTGCATTATACCTGCCGGAAAGTCGATTGTCAAACCAGAACCTATAACGTGTCATTTGAAATTCAAAAGCGAACTCTTTTCATTTCAAAAGCGAACTCTTTGC
>CAYLOP010000145.1:0-8007 GCA_964385305.1 uncultured Anaerolineaceae bacterium | reverse complement strand
TCAGGGATTCCACCCTCAGGAAGCCTGCCCGCGAAACCTTCCCGGGATTGGGAACCACCGCCGTCGCTTGCCCTATCGCCAAACCCTGGCGTGATGCCCAGTTGCTCCATCAGTGCGGTCATGTCCTCAGGGGTTATTTCCATCGTGGTGATGGTCTCCAACTGCTCTGAGGTCATGGTCTCCTGGATTTGATCGATCAGTGCTTCGATCTCCTCAGCAGCGGCCGTATCACTATTACTCAAGCTGCGCACCGCCTTCCAAAGTGGAAGCAATTCTGACGCCTGCTCAGGCGTGACGGCTAGTTCCGTTTCCTCCAGCTTGAATGTCCCGACAGCGAGTTGGAGTTGAGACAGCGTCCCAACCGGCGTCGAAGCGCTTGACGGGTTTCCTGTGGAATCCGATTCCTCTGTCGTGTCTGCAGCCGCGCCTCCACAGGCCGCCAGAATGACCGAAGTAAGCACGATAAATGTAATCAATCTTAGTTTCATGTCGGTGTTAACCTCATATCCATAATTTATTTTTCCGTGATCCATCCAACAGCGATCACTCATACCTCAGCGCCTCGATCGGATCGAGTTGTGCGGCGCGATTGGCGGGATAAAATCCGAAAAAGACACCCACGGCAGCCGCCGAGCTGAAAGCTAGCAGGATGGAGAGGGGCACAACCACCGTGCGCATATCTCCCAGCACGCCGAACATCCAGGCACCCCCCACACCTGCCACCGCCCCAATCGCGCCGCCGAATAGGCTCAGCAACAACGCTTCGGTGAGGAACTGCCAGCGGATGTCATTGGGGGTCGCTCCTACAGATTGTCGCAAACCAACCTCGCGCGTACGTTCAGTCACACTCACCAGCATGATGTTCATGATCCCGATGCCGCCCACGATCAAGGACACGCCCGCAACCCACGCAAGCAAAGTCCGGAAGGCTTCCGTCGTGGCTTCTTGGGTGCTGATGATGTCCTGCTGGGTGCTGATCATGAAGTCTGGCTCATCGAGCGAGACATCGTGACGGCGGGCCAGCAACAACTCGATCTGCAAGATGGTGTCATCCATGTTCGCACCTTCTGCGATCTCCACCACGATCATGCGCACCCTATCCCCCATAAACCGTGCAAACTGAGAGGGGGCGAACTTCTGAAAAACAACGGTGATGGGAACGATGAGCCGGCTGTCATAATCTTCGCCGCCAACCAGTCCACGCTCCGCCATCACGCCCACCACCGTGAGTTTGACATCCCCGGCCGTGATCGTCTGGTTAATAGGGTCGTCCTCCCCGAACAGTTCCTCCGCCAGGCTCGATCCCAGCACAGCCACCTTCACCTCCCGATCCAGCTCGAGTTGGCTGATGAAACGCCCCGAAGCAACCACCATATCTCGCACGGAGGGATAATCGGGCGTCGTGCCGACGATCTCCACGCTGTCAATCGAAACGTTCCCCACCTTGACCAACGCCGTAGAATTCTGCTCCACGACCACGCCCGCAACACCGCTGACCTTCTCCGCGATGGCAAAGGTGTCATCGTACACCAACCCTCCAGCTTGCGATCCCAGGCCTGGACCGCTACGGCTGAAACCACCCATGATATAGACAAGGTTGGAGCCTAGGCTGGTGATTTGCTCTTCGATGGCCGCCTCTGTTCCCGCCGAGATCGAGATCATGATGATCACCGAAGCTACTCCGATAATGATCCCCAGCATGGTGAGCAGCGAGCGCAGGGCATTACGTGTGATGCTCTCCCACGCCACGCGCAGAATCTCACCCACCGCCATGGGCCACCTCCCGATCGCGCGCCCCCACGTGCGCCCCATTCACCTTGTCGAAATCGACTCTCCCGTCCAAAAGTGAGATGGTTCGCTCTGTTTCCTCGGCGATCTCCGGATCATGGGTGACGACCACGATCGTGCGCCCTTGTGCACGAAGCGTATGCAACAACTCCATGATCTCCAGCCCAGACTTCGAATCCAGGTTGCCGGTCGGCTCGTCCGCCATAATGAGCGCTGGATCATTGACCAAGGCGCGTGCAATCGCCACACGCTGTTGCTCGCCTCCTGAGAGTTCCTGGGGTTGATGGGACATGCGGTCCGCCAATCCGACCGCTTCCAAGACCTGCTGCGAACGCTCCAAGCGCTGCTCCGCTTTATAGCCATTCACACGGTCATACAACAGCGGCAACATTACATTGTTCAACGCGCTTGTGCGGGGCAGCAGGTTGAATGCCTGAAAGACAAACCCGATGCGTTGATTTCGAATGGTCGCCAGGTGCACCTTGTTCAGCTTGCTCACATCTTCGCCCGCCAGAAAATACTGGCCGCTGGTCGGTTTGGACAGGCATCCCAAGATGTGCATCAACGTGCTCTTGCCGGAGCCGGAAGGGCCCATGATGGCCACGAACTCACCTTCCTTGATCCACAAGCTCACTCGATCAAGGGCTACAACCTGGATCTCGCCCTCGCCAAACACCTTGCTCAGTTCTTTCGTCTCGATGATGAATTCTTGTGCCATTTACTCCGTCTCCACAATACCCGTGGTTACAGTCTCGCCTCGCTCGAGACCGCTGACGACCTCCACACTCAAGTAATCTACCAAACCAATTTCCACTACTCGCAACTTCGGCACGCCGTCCTGCATCACGAACACCGCATACTCGCCATCACCCAGATCCCGTAGAGCTTCATAAGGGATGACCAGCACACCCTCCGCTCGGCCAGCAATCACCTCTACTGTGGCATTGGATCCAAGCGGCAGCATCCTTTCACCTAAGAAAGCCCTTTCATCCAGTTGAATAACGGCGTGGACCATCGAGACACCCTGGCTCGAGATCAAAGTGGGATCGACACGGATCACACGCCCTGTAAAAACGTCGTCCGGCAACGAATCGAAGGCAACCTCCACTTCATAATCGAGATCGATCATCTCGAGGTCGCTTTCATCCAGGTAGACATTGAGCGTGGCCACACTGATATCGGCAATAGTGATGAAGGCGCCGCTGACGGTATCCCCCTCGATAGCCGAGATCTCCGTGATCACACCGTCAAACGGGGCACGCGCCGTGGCGTCCTCGAGGTTCTTCTTTGCCTCCACATATTTCGCCTCGGCATCCGTCACGCTGAGTTCCGATAACGCCACGGAGGTTGGGTCGGGACCATCCTTGACTTTATCCCATGCCAATTCCGCTTCCTGCACGGCGGCTTCCGCAACGGCCACATTACCATCTAAGAGCGCCTGCTGAAGTTCGGTGGGGTGGCCTGTGTACCAGTTCATGTTTCTAAGCGCTGAATCATATTTGGCTTGGGCGTTTGCATACTTTTGAAGCGCATTTGCTCTGCCGACGTTATTCTCTGGAAGACCAGACAGCTTGTCGTATTCCGCCTTGGCGCGCTCCAGATTGTTTTTAGCCATAATCAGATCCGCCTTGGCGGAATCGATGGTGGCTTCACTAGCACGATTGCCCTCTTGCTGGACAGTCCTTGTGTACTCGGCGACGCGCAGCTCGTCCTTTGTCTCAGCCAAGGCAAGCTGTGCTTGTGCAGTCACACTTACTGCCTGATTGTAGATGTCCTGCAGGTCCTGTTTTGCGGTTTCATACGCGAGTTCCGCCGACTTCAGCGCCGATTCCAGGCTGGCCTGGTTACCCTGGATCGCAAGCGTATCCCCCTCCGCCACCTGGTCTCCCACCTGAACGAGGAGTGTCTCGATCGGTCCCTCAGCCCCGAAACCGAGCGCGAGCTCCCTGACAGGGATGAGTGTGCCGCTGCCAGTCGCGCTTAATATGATGCTCCCCTGGCGAACAGTCGTTGTTTGGAGCGAAGGCTCATCAGAAGTTTGCGCCTCATGCTGGAATGCAAAACGATAGACCACAACGGCACAGCCAATGAGCACCACCAAGCCCAATCCGATCAAAACGAATTTCTTAGGTAGCTTAGCGAACATCCCTTATTCTCTCCTGAAGTCGATATAAATGCTTATGTGAGCAGTATAAAGAAAAGATATGAGAAGATCTTTAGGGGTGTGTGTAGAAACTATGAAGGTTCCCGCTACATATTTCTATGCAGAAAAGAATGGCGGTAAGGGCGTGGCGAAGGCTCACGCCCTTACAACCTTTGAGGAGGATTTATTGACTATCCCCACCCGGGCGGAATCGTGGTCCTCGCAGGCCTCCGCGCCCATTCCAAGGAGCTACTGGCCAGGTACCACACTCTTCGAATGGCATACTTCGATTCAGCAAACGATCAGCCTGCTCCTGTGTAAGCTGGCCGTCTTCGACCGCCTGTTGAATGGCGTCCGCACGCGCCGCCTGAATCGAATCCTGTACTTCATCAAAAGCGACACCGGCTTCCTCAGCCAACGCAGCGAGCGATTTCCCATCCTCCCGAGCTGCCTCGAGTTCGTCAACCGTTAGTCCCAAAGCATCGGCGATGGCAGCATCCACGTTGTCCCTACGCAGCCAATCTCGGTCCGGCCATTCAAGGCCCTCGGGTCTCTCTTTTGGAAAACGAGAGGCATCAAACTCCACCGGTCCCATACGCTCCTGGAAACGATCGGCCTGCTCCTGGGTGAGAAGACCATCTTCCACGGCTTTCTTGAGGGCTTCATCACGTGCGGCTTGCATGGCGGCTCTCACCTCTTCCATATCCACATCAAGCTCGTCCGCTAAGTCAAAAATGGTTTTGCCCTCCGCAAGGGCTTCATCTAACGCCTCAACGCTGATACCAAGCGCATCGGCGATCGCGGCACGCATGGTGTCCATGTCGCCGAGCCCGCGTCCACCGCGCGGCCCTGGAGGACCCCAATCATCCCCGTCACCGATGAGCCTATCGACCTTACCCACCACGCCGCCGGAACGCTGTGCGAAAGCTACCGTCGCTGCTGCGCCTATAAGCAGCACGCCTATCAGAATTCCGATTCCTGCTTTCTTATTAATTTTCATCGCAAAGCTACCTCCCTGTTGATCAAGTCTTCTTCATCTCACGAAATCTTAGAAGTAACATGTTTTGGTTACTATAATCGGCAGAAGTTCAGAAGTTGTTAAGAAGCTATGTAAAAAGGATGTGTATCCTACCTGAAATCCTGTACCAAAGAGAAACGGGGCCACGCGGCCCCGTTTTCTAGCATACCCTTTCAACATGGGCGAAAACTACTTCACATCGACCTGTATTACGAAGACCCTTTCGGGCGGGACGCCCTCTTCCCAGGGACGTACATACGCCAGTTCTAGCGACGTATCCCCAGCACTTACGGCTTCAAACCGGAAGGTCTCAATGCCCCCCGCGCCCACAAGACCCTTCTCCCCACCTTGCTTGAACTCCACTTCACCGAGTTGATTCAGGATCGCGTTATCATAACGAGTCACCTGCCAGCTGTATCCCGTCGTCGGGTTGGACTCCAGCGATACCGTTAGCATTTGCCCCACCTGTAAATCAACCCGGCCGCCGGCATCTGCATCCCGCACGTTGACCTCGCCAACTGATCCACATCCAGCAAGCATTGTACAGAGCATCAGCATCGACGCTACAATCACCCAAGTTGTCTTGTTTTCGACCGACATCTTCCATTCCTCCTGAAGTTCTTGAAAGTTACTATTCTAAAGACGTCATACGACAGTGGGATGTTCCCGCTCGCTACCACAATTGAGGCGCAATATGCGAGTTCTACTCCTCAACAAGTTCAATAGGGAAAGCACTGGGATCTCATTTCAGACTTACCCCGCCACAGCCTGGTAAAAGCCAAGGCGGGAATCCGCCAGATCAACGCATCCAATACACACCACAGCGTAACTATTCTCGGTCACGCCTTCGTTCTCGCAGCATTTTGCGGAAATCCGGCGCAAGCGCTGCGATGATTGGGGAGGGCTGTTCCGGCTGCCAACTCTTTGAGGCCTCCTCGTGTGGGATAGGCCATACCTCCGGAGAATGAACGATCTCTCCGGGGGTTTGTGCCGATTCGAGCACTCTCAGCGCCTGGCGTAAAACGCGTATTTGCATCTCAACATCATGCGGTTGGCCGACCGTATGACCAAAGGGGAATTCCACCGCAAGGCTACGCGGGGCACCTACGCGCTCGGCCCAATAGGGCATCATCGTCACCATGACTGTGGAAAGGCCCTCCGCTTCCAGCGTGCGCGCCAGCACGGGCGCGTTGATGGCACAGTCCGGTCAGACAGGGATGAGCAAGACACAGTTCACCTCTTCCTGCCTGAGCTTATCGGCGACCTGGGGGCCATAGGTCTCCTGCCAAGCGCTCGCATCTGGCGGAAAGCCCTGGTACCCCATGAAGGAATAGGCATGCTCAGCCAGCCCGCCGATCCTGCCCTCCCGCACAAGTCCTTGAAAACGGTGGATCGGGAGAACCACGTTAAAGTCATCCAAGATCGGCTTGGGATTGATATGGAGATGGCTGACGCCCAGTTCATCCTGTCGAATGCTACTGGGGATGACACGGAAGGTGGGATCGCCCCAGCGCGGCTCACGTCGCTCGCGCTCAATGTCAAAAGGCCGTTCAACACCCAAATGATAGAGGCCACCCGTCGTCACCAGGCCAAACTTGCACTCCGCAAGCGGACGTGTAAGCGGAGTCCAGGGGATAGGCAGCTCCGGTCGCCGTTTCGTCATCTTATAAAACATGGCGATTAACCGGGGCAAATATTTAAAACTATCAACGGTCATGTACGTCTCCCTCATGAGACCTCCAACTCGTCCTAGCTTGCATCGCTGACACACCACGTTTGTGTCGTCGTCGCGACGGGTAAGGTATCGATGGCCGCGCCTTCGATCAAGATCCCGATGGGCGTGAGATACGAAAACCCAGTGCAAATATTCTCAAGCCTCACATCCCACCCGGCCTCCGCAAATGCCTGGGGCGCCAGGTCACGATCAAGCATGGTCTCCAGGCCAAACTATCGGATGACTGCATTGTTGGCCTCATCGCCCGGCGGGAAGAAAGATGAGATCGCCAGGAACCTGCCTGCCACAATGTGCTGCAATTCCTTCAGGAGACCCCCTGGATGCTCGATGCTCGGCAGACCGATATTGGTCGTCATCGCCCAAGCCGCGCCATCCCGGAACGGCATGCGATGGGCATCGATCGCGAGCAGACTGACCTTCTCATAGAGACTACCGTACAAGGCTTCGTAATCGCTGCAGCGCGCTTCGGCGACCTCAACGTGGTCACCGCGCCGTTGCTGGATGTCCCAGATTAGATCGTTTTGGCACTGAGGGCACACAAGCATGTCAAGCAGGAAGTCTTGCATGGGTAGGGCTCCTTATGGATGTGTGGTATGGCGTGGCGGTTCCCAGATGTTATCACGAAGGTGCATAAGATGACTAACGAGTCATCTGAGCACAAACAACCTCCACGTAGTTGACAATCAGAACTTATGATCCTTAAAATACCTCTCGCCTCACCGAAAAGTAAGAAGGGGTAACCATGATCACAGCCTAACAAATTACCGATGCCTTCGCTCGTAACCTCATGATCATCCATAAGCAGACTAAAGGGTTCACGCACGAGGGCAACTTGCCCCAACCGGGCACGCGCGGGAACTGTCTGAACTGGGTGCTTGGTCACATCGCTGTCAACCGGCTACGGTTGTTGGACCTGCTTGGTGAAAAATCAATCTTGAGCGATACCGAAACGGTCCACTATAAGAGCGGTCCCGAACCGATCAACGCGAATGGTGAGGGCGTCTTGCCCCTCGAAACGTTACTCAAAGCGCTGGAGCATGCCCAAGGTCGCTTGGCGGCCGCACTACAGCCGATAACGCTGGAAACACTCACCGCTGAGAAACAGATCGAGGGTAGAGATGCGACTTTAGGGAAAAAGTCCTCGGCTTCTACTTCCACGAGACCTACCACACCGGCCAGACGGCGTTCCTAGGCCAGTTAGCCGGCATAGACGACAAGGTTGTATAGTTCTGGAGGGGTGAGAAGATGGCAAATCAGGAAAAGAAGCACTTCATCTACGTTTTTGATCCGGTGCGCCCGGAATTGGTCATCGATCCCGATTCA
>CAYLOP010000144.1:0-8054 GCA_964385305.1 uncultured Anaerolineaceae bacterium | reverse complement strand
TCGACGGCATGACGATGGTCTACATCCCCCCCGGCGAGTACACGCTCGGTTCCACACAGGCGGACGTGGATTGGGCTGTGGATGCCTGCTTGGAGTTCGACGACGATTATTGCGATGCATCCTATTATGAAGACGAGATGCCGCAGCATACCGTCCGGCTCGATCCGTTCTGGATCGACCAGACAGAAATCACCTATGGTATGTTCGCCCAATTCGTGGACGAGACCGGCTACGAAACGGAGGCGGAGCGCTTTCAATATTCGTACGTCTACAACAATGACGAATGGGATCGCATGCGAGACGCCGATTGGGCGGATCCTGACTATTACGACCTTAAAGACTTAGAGGCCAACCCCGTCGTTAATGTCAGTTGGTACGACGCCTGGGCTTACTGCGAGTGGGCGGGTCGGCGTCTGCCGACCGAGGCCGAGTGGGAGGCCGCCGCGCGTGGGACAGATCTGCGCATCTTCCCTTGGGGAAATGAGAGACCGGGAGATGAACACGCCAACCTGGCCGATCGTAGCATCATAAAAACATCATGGCGGAACTTCGACGTCGACGACGGGTATTACTGGACCGCCCCGGTGGCGAGCTACCCGGAGGGCGCCAGCCCCTATGGCGTCTTGGGCATGGCCGGCAACGTCAAGGAATGGGTTTACGACTGGTACGCACCGGCATATGATCTCCCACCCTCTTCGGTGAACCCGGTCAACACCCTCGAGGCGGAGAAACGCGTGCGCCGCGGTGGCAGCTTCACCTCCGAGCTCACCGACGCACGCACGGCCAACAGGTCGGGGGTCGATCCCTATGAGGGCATCAGCGACTACGGCTTCCGCTGCGCCTTCTCGGACATCTCGCTACCCGATCCCCCGGAGCGGGATACCCCCCTGCCCGACGTGGCGCTTGTAGATTGGCGAGTGGAGATCTACCTCGACGCTGACGGATCCTTTGAGAGACAAGGCTACCTGAAAAGCTTCGAAGGCCTGGAGATCACCGGCCAGTACAACCAGTGTGGATACCTTCGGGTCTCCACACCTGAGTACTCGGATGGATGGGTGAGAGTAGATGAAGACATCATTCTCTACAAGGAATGCTCGGAGATCGAGGAGATCTTCGTTCGACCTCCTTCGGCAAGCTGGAAATTCGGCTATGGAGGATCCGGCACCCTCACGGTGAAGAACCAGGAAGAGACCGATGCTTACATTGTCCTGCTGGGAAGCGATGCGGATGAAAAATACATGATGTATGTGCGAGCCGGCGAGCAGGTGACCATGGAGTATATCCCGGATGGTTCCTATGAGCTTTATGTCACAAACGGCACCACTTGGGTTCCACATGAAGGACGCTTCAGCAATGCCGTAAGCTATGAGAAGCTCACGGAACCGCTGGAATTCACATCCACCGCTACCCAGGCGAAATGGTGGGAAATTATTCTCAAAACAGTAGAAGGCGGGAACACTGGAAGTGTGATCATCGATGAGAGCGACTTCCCATAGCCTGAGGGATGGTGAAGCACATCTAGGCCGGTAATGTGCAAAACACAACACATTCCCTCGTAATATCCGTAGAGACGCCCCGCCGGGGCGTCTCTATTTTTAACCTGTCGTCCCGAATGGCACAGCCGTTCGGAATCTCGATTCCCGTTGCCGAAGCCCCCTTCAACCCAGCTAGCATCCATCGACCAGAAACGAGAAACGGTGCACATTCCATTTTCAACTGGCCATACGCACTTCAATATCACACGTAAGACGCCCCGGCGGGGCGTCGCTACAAAATTAACTTGTCATTCCGAACGGCGCAGCCGTGAGGAATCTCGATTCCCGTCATCAAAGCCCTCTCCTGCTGAATCCGTCATCGCTCCCCAGAATCTAGATCCCTCTCTCCACGATCAAAAATTCGGCACAAGGTCCACTGTCGCTCGGGATGACGGACCCCCCATAACCAAAGCCTGTCATTCCGCACAGCAGGATCCCCTACAGAAGAAACGGTAGAGACGCCCCGCCCCCGCTAAGTACGTACGGGGCGAACGGGGGGCGTCTCTACATTACATATGCCTGATCCTAGACTCTAACAGACCTACCATCCCCTAGAAGCGCAGGCATCACCCCCCTGCGACGGCCGGGATGTAGGCGATCCGGTCGCCGTCTTGCGCCACGTCGGTGAGCTCCACCTGGAGGCTGTTGCACATCACGATCTTCACCTCCTCCGGCGGCAAACCCAACCGATCGCGTATGTCCGCGAACGTTGCGCCAAGCGCGATCTCGATCCAGAGACTATCACCGATCTTTAAATCAGACATATAGCGACGCAGCGTCGCAAAGACAACCACCTCGACCTGCATATTCGCTATTCGTCATGCACCCAGTCGTAGACCTTGTCGAGCTCCTCGTCCGTCACCGTCCACACCACATTGTGTGGGGGCAACTTCTCATAGCGCATGAACTCGGGCGGTCGGTCATCTGCTGCTGTGAAGCCTGCCCGCTCGTTGTACAGGCGCTCCATCTTGAGAATCTCCTTGCCCATGGGGATCACGTCATCGCCGGTGACTGGCATGCCGGTGACGCCCGCGACCGTCTCGGCCATCCCGGCCCAGCCATCCGCGATGTCCAGGATCGGGAAGGCGATGAACAGGCAGTAGCCCGTGCTGTCGATGAAAGCTGTCGCAGCCTGGAAGGTGAGCGAGAGCTCACCCTTGCCCTCATCGGAAAGCGGATCGACCTTGCCACCGACGCCAAGGTTCTCTGGAGCGATGGTGTATCCGGCGGTGTGATCGGCCCCCATAGTGCTAGTGGCGTAGGTCACGCCGATACCCTTGATGGCGCGCGGTTCGTAGGCCGGCATCGACTGCCCCTTTACGGTCGGGACCCGGTGGACTCCGAAGGCTTTCGCCGTCGCTTCCACGCCCTGCCCCAGGATGCGGCCCAGCGGCGTGCCCTTCTCGATCTCGTCGAACAGTTTCAAGGCGCCTTCACCATCGCCGAATTCGAGCAGGCCGCCTTCCATGGCGATGGCGATAGAGTTGCCTGCTTCGATCGTGTCCAATCCGAGGTCGTTGCACGCCCGAGTCATGCGCGCCACGATATCGAGGTCGTCGATGCCGCAGTTCGCGCCGAGCGCCCAGGCCGTCTCATATTCGACGCAGGATACCAGGTGTTTGCCATCTTCGTCGGGGTAGATGTTGGAGCATTTGATGATGCAGCCGGGGTGGCAGTTGTGACCGACGGCTCCCTCCTTGCCGTCATCCGGGCAGCGTTCCTCGACCACCTCGGCAATCTTCTCGCCCGAGATATTGGCCGCGCCCTCGAACTGGCCCGAGCTAAAATTGCGGGTGGGCAGACCGCCGGCTTCGTTGATGATGTTCACCAAGACCGCTGTGCCGTAGCCTTGCAGCGCGCCGTCCTTCTTTGTGATGTCATGTTCGAGGATCGCGTCCGTCAGCTTCTTACGTCCGACCTCAAACAACGCCTTGTCGACAATGTCCACACCCGGGCCATCCGTGTCGTCGATCACGATGGCTTTCACGCCGCGTGCGCCCATCACGGCACCCATGCCGCCACGTCCGGCATAGCGGCCGGGGCGGTTCTCGACATCGTTCACGGAGATGCCGGCATTGGAGAGTTTCAACTCCCCGACCGGGCCGATACCGATAACGGCGGTATCGGGGTAGGTCTTCCACAGGATCTCATCGACCTCGTACATCCCCTTGCCCATCAATTCTGCAGCGTCCTTGAACGCTACGCCGTCCTTCGTGATCACAAGGGTGTACCACGCATCCTCCTTCGGTTCTCCCTCCAGGATGATTGCAGCAAGACCCAGCTTGGCGATCTTCTGCCCGGAAAGGCCACCGGCGTTGGATTCCTTGATGGTCCCGGTCAGCGGGCTTTTTCCGCCGAAGGATGTCCGTCCGCTGCTGGGTGCGGCGGGTGTTCCCGTCACCCAACCCGGCGCGATGGTCAATTTGTTATTCGGGCCCAACGGGTGGCAGGTGGGTTCCACCTCCTCGAACGTGATCGCGGAGGTCAAACCTCTTCCTGCCCAACGAGCCCACTTCTCTGGCATGTCCTCATAGGTAAAATCCAGGTCGGTCATGTTGATGCGAAGTATCTTCTTTGTCATAGCAATCCTCCTGTTGTTCAGTCGGTCTGGTTACTTCTGCAATACCTATTCCAGCGATCTATAAGAGTGGTGAATCGCCCCCTTCGCTCGAAGAGCTCGTTTCAACGACGCCGTCATAGGAACGCCATCACGGTATTGGTAAGGCCACATGTGCACACGGGAAAAGATACCGACGTGATCGCCGTCCTGGAGAAGAAGATCGTGGCTGGCATTCATCCCCGGGACATCGCACAAGACAGCATTGGCGAAAATGTAGCCCGTGTCACCCTTCTCGATCCCCCAACGCTCTATCAACTCACCCAAGGTCGTACCTTCCTTGAGCTGTACCGTCATCTGTGCGAGATGCTTCTTACCAACACAGCGCGCTACCGGTCCATATAAGGCCACATCTACTGTAATCTCTTTCATATCCTCCTGTTTCCGTTTATAGGATTTGGCAAACAAAAAGCGTTATGTCAATTTGACATAACGCAGTCTACTTTTCCTCCACCGACGGTCGCCCTTCAGCATATACCGGTGTAGCAGGTGCGAGCGGGCAAAGGTGCGCATCAAGAATCTGTCTTTATGATAGCAAATTCTGGGGTCGATTACTAGTTGTTGACGGGAAAATCGAAGAGCGTCAATCCAAGTCGCGCAGCCACGAGGAATCTCGATTCCCGTTGCGAATGCCCCTTTCAACCCAGCAATCATCCATCGACCAGGTTGATGTGGATCTGTGATTCCATTTCCCCAATCCGCAGCTATTAATTTACGCGTAAAGGAGAGTATCTGGAACATCCTCGTGGAAGTCGTCCGCAAGGTTCCATCCCAAATAAAACTTTCAACAATCTTGGGGCGTCCCTGGGCAAAACCAAGGGCGCCCCTCCATTTCGAAACAGGGGCGCCCTTTGGCTGCGGTACTGGCGAATAAACTCTATTCCTTGCGATGCGGGTCGACCGGCTCCAGGCGAAGGTTCCACTCATAACGCGGGCTCTCGGAGACCTCCTTGAAGGGATCCAGCTTCTCACGCCGCGCGGCTCGATCCTCACCCAAATCTTCCAGCGCGCGTGCCAGCAGCCAGGCCGCGATTTGGCTCTCCGGGATACGCTCCTCCTTCGCAATGGCTTTGATGCGATCTTTAATCGTCGTGGGAAGATCCCAATTGACGCGGCGCCGCAGACGAGCTTTGGTCTTGTCACGATCCCTGCGTTCCTTTGCACTCATCGACCTTCGCTCATCGCGCTGTGTGAGCTGGTCGAGCAGGTCACGCGTTTGGGGGTCGATGGCTTTTCGGCGAGTCTCTCTTTTAGACATCTTCGGATTCCTCAAGTTCAAGCTGATCGATGAGGCGCACCATCGCGTTGATGTAACCCCCGATCGGTACAGAATCATCCCCGCTGGAATAGCCCTGAAGGGATGTCGATTGGCGCGTGTATTCCCATATTGTCTTTCCGTATGAAGAGGCCTCCCGCACGCGTATGTCACTGGGGATTGGCGGCCAGACATACCCGCCAAACTGCTCGACCAACAACCTCAGCTGCTCGGTTGTCTCACGCGTGACACGCTCGAAGAACGTCGGCAGAACGCACACGAGTTGCACCACACTCTCCCCCTCCTCCCGCAACTGCGCCGCCGAGATCAGCAGCTCGTTCAAGCCATCGGCAGCGAGGTGCTCCAGCTTGGTCGGCACCATGAGATAATCGCTCGCGACCAACGCTGCGATATGCAGGATATCGAAAGATGGCGCGCAGTCCAGCAGGATCACATCATAGGGCGCACCGTTGAGCGCCTTCTTCAGCGATTTGTGGCTAAAGGGCTCGGAGGCTAGAAACCGCTTCGCTCGCTCCGTCGTTTTATTCCCCAAAACAGCATAGAGCTGATCACGCACCGGGACGACAACGCGTCCAAGCTCGTGCCCCTCCACGAGCAGATCGTGCAGACCGGGTGCTATCTCCAGTCCCAGGGATTCGGCGATGTGTCCTTGTGGATCGAGATCAACGAGAAGGACCTTGTACCCCCGCATGGCGAGGCCATGCCCGAGCGTGCCGGCTGTCGTGGTCTTACCCACCCCATCTTTCTGATTCGCAATGGCTACGATGCTCACATGATCACTCATGAGAAATTTACCAAGAACGCCCTTGCACTAGTATACAGTCAACTATTATTCAGAGACCAGAGGAAGTCGCGTATGGCACCTTTCTTCTGCGGATTGTCGACCCATCTCTGCTGGACCCTTCCGACCTCCTGCTATTAACTTTTCGCGTGCCGAGCAGCAGGTTCGCATTCACTTGCCCGGCGCGCGGCTGATCTTCAACCTGTTGAAGCGCTGCGCTATGAATGATATGCGATACAATGGAAGGGCACATTCGTGCAACCTTGGTTTGGCATTTATGTATTATTGGAGTCTAAGATGACAAAGAATGGTTCAAGATTCACTTACCAACAGGGACAACCTGTAAGACCAGGGTGGAGCCAACTTAGTTGGATCACAACCCTGCTTCTAGCGTTCACGATCACGGCCTGTACTGCAAGCCCAGTCCCCCCGACGCCTGTCGTGGCGCTCAGCGCTCCCCCAACGCCCGTCCCGACCCTGCCTGCGGCACCGACCGCAGCCCCCAGCGACACACCGGCCATCACCCCATCGCCTGTGCCGGCCCCGACGGAATCTCCCTCCCCGGCGCGTAAGACCATCCATCTAGACTCGGTCGATGCACTATCCCCCGTGCTCACGCTCACCGGCCATACAGACGATGTGACCGATGTGGCATTCTCGCCCGACAACACCCTGCTGGCATCCAGTTCGGCGGATGGCACGGTCCGGGTATGGAACGTGGTGGATGGGAGCTTGCGGTGCACACTCAAGGGTCACAGCGACCATGTGCTAACCGTCGCCTTCTCCCCGGACGGGTCCCTACTCGCTTCGGGCTCGAACGATCGCACGGTCCGGATCTGGCAGATGTCGGACGGCAGCCTGGTGAGGACCATCAGCAGCAGCTTTTTCGGCCGTACGCTGGATGTGGCGTTCTCCCCGGATGGCAAACTGTTCGCCATGGCAGATCAGCTCTGCCACGTCGAGCTGCGTACGGTAGACACCGGCATTCTGCGGCGCACGATCGTCCAACCGAACTGCGTACCGAACGCAGGCGGCACGGTGGGTTCATGGGGGCTCGCCTTCACATCGGACGGCGAGCGCATCATCACCGGCGAAGGTCGGCCTTGCTGCGGCGGCTCCATCTATACCACCCAAATCGAGGGGTTCACAAGCCCCGAACTCTTGCGCGGCAACATGACGGTGCGCGATATCGACCTCTCACCAGACGAGACATCGCTCGCGGTTGCCTTCGCCAGCAGCGCAACTTTCTGGACGATCAACGCCGAGACTGGGCATCTCCTTCAACAATTCGAGGGCCACAGCTATCGAGTAAACAGTGTGGATTTCTCGCCGGGAGGCGAGCTGCTAGCCTCAGGCTCGAGGGACCAAAGCGTGCGGCTTTGGGACGCAGCTGAAGGCACCTTGCTTACGAGCTTGAAGGACCATGCCGGCGAGGTTACCAGCGTGGCATTCTCGCCAGATGGCAGCCTGATCGCTTCATCATCCGACGACGACACCGTCATCCTGTGGGGGCTGGAGTAGCAGTAAATCAACAAGATGGGCGGAAAGCTCCTCGATATTTAATAAATGAAGCGATGTCCCTTCGAGTAGAAGGGACATCATCGTTATTAGGATAGACATACACCGACATTGGAAGACGCAAACTCTCGCTTTTCATCACGATGTCCGGAAAATCCCAACCTTTTTGGTCCATGAGTTCCTTTGTAGGCACGGCGGTAGATCAATTTGACCTCAACCTGCGCTTGGCCTTCCACAGGCGCCTTGCATTCTCATCCCCCTCGGAAGGCTTTAATCATGTATCGCGGTTCACCCTGGCCGAGTTCCAGTAAGCGCTCGAGGGCATGA
>CAYLOP010000143.1:0-8138 GCA_964385305.1 uncultured Anaerolineaceae bacterium | reverse complement strand
GATGTGAGTATAGATAAACGTTACCTTCTGCATCGACATCGCTCGTGTAACCATAAACACCCTCCGCCAATGTCGTGACAGCGCCGTCTTTCGTGACCCGAAAGATGGCAAAATTACGGGTAGCAAGGACGAAGATGTCTCCCTGCGGGGTAAGCATTACGTCCTGCGGCATGTTGAACTTCGCTGGCGAGACGAACCACTCAGCGGCATAGCCCGGCTGCGTAAACTGAACCTGAGCTGGTTCGAAAGCCCCAAACCTCAGCGGCGGCGCAATATCAGCAGCGCACATCTGTTCCGATTTCGGTTCTACTTCATCGCTGTACGTAGGCTCCACCTCATCAAGTTGCGCAACCGCTACCGGCGCGATATCGTCAATGGGATACCAATCCTCATCACAACACTCACCCCCCATGGGGCGCACATCCTTCAAAGTGATGCGCTTAGCATCTCCGAATGCCGAGAGCGGCATCTTAAACTCCACAGCATCAAGCGCCGCGCTAGCGCTGCCAACAACATTGCCAAGGCTCACGAAGCTGTCACCTGATACATCTCCCATGACCGCTTCGCCACCACCCTCGGGGTTTATCGAGACCACGTAGGTAGACTCATCGGCCCCTATCAACAGGTCAAGCTGTACATAGTCGCTACGCGGCGTGTGGGTTTCAATCAAAACATAGAGATATTGATCATTCGTAAAAGCTCGCAGCGCGGCGATGTCGAATCCGCCACCCTGGTGATCGCCTTCAGGATCACTCGACAAGACATCGTACCTCTCCCAATCGGATGGGTCGCCATCGATTTCAATTCTTGTCGTCACCACACCCGACTGCTCCGGAGTTGGGGACGGTTTGACGGGTTGAACGGTGGGAATCTTCGTTGGTGGCGCAGGGGATTCTGTTTCCACTTTCGGAGCACTACAGGCAGCAAGGCCAAGAAGTAGCATCAATAAACTGGAAAGAACATGAGCGCGCTTGTTCATATCTGGGCCTCCATGCAAGAAAATATCGAAATTCTCACCGGTAAAGTTTCAAATCGCATCGCCTGCGTGCATGCAATTCATATCAAGCATTGCTTCCATTCCCATCAAAATTGTGATGGAAAAGCCTGATGTCCGCTATCGGCGATCGATGGATGAAAGTTCACAAGCCATAGCATGTATTTTCATACAAACCTTGCGTAGTCCCTACGCGAACGAATGCCTCACCAGCCTCACGCATTTCCCACATCCTTGGAGGGTTGCGCTAATTCATCTACATCGGATCGATGCGCGAATTTCAACAGTGTCATCAACCATTGTGGCACCTCAACTTCTTCAGCCACGGCTAAAGAATACAACATAGCACGAAAATCTCACAATTCCTACGCTCCGACAGGTCCACGCATCCCATGAGGGAACGGGATCACGTCACACGCTACCCAAGACCTAATAGCGCGATGAATCCTTCTAGAGAAAGCTCTGCAGAGTAGTCTTATTGCTAAACTGATTGGGAGGCACAACGAATGATTGAGGAAAGGATCCGTGCCATCGAGAGTGGGTATTGTCACGGCGTCAAGGCCGGGGACCGGAAGACTCTCGATCCACCTTGTATTCCGCTCTCGTGAGGATCCATTCGACCAGGAGTGCCATCAGTCCACCGGCCGCTGTCGCGGTGATGTCATCCCAACTGAACCAACGGTCCGATCGGAAGGCGTGCGAGATCTCATACAACATTGCCCCAAAGGCGATCCCAATCATCGTTGGAAATTTAAGATGTTTCCATTGACCTGTCGCGGCGACCAGCGCGGTGGTGAGCATCATCAATCCAAAAACATAGAACAGACTCGGACCCCAAATCCGCGACGCCTAATCCCCACGCCCCTCGTTGATAAATCCATGGCCTATAGATTTTCTTTATGAGAATAGCGAGCGTGAAGGAGACAACAAACAAAGTGAGTCGGACAATGCTTGCTGAATTCATGCGAATAGGATGCACGATAAACTCCTACGACACCCTAACCCGGCATCCCATTGACCACGTTGTACTGGACAAGCGAGTTGAAAGCCTCCATCGTTCCGTCTGACTGCTACTCCTCAATCGCCCCGCCGATCTCTCTGAGAAACTTACGGAAGGTATAACTTGAATCAGCCGAACGCTTATCCAGGTACGCATGGAATTTCAGTATGTCCCAGAGCTTCTTCCCCCGCGCCAGTGCTTCTGCTTGCTCCCGCTCTGTCCGACTTATGATGCGTGACGATGTGAACTTTATGCCCGGCTTGCTGCAATCCCAAGCCCAAGGTGATGTATGGTTGAACGTCGCCACGGGTGCCAAACGTGTTGACCTTGATGTTCAACTAGTGATCTCCCATGAACAACTCAAGAATATTAATTTCATGGCAAATATAAAATGAAATTCAGACTGGCGGATCGCACCATAATCCGAGCTTCAGTTACCACGTCTACTTACGGCAACAAGTGCAACGCCGACGACGGTCAAAGTAATGGCGACAGGAATCGACGCATCTGTCTTTAGGAACACAAAAACCAACGCAGCCAACACAAGTAGGGCAACGCCTCCGATAAATCGATTTCTCTTCACAGTACATATCACCTTTCCGGGAAACTTATTACTCCCGATACAAATCATACCGCTTGCAAAGCAGATTGTCCTCCAATTATCCCATGCCGAAAATCATCGGGCTCAGGTAAGGCACGAGCCAGATCAACCAAACGACCACACTAAACTTGTGGAAATTGTTGATCCAGCGTTCATCTTTTCGGAGTAAGACAATCGTCGCCCAAACAGCATGGACAAACATCAGGATAATGGCTATCAAGCCTGTTAGGCCGTGTAAATCAAATCTCATCCCCCCTGCCATCTCGAACATCAATCCGGTTCCCCAGGTATCGAAAATAAATCCTAACCAAAAGAAAACGAGATGCCAGACCTTCAATCTTCCTGCGATTCGCTCGCTCCAAACGCCAATCGAATAGAACACCAAAGCCAATGTGATGATGATCGATGAGATTCCTGTCATGAACACGCTCCTTGTTCTCCTTACACACAAGGTATCGTCCTACCAAATCGCGCCTCCCGCGCGTTCGGTCGAAAATCCTATTAAAGGCTGCAGCGCACGAGTATGCGCCGCTTGAGGTAATCATAAGCAAATTTTACCTTGCCCGACTCACTCGCAATTACTAATACAGATAACTATCCTTGAATGAACTCGTCCCCGGAGCTTCGCGTCAAGTCACTAAATCTCTATTCCCCTTTCAGATCGTCGACCCTCTCAGCATTCAAAGACGCGAGATCGAGCAGATAAATCCCATCGGGATCAGATGGCATACAGGTCCAACCCAGACCGACAATTAGTTGGTTGCTGCTTTGCCAGCGGCCCGGTATGGGAATATCCTCAAGATCAATGGGATAGATTGAGGTGTCTTCAGAACCTTTTGGCAGGCCTGTAAAATCGCTCAAATCAAAGGTGCCAATACGATCGAGTTTACCATTCATCTCAATAACCACAACACTAAGGTCTACAAAGCAAGCATCAAACCAATTCGTTCCAGTAAGCAAAGCGATATAACGGCCGCTAGGGGATATATGTGGCGTATGCAAAACTTCATCGGCTGTGCCAACCAGATTCTTCTCGCCTGTTTGAATATCGATGACCCACAACGCTTCCCGGATACCAGCAGTACCCGCATGCATTATTTGACCTGTACGATCTCTCTCGCTGTAGACCAAGTGACGTCCGTCAGGAAACCAAGCGAGACTGGATATCTCATCTGTCACGATGAGCTCCCGGTGTTTGCCACTAGGCCCTTGAATAATCAAAACACCTGGCTTCTCCACAATGGCAAGAAGAGTCCCATCAGGAGAT
The DNA here is from genome assembly GCA_964385305.1 of uncultured Anaerolineaceae bacterium. Taxonomy (GTDB): domain Bacteria; phylum Chloroflexota; class Anaerolineae; order Anaerolineales; family E44-bin32; genus CAYLOP01. Next base: position 4,276 of record CAYLOP010000143.1, on the reverse strand, counting down.
TCAAGTGGCTTGATATCCGCAGTCTCAACAACCACAAATTCAATGTTATAGGGACACTGGCTGTTCCACGACTGTTTACCCTCAATATATAAGGACAGCGAGTACCAACCTGGTTCCAATCCATCGTCGAAGTATGACAGGGCTTCATCAGAGATGGTGCCAGTGGCACCGTACCTGGAATAATCCCATTTCTCCTCTCGAACTTGGATCAACGCAGCCTTCCCTGTTTGCGGATCGAAATAACTCCACTCCGCCCGGAAATCAAGACCTTCCCGCATATTGGCGTAATCCCACATCGCAAAAATCTGATTCGTACCCGAAGGGAAGACTTGCTGTGCTACGGACGCGTTAGGTTTTGTTGAAAATCGAATATCCGAGCAGAAGCTGGGTTTAGGGGTTTCGGTACCCGGTGTGGGGATCAGAGGAGATGTTGCCGATGGCGTGAAGGTTTGAGGGTGTGGTGATTGGTGGAGGGATGAAACAAGCGTTAACGTCAGAGATGCTTTGGGTGATGAAGTTGGTTCTCTAGTGGGCAAGGCAATTGGGGTTAGGGCAGATCCTGCGTCAACAGTGTTTGATGGAACGTAGAACACGATGGATGGCTTAGTTACACAAGCGGAGATAAGCTGAGCTATGAAAAGACATTTTAATAGATGTCTCATTTCTTTCATTCCTATTTATTTACTTGCGGCGCATAACGGCTGCGGGATGAGCGGCTCCATGGTTTCCGGTCATTGACCTCTGACACTTCGCGTTCATCACAGCGAGGACGGAGAACGGAAGAGCTGCGCAGCGCGTTGTTATGCGTCCGCCGCAGCAGGTGTTAGCTGGCTTGGTAATTGAGTCTAGTTACTATTGAAAACCACCTGATTTTTCCCCGCCTCTTTTGCAGAATTTAAGGCCCGTTCGGCATGATGAAGTAGCTCTGTTAGCGTGCGACCATGTTCAGGATATCCAGCAACTCCTTGGGATATTGTTATCGGATAGACCCATTCTTGGGAAATGACACTGATTCCCTGGCGCAGTCTTTCGGCTATGGATAATGCAAGATTAAGCGGCGCATCTTTTAGAATTACCAGGAACTCATCACCTGTACGCCAGCGAGCTATAAAGTCTGCCGGGCGCAACTCACTTTCCAGGGCTTTTCCTAATCGATCAATCATCTCATCCCCGGCGAGATATCCAAGCTTGTTATACCTACGAAGGTTGTCGCCATCAATGAGTAGAATTACGAAAGGCTGTTCTGTTGATGCTGCCCGTTGGATGGTTTCTTCAAGTTCATCCATCGCCGCATGCATATTGGGGAGGCCAGTAATTGAGTCCCTGTAGGCTAATCGATGAGATTTGTCCAACATCGTACCCAGAGAAACAACGCGCCGCGCCAAATCGTCTATTAGGCCGCTGAGATCCGATGCGGGTTCAATTACAGTGGCATCAACTACTTTATAGGATTGGTCCGGATCTTGCTTTAAGTCGATGAGGGTTCCGTAGATCACTCCAAGAACATCCTTGGGGGAAATCTCATCCAGGTCGGTGTAGTGGATCATAGCTACGATTGCTGCCGGCAGGTCTAACTTGACAAGGCTCGACTCATTAGTGAGCCGATTACAGACTCGCTCAAAAACCTCGGTGTGGGTTGCTGGAGAGCCCGTCGACAATATGCCCACAAATTCATCACCCCCGATCCGATAGACCTCCGCTTGTGCCTCTTCTAAAAGAACCAGCACTGCCCACCTCAACGCGGCATCGCCGGCTGCACGACCGTGGGTATCGTTCAAGTGCTTAAGGTTACAAACATCAAGGGATATCAGTGTAAAAGAGGCTACAGGTTGAGTCTCTGCCAGACTTAAAAGCCACTCGAAGAATGCCAACTGATTCCCGGCGCCGGTGAGCGGATCTAATCGGAGGAATTGAAGAGAACTATCAACCGAGTCGTTCATGTTATTTCTCTATTTCCCTGCCATTCTCATAACCCAACGGACTCGATAAGAAAATGTGTCTTCCAAGTCAGCTAATACAAGCATAACCGCGCCGAGGTGATTCACATCGTGTCCGCAAACACCTTGTCATTCGGACCGACTGTGTTAATTACTGGCCTGTCTACATATCGGCCTGTCTCCGTGAAGACAAACGAAAGGTGTAAGGTAAGCAAATAAGCCGTACGTGGATGACACCAAATGAAAAGCCTTTTACGATGGTTCATTGCTTAACCTCCGTTCACGAGACATCTAAAAGTGACATACAGTCCTGGACCAACGCCTGCATATCGCTACTAGAAGGTCCCATCAACCGGCTCGTCAAAGGTATTATATATCGTCAGGTGACAGTCGTATTCAAAGCGAAGGATACAGAAACCCGGCCAGCTTTATCAAATAGTTTTACTGCTAAAAAAAGATTAGAGCCGTGAGGCCGTTTTCACTCACCCGCAAAAGGTCTTCGACGATTCGGGAGTACTACCCAAGGTTCTTAGTTTTTATGCACTTATCCTTGATGGTTCTCATTGAGTTTACCTCTCCTGCCGGTCATATCCAGACATTTTTAGCAATGATCGACGCAGCGAGCCACCGAATCGAGCTTCGCCATCGCTGTGCAAACCAACGAAGCGTGAACTTGATATAAGATGTCCTTGCTGCCATCGTCCGCCGCGTTGCACCTTGCCATACATAAAACCATGTGCGCTGCACGGGAGGTGTGCAGCGCACATGCGGATTCGGTGGCTATGCGCAGATTTTGGATGCCCGGCAAGGTCCCACGCGCGGCGCAAGGTTTACAACCCCCACCTCGGCAACGAGGCCGGCGCGCACGTCTCATGGGCACATTCCGCTACCACCTGATGCGGTACACCCGGTAGCGCTTATAGATCTTGGCCCCAAAACGTTTCGCCAGTTGGGGCGTGCGCGGGTTGTCATCAGAGGTGATCGAGAGATCTGCCCATCGGTAGCCCCGCGCCCGCACGCGCTTCGCCAACTCGTCAAAGAGCAGCACCGCCACCCCCCTGTCCCAGTATTTCGGAAGAACGAGCACGCTTTTCACGGCCACACACTCGGTCGGCTTACGACTGTACCACCAGAGCTTGAGGTAGTCCCAAGGCCGGCGAAGCCCGTTGGCATGAATGAGCCACTCGTTCACATTCGGAATGCCCGGGAACCAACCCACAATCTCACCATCCACCTCTGCAAAGAGGATCAGATCCGGATCGGCTATTTTGAGAAAGGGACTCAACGTAGCACGCACGGTCTCCCGATGCCACCCAATATTGTCGGGGAGATGACTCAAACACAGATTGAGCAGGCGGTGAATATGATCCGCTTCCTCTTCCCACGCATCAAAGCGTGCGCCGCGAATCGTGATGCGGCCTTTCTCACGCAGGCGGTCCGACAGCCGATGCAGTCGCTCGATCTGTGGGTTCGCCTCTTCCAAGGCAACGGCAAAGGCGATATTGTCGGCTCGCGCCGGTTGGAAGCCGAACCGCTCCACAAATGCCTGGTAATAGGGTGGCGTATGCCCGCAGAGCATGACTGGCGGACGGTCGCGCCCCTCCACCAGGATGCCGTAGGCATTTTCGTAATCCAGATTGAAGGGTCCCCAGAGCGAACGCATCCCCTGCTCGGCGGCCCAATCCTGCGCATGGTTGAGTAGCGCCTCCGCCACTTCATACCGCGCCACACACTCGAAGAAACCAAAGAGGCCTTCGGGTATTTCGCGGCTTTGATTCACAAAGGGATCGACCCCCGCACAAATCGTGCCGACCGGCACCCCATCTTCCCATGCCATGAAGACCTCAGCACGGCCGCCGCGTTGGAAGAACGCGCCCTTCTGCGGATCGATCGTTTCCGCTCGGTCGGAAATCAAGGGAGGCACCCATAAGGGATCATCACGATAGATACGCCATGGGAAGGTCAGGAAGAGATTTCGCTCGCGCTTGTTTCTCAGGACTCGAACTTCAATCCGGGTCACATCCACGCTCCTCTTTTCCCTCTCGACGGATCTTCAATTCCGCTCTGACCTGATCAAACTTTTCTTTTCCGAGCGGATAGAGCATAGCAAAGACAATTCCCCCAAGAAGCAGTGCCGCAGGGATCGGACCTGTGACGATGCGTATGCCGGTGATCGCCGACCTGGGCTGAACCGGCAGGCTCGAGTCGTACCCTGTGAAACCCAGCACCAGTACGGCCAAGGGCACGGCGATGGAGGAAGCCCACTTCTTCGCCAACGTGATCAGGCTGTAAAACATGCCCTCATGCCGCTCACCCGTCTGCCACTCATCCCACTCGAT
>CAYLOP010000142.1:0-8205 GCA_964385305.1 uncultured Anaerolineaceae bacterium | reverse complement strand
GTTAGGATCGGGTGGTTGTTGGTCACATTGGCGTCAGGAAAGATGATGCCATGCTCGAGTTCTACTTCCAATCCGAGCTTGAAATCCTCGACCGAGATCTCCTGCGCCTCACCCCCCACCTCGGCGCGGATGATTTCCGCTTCATGTAACTCAACCTCACTGCCGGTCAAATGCGTCCAATCACGAATGCCAAGCTCCTGGCAAACGCGCCGCACTTCATCCACTGTGATGTATTCAGGAATGTCCATCGAACCTCCCTTGTTTTGTGAACTCGTATCGGTCAGGATGAGCTTCGTCATAAGACCGTTATGCATCGTAACTATTTTAGGACGACCAGACCCCGCTGTCCACGCCGGATGGCCTGAGAACACCCGCTAGACAGCCGCGTGAGTCATGCACCCGAGGTAGGCCTTACCCTCTACCCGCGCATTGCACCTACGACGCCTTCAACAAAAAGCCGCTGGAGCAGGAAAAAGAGCAGCAAGGTGGGCAACAAAGACATCACGGCGGCCGCGCACATCAGCGTCCAATTCGTGGCATGTTGGCCAACAAACGCATACATCCCCACAGCCACGGTACGTAGATCGGGCCTCCCCAGGGTAAAGACGAGCGGGATGAAGAAGCTGTTCCAACTGTCTATGAACTCGAAAAGCGCAACGGTGGCGATCATCGGTTTGGCTAATGGCAGAGCGATGCGTCTGTAGATCGTTAGGGGGCATCCGCATCGAGCGCGGCGATGAGCGGATCAACAGCGCGTGGATCGCCGATCCGCGCCAGCAGGTGCACGACAGCTCTCTGCGCAGGGATCTTCACGGCACCGAGGGCTGCGATGAGCGGCTCCACGGCCGGCTCACCGATTCTCCCAAGGGCTTCGCTGGCGTCCTTGCCTTTGCCCCATACGACGTACATGTCCAAGAACGCGATGAGCGGCTCCACCGCGGGAGCGCCGATCTTAACCAGCGCCTCGACAGCCTTCGCGATTGCGTCCTTATCCTTGCCTGATAGAACATCGATGTGTGACTCTACATTGGCACTTCTATCTCTGCGAAACATCGGGTCAACTCCTCGAAATCTCTTTTTGACTTCCGGGAATTCTTAACATCGTATCCGGAGAATTCTCGCCCCAAATCGCGTTAGTCGCTAACACTCAACTGGAGCAGAATTCCGCCGCCAATGTCATGCAAGATTATTCCGTATGATGGGAACAAACGGAAATCTACAGGCAGCACGCTGTGCACATTTGCGTCATGCCGGAAATAAAGGAGGGGCAGCCCGCCGGTCGCGCCTGTGGCAAAATGAACGATGTGGGCATAAAACCGATTCGCGATGGAACTGAATCCGTTATAGGCGGTTTGATCGCACATTGATATAGAGAATCTGGCCGTCAGGGTACACCATGCATGCGCCTGCAGTCGAATGAGCCGAAACGTTGGTCAGTTGGTACATGATGGCTTTAATGGCGAGGAACTGTCTTGAGGCACAAGCTTCAGGGCCACTCTCCTGTCTTCACAACTGACTCACGCGTATCTATAGGTATTTGCGTATGACTACAAGGCTGCACCGCGATGTCAGGGCTCGTTATTTCTTGCTCTTCTTCTCCTCTTTAAACCACAATGTGATGCCGACACCCGCTCGCGCGATGCTCGACAGCACCAACCCGATCGCAAGCAGGACAATGCTGTTTGCGACAAGTGCGACGATCGAGACCAACCCGGCAACGGCCCACAACCACAGCAACCAGGTCGCCCAGTACGGCAGGACGCGCGCCCGCATCGTGGCTACGGCGAGCAGAATGATACCAACCCAGAAGATGACCGTCCCCGAGGGCGGAAGAAACCGCCCGACCGAGATATAAGCCCCTGCGATCGCGACGACGAAACCAATCAGGCCGAGGATCCCTGTCTCCTCGATCTGGCATAGATACAATCCCATGAGCGCGAAGAGCAGGAAGACACCTGCAATGAGGACGATGGTCCCGACCGCGTTCGGGGCAATCGCGGCTGTGAGTGCAGCCAGAAAGATGATCGCCCCGCTGATCATCGACGACAATCCCGTCCAACGTATCAACTTCTCCGTGGTCATTTCTATTCCTCCTATTGCCTCTGGAAATGCCTTGTAAATACCGCGTCCACTAAAATACCGGTTAACCCAGGTCCATCATAGACGAATTTCATGCCTTTTACTAGAATCTTGAATGTTATGCGTGGTATTTAATTGAGTGCGAGTAAGTAACTCCGGGGTTCCTGTTTACATACTGGCGTATACCACTCGATTTCCCATGCAAGGGCAAAGCCCCCCTTCGCAGCCTCCCTTTTAAACATGGATCAAAGACACTTAGCCCTACCACGGTATACAAACGAGCCCATCCAACCGCACAGCATCCTATCCGGAGAACCACCGTTTAAAGCGCCAATCTACACACACGCCGAGAGCACAATACAAACCCTGGTCGACTGGGTCGAGGAGATCAGGATGCAGGGTAAGAAGACATGCATTCCATGTAGGATGCGTTCGATGACAAAAGTGACATAGCGGATCGCATCAGTTGAGGTTAGACTCTTAAGCATGCGACGCACCCACCCGAGCTCAATCTCGAACATTGGCCTGGGCACCCTTATTACAGCCATCCTGGTGATGGTCGTCTCAGCTTGTACTCCGCAGACCACGCCCACCGACGCTGCGATTCCCCAAACCCCGCCCGCGTCGAGTCCCTCTCCCTCCTCATTGGCCATGCCAACCACAGAGGTATTGCCCATCCCTTCGCCGACACCCCACCCCATGCAAGCCATCCTGGATGAGGGTCTCCCGCTCGGGAACGTCGCATACAAGATCCCGCTCACGATCCGCCATGTGACCCGGGATTCCGTGACCCTTTTCTTCGAGATCGATTCGCCGGCTAGCGGCAACCTTTACCTGCGCTCTGCAGCGGATGGGGGAAGCATCATCGAGCAGACGCTCGACCCCTTACAGACGATGCACCTACTTGAAGTGGATGGATTGGATCCTGAGATGAGCTACGAGGCGATTGTAGCAATCCACGAGGGTGATGACAGCCTGCGGCAACCCGTCTTCCTTGGCCGCGCTTGGGGTCCGGTCTGCTTCCAGACTCAAGCCGGGCGCGGTCCGCTGCGCTTCGGTGTGATCGGCGATGCCAGCTTCGGCGATGAGGCCACGATCGCCCTCGTCGAGCAGATGGCGGCGGCCGACCTGGACTTCGTCCTGCACACGGGGGACGTCGTCGACGAGACGGCTTGGGGCGTGGATCCCTTCGATTCTTACGCCCAAAAATACTTCACCCCCTTCGAGCCGCTCCTGAGCCAGATGCCGGTCTATACCGTCCCCGGCAATCATGATTACGACGAGGACATCCGCTGGCAGGGTGAGCCCTTTTATTTCCACGCCTTTCCGGCTTCCGATGATCCCCTGTTTCCGGGTCAGGGTGGGCGGCAGCGCAACCAATACTATGCCTTTGTCTATGGTGACATCCAGTTCGTGATGCTCGACTCACAGGTTTTCTTCGGCGTGGCGGGGCGTGAGGCGCAAAACGCATGGCTTGCGGAACGCCTGGCGGATCCAAGCTTCCATACCACTATCCCGGTGATGCACGTCGCGCCCTTCAGCAGCAGCGCCGTGCATCCCACCAATAGCCTCCCCGTGCGGGACGCGTGGGCGCCGCTCTTTCAGGATGCCGACATCCCGCTGGTATTGTCAGGGCATTTTCACAACTACGAGCGCTCCATTGTAAACGGGATCACCTACGTTGTCTCGAGCGGTGGGTCGTCCACGCTCTACGCGCAAGGGGAGTTACTTCCAGGGAGCAAAGCAATTTTCCGAAAGACGCACTATGTTCTCGGCGAGTTGGATGGAGAGGTGTTGAACTTATCGGCGATTGCATTGGGGGGCGAACTGCTCGACCAGGTGCAAATCCCCTTATATTAAAAAAATCCTTCAAGGTGCTATGGAGGACAGGAGATCTTAACCGTCCGCGCTTCGAGGTTTTGGGCAAATTCGAACACTTGCAAGAAGACATCCCGCTGCTCATCCTCGCGCAGGGACCGATGTTCTGGGTTCGTCGCCGAGGTCGGCGTCGGAAACATCATTTTGACGATGACGATGCCGTTGCAGCGTGTGAACAGCAATTTGATCTCCAGGACTTCGAGATCGTCCTCTCCCACGAGGACGTAGCTGAGATCGTGCACGGACCGCTCGCCTAAACCCTCCGTCTGGAACGGATTGAAGGCGGGCATCCAGATCGCCATCTCTGGGGAATGGTAATAATCATTCGCGGCGCGCGAATAGCGATCGTAGTAGGCCTGATAGATTTGCGATACCGATTCTTTGTCCTCATAGAATAGATATACGATGGAACCCAGCTCGCGCCCATCCATAGAGAGATCCAGCTCCGCTCCAAAGTCTGCCGGGCCCGGCCATTCCTCCCAACAGCCGCCGTAGAAGCCGCAAACAGGATAGGGCTCGATGAGATCCTGGACTGAGCCGGGTGCACACATGCCCTCGAAGAAGTCGCCTGGGTCCAAGAGATTCGCAATATACAAGGGTGAGCGAGGGTGGATCGGTGCGGACCGCGTTTCCAAAGCTTGAAGCGTAGCAGCGACCGCCCCGGCCATGGCGTCCTCGAAGGCGGTCGTCCCCGCGATATTAGGAGTCGGCGTCCCGCTGGAGACGGAACACCCCATAAGGAACCCAAGGCAGACGAAAAGCAGTACATAACGCAAGCCTCTCATACCAACCCCTTTACTCATAGCAGAAAGTTCACTGGATTATAGGGATTTTGGCGTAGGGCGGTAGCGCCTGCGTAGTGGGGGTTGAGTTATTCGATTTGAGCAAAAGCCACTCAGTCAATCTTCGGAAGCCGCCTGCACGCGCACCAAAAATGAGAAGATCAGCAAGCCGACTCCGAAGATCGCCAGCGCGGCGCCGATCCCCAACGCATCCGCCATTGCACCCAGCAGCGGCGCGAAGGCAGCCATGAGCAGCGTGGTGGCCTGAGATTCGACAGACAATCCGGACGCCATCACATGGTCCGAGATCTGGTCGCTGATGAAGCCGACGTTCATCGGCCTGCGGACGTTCTGCATCAAGAACAATCCCACGAATACCAGGATCGACAGCAGGGTGATGTTCACCTGGGCAGCGAGACCGGCGACCACGATCAACGCCGCGCCGATGTAGAAGGTGACATTGATCGCGCCGGCCAGATTCTCGAAACGGGCGCTGACGTCAGCCGCATGCCTGGAAGCATAGCTGGTTAGCAGATAGATCACAAAGTATACGGCTCCGATCACCAATGCCGAGCGCTGTGTATCCTCCACAAAAAGCAGGAGGGGCAGCGAGAGCGCGAAGCCCTCCAGGATGGGTTGCAGGTAATCCTTGATCGATTTAAAACCGGCCGAAAAGCCCGCCGCATTGAGGATGGCGCAGATCGCACCGCGCTGCCTGAAGATTTCGATGAAATCCCCAAAGGTCTGCTTCATCTGACCCGGCACCTTCGCCGCGTTCATATGCACCCTTTCACCATCCAGCACTGCGGGGTAACCCATCAAGTTGATTAAATCCAGCACATAGGGCACCGTCGAAGCGATAAAGATAAAGCGATAATTGCCAGTGTAGAACACCAGCCCGGCTGCCAGCAGCGAATTCAGCGCCGAACCGAGTTGGGAGGCCGAGCGGGTGCGGCCATAGTAGGCCACCTTATACGCCTGAATCCCCTTCAGCCGCAAATGTTCCAGGATGAGTGCCTTATGCGTCCCCGTACGTAGCGCTTCGGCCAGCGCGAAGACTAGCATCGCCAGCGCGTAAGTTAAAAAACCTGGGAAGTAGAAAAACACGATGAAGGAGAGGATGTAGGACGCAAAGCTGAACACCATGGCCCTACGCCGCCCAAACGCATCCGCGAAAAAACCGGCTGGAATCTCGAGCAAGTTGGTGGCGATATCGCGGATGGAATACAGCAAGCCGATCTGGAAGAAGGTCAACCCCCCATCGCGGAACATGAGTAGCATGAAAGGTTCAAAGAAGCGTAGATTTTTCAAAAACCCGTACAGAGAAAAGCGGAAGAGCATGCGGTCGTTCTTGAAGAGGTCGGGGTGCGATGCCTGGTTGTTGTTCATGATGCCGGATTCTCGCGCAGCCGTATGGAGATGTAAAGGGGGGTAATCGCAATGGATAAATAATCTACTGTACGCTACATGTTCAATGCCATCCATTCAGCGCGGCAAAACGCCGCGCATCGGGGTGAGAAGTCAATCACCCTCCATCATGAAAACAGCGACTGGGAACCGCCATCGGTCCCCAGTTGCGAAACGACCAAATCGTGCAGATTACGATCCGCTTTCGAACAGATCTTCAGCGAGGTATTTCAGACCCGAATCGACCACCACCATCGCCACGGCCCCAATTCATGCGCCCGGTGGATGGTGCCCACGACGGTTAGGCCGAGAAAGAAGATGCTTCAGGAGTAGCGGATATCTCGACGAAGCGAATCGATCTGACGCGCCAGCGTTTCATCTCCGCAGGCGACCGCCAGGTGATAGGCCTCCTCCGCCATCGGTAATGCGACCTGGGGTTGCCCCATGCGCAAGCCCACGATCACCGCCTGATGGATCAGCGAGATAGCCAATGCGTGTTGGTCCCCGAGCTCACGGCAAAGCGATTCGCTCTCTTTTTGAAGCGACAGGGCTTCCGGCGAATTCCCCTGCGTGTCGAAGAGATACGCCTGATTGCTGAGCGAGCTTTGCAATCCTGCTTTATCCCCCAGTTCGCGGCAGAGTCGCTCCACTTCCTTGTGGCAGGTCAAAGCCCTCTCGGGTTGCCCGCGATCGGAGAAGAGCCGCGCCTGATTTTGAAGGATGGTGGTTAATCCAGGTTTATCCTCTAGCTCTCGAAAAAGGCGCTCGGCTCGATCGTTGAGTGCCATCGCCTGGTTCTGATCGCCTCGCCGGTAATGGATGTTCGCCTGATTGCCGAGCGAGTACGCAAGCCATCTCTTGTTCCCTAATTCGCGGCAGATTCTTTCGCATTCCCTGTACAGCTCTATTGCACGATCCAGGTCGCCGAAATTCGAGAACGTGTTCGCCTGATTGGTCAGCGAGACGGCCAACTCATCTTTATGCCCCAATACACGACACAGGCGCTCCGATTCTTCGTGCAAGGCGAGCGCGCCATCCATTTCCCCACGGGCGCTGAGGACATTAGCCTGACCGGTCAAGGACTTGGCCAACCCACGCTGGTAAGCGGACTTTACGGTCTCCTCCTTGATCGAACCCTGATCGCGAAAAAAACGTTCTGCCTCTTTGTACAATTCCAATGCCTGATCCAGCTCCCCGCGGTCATACAGGATCACCGCCTGATTGACGAGCGAGATCGCCAACCCGCCTCCTAAGCCCAATTCGCGGCAAAGCCTTTCCTCCTCCTGATGTAAGGCAAAGGCGCCGTCCAGGTCGCCGCGGGTGTAGAGGGCATTCGCATGCATCCCGATCGAGGCGGCCAGTTTTCCCCAATCCCCCCTCTGGCGGAAATGCTCGATCAGTACCTCTCGCAGCGACAACGCCTCCCCCAGGTGACCCGCGTCCATGAGCAAGTTCCCGACATCCCAGACGTAATCCAGATACTTTTCCGGGGCTTGGATCACGTTCTGATAACCTTCTACCATGCGGAAATGGGAGTTGGCTTCCACTTGCGCCCAATACGCCTTGACCTCGAACTCTTTTTCGATATAGGCGGCATTGAAGAAGCGTAAATCACACAGAAGCTCGTACAACAGTTCCCACGATTTAGCCTGCGCCAACTGCCAGGGCAGTTCGTCTATCCGGCGCAAGCCCGATGTGCGTCGATCGAAATACTCTGCCAGGCGCATGTGGGCTTTATGAGGGTCGTCTTCTTCCGGCAGGTATCTCTGCTTCACCGCCTGACGCAGGAAAGGGTGGGAGAAGTCAATCAATCCTGAACGGATAACGAGCGACGGCTCCATTGCCAGATATAGGGGGGACCAGTGCGCACGCGGGATAGGCTCTCCCTGCGAGCCAAGCAACTCCGAGAGTTCCACCTCAGACAAGCCCCGTCTCGACGCCCATATAAGCGATGTAATCTCCCCCACCAGCCGAGGGTGCTCGCGTTCGTAGTCCTCTTCATAGCGTTCGAGGATGCTTTCGTACAGCGCGGAGACTGTCCTCGCGCGCAGATAGTGCT
>CAYLOP010000141.1:0-8250 GCA_964385305.1 uncultured Anaerolineaceae bacterium | reverse complement strand
TGAGCTTATGGAGCTTTTTGCAGCTTACGAGCCTCAGCGCTTTGGGTACTTGCTGGAGGGCGAGGGCTCCATCGTGAGAGAGCATTTCGACTTCACGCATGCGCAAGAGCGGTTGGACTCAGTTTTCTCCAGCGTCGTCTTAGATCGATATCCCGATCGCCTACGTGTGGATGAAATCGAACCGCTGATCCCCTGGGCTGATTTTTGGGCGAAGGAACCGCTGCCATCTGATCGGATGGACATGCTTCTTCAGTTCTTAGGCCACCGAATCCAGGCTGACGGTGCCATCGTCATTAACAAGGCGTCGGGGATATTTTCATGCCGGTGACCTACTTACGGCGGACGTGCTGATATGAAAGGATTGCTCTCTGCACTTGTATGCGCGAAGATGGCATTGTGTTCGACCTGGTTTCGATTGACCGCACCGGATCGACGAACCATCCCCGGAGGAGATTCCCATGGAACTTCTGCCTACCATGAAATTAGGCTGGTTGAACGGCTGGCTGATGCTTGGAACGTTTTACCTCTTCTTTGCCATTCTCATGCTCACCTTCCCGCGCTACGTCGTGGTTAACCTCTTCAGCGTCTCCGGTTGGAGTCGAGAACAGCAGATCCTATCAGCGATTGGCAAACCCTTCTCGCTGGCCGTCGTCGCTTTGATCATCCTGACGCCCCTCAAGTTGGGGAGTGCGGTATTCTTTGTTGGGTTGATCCTTTTCGCCCTCGGGTTTCTGGGCATGACGATCGCCCTGTTCAACTTTCGAAGTGCGCCTGAGGGCCAGCCGGTGAACGCAGGACTTTACCGCATCTCCAGGAATCCGCAATGGCTGTCCCTGGCCCTGATGATCCTGGGATCCTGCATCGCCATCGGCTCGTGGACAGCTGTGGGCCTCCTGCTCGTAGCGGTGATCTTCTATCACTTCCGCATCCTGGGCGAGGAGAGAGCTTGTTTGAAGAGATATGGCGAGCCGTATGCGGATTTCTTACAGCGCGTACCGAGATACCTGCCGTTCATCCCAGCGTAAGGTTTCGTTTCGCACCGTGGGGAACGCAGCACTGCAAGGCAGGCGATTGGTGGTATCCGGTTGTCATTCTCGATAAAACGAGGAGGCATCTAACCCCTTGAACTTTCAAGGTGTAAAGAAACAGGTGATCGAGATACTTCGCAAATATATCCATCGGAGGATGGAGTTCAAACCCGCGCAGCGAGTTTCCACGCCCTTGTTTGATGTTGCAGACTTTCAAGATCCCCAGATCCCCGCATCAATCCGATAATGTTATATCGGCTTCAACGGAGGCGGATTCCACCCAGTCGTAGAAGCGCCGATACGCCTCCTGGATCAACTGCGCTTGATGTCGAGCTGCCACGAGGAGCTTCGGCCGCACCTCATCCGCCAACGCCCAGGCCTTTTCGATCTCGAGCTTCAGCCGTTCTTGGACCTGCCCATCATCCAGAAGAAGGACCTGGCAACCCGCCCCGAATTGATCGGCCAATCCCAGGAATTTATTAGCGTAGTACGTCGACCGTGCCAGGCAAATCACGCTGATCCCCTGCGCCAGCGCGAAGACGGCAGCATGGTAGCTTCCAGTGACCACGATCCGACAACACCCAACCTGCGCCATGACGTGCAGCGGCGTTTCATATATCCTTTTTCCCCTTGTCTCCGGGCTCGATTGGCTCAAGAGTCTGCGGATGGATTCGGCGTCCTCCTCGTTGATAGGCAGCGGAATGAGCTCGGCATTGTGTTGGCTGGCCCCATGATGCAACGCTTCGCCAATGTCCGTTAGGAGGGTGGAATCCGCCTCCGACAGACCCGAGTACGGTGCAAGTCGGACGTTCACGCCAATCCCATCCCCAAGGTTCTCAGGTCTTGCCTGATAGGATAGTTCAATGACATCGTCCCCGACCGTCATAATGCGGGACGGTGATACGCCAAGGGACAGGAGGATGGGTAGGCTTCGCTTTTTTTCCCGGAGCGTAATCAAATCCACCGCGGGGAGAACAGCCTTTGCCAACGTCACCAACGCGGGATGCGTGAGGGGGCCGATCCCCTGGCCGAACATCGCGGTCGGCTTCCCTGCCTCGATGGCTCTCTTTAGGATATCTAACCGCCAGATCGCACCAGGCAAGAACTCGTCATTGAATATGCCAGCCCCGGAATGGACGACAAGATCTGCACGGGAAACCGCCCTGAGCAAATCACGCTTGAAATGCGTAGGCCATCGGCGCCGGACAACAGCCTCGATGAGATCTGGGAAGTAGAAAACATCGAAACGTTGTGCGCGCCGAGAAGCTTTTCGCAGCCATGACCACCACGCCGGGTAGCTCATAAAGAGTGGCTTCGTACCTGGACAGCAGGCTGAGAGATGATCCGGATGGGTCGTGATGACATCAATCGATGCCTCAGGCCATAGAACGAATAACCGTTCTACGGCCGCCTTGAGCATCGCCGCATCACCGACGTTTGTAAGACTGTTGTCACCACAAACAACCAGGATTCGCATCGGTCCAACCTAGATCAGATGAAAGCGAAAGCCACGATTAACTTGGCAGGTATTGTACTGTATCCGTATTGAATAAACATATAATTCCATCGAGAAATGATTTCTTTCCATTTGTTACTTGAATTTCACGACGCGGGCTCGATGTCACCCCGAGAAGCAGCCCCCGGACCAGCAAGGACAGACTGACCGAATATCCAACGCTCTCAACGCTTCCAGGTTGACGCACTTTATTGAGGCTTGTGCCGCGTGTCTTAAGAGGATCAGAAGTATGAACCGGTGATATTCGCGATGAGGACTTTGAGCAGTCTTCGGAAAGGGCGCAGTAATCTCCAGAAGGTTGGTTTTGTCTGTAAATATTCTCTAACCTTCCAGATCGTCGGTAAAAGCCACCTTCGATCTAATTGCGCGCTGAATTGCAAGCTGCGTTCAATGGCATCGGCGATATCTTCCCTCCTCCGCCGGATTGCAGCGGCTTGAAGGTTGTGCAAATAGATGATGTCACGCTCACTTGCAGAATAGATCCGTGCAACCTTATTCAGGTCCAAACGCTTATCCGAAAATGTTGTACACCGGTCGAGAGCGCCAACCAGTTCCAACGTGATCTTGGTCCTGTAGCATTTATTGCAGACCCCGCAGTTCTCTCCTGTTTCCGAGAGCCAGCACACTCGAAGTGATCGCAGGGCAGTTTCGGATTGCGCGATGAATTCTGTTTTTTCGATCCGATCGTACTCGCCGCCGTAGTGAATAAATGTCGTTCTTTTTGAAGAATGCAAGGGATCGGTTCGCGGGTGCGAACCCCATGGATGCAGATCCTTCTCAGCGTAACTCGATGCGATCAGTGCCGTACCATACCTCGCCTCCATTGCAAGCACCGCGCTCGCCAAGAAAGAGATATGTGCGAGAGACGAAAAATCAGCTTGCTGAAAGTGTGTATCACGTAAATTCGAGGTAACAACAACAAGTTTTTTCCCTAGCTCATCCGCTGCGATTTGCAGGCTTTCTCGGACTCGCTGAAATGCACGAAGGTTACGAAGCGGAACATCGAAGCCCCAAATGGCGACAAGATCGTCAACGACAGTCGTTGAACTCGAACCTGCATCGACATCATAATGCAAGACAGCATGGAAGCTATCCACCCCGCCTGAAAAGAAAGATGCCGTCTTGGCAGGCGATTTTCGGGGTTCCATGTCGACGATTTCTGCTTCAACTGGAACGATATGCAAATGCGGATACCACCCCTTCCAGATGCGCATGAGTTCTTGAACGTTGTCGAACAACTGGCGATCGACCGGAAGGTCGATACGCAGGGGTTCACCAAGTGTGATAGCTAACGGGATGAGGCATGTCAACCATGGATTTCCTGAGTCGGTCAGGAATTCTGCATCATCATCGGAGACTTCAAACCAAATCCTGTCCGGCTTGAAAAAGCGATGGTCATATGTGACTTCTGCAACGAGACGCATTGCATTGCCACGGCTCGGAGACTTAACAACCTCACTGTGTTCCAGTCGCAAGAAACACCCTCCTCACTTGCTCCCCAAATTGGCGTTTCAGAAGGTTGAGCCCGTGATCTTTCTTACCAACGCCTTGAGAACCCTTCGCAAAGGCTGCAACAACCTCCACAAGAAAGGTTGTGTGGGAAGCCACTGCTTAACCTTCCACAAAGCCGTGAATAGCATCGATTTGTTCAATCGATCCGTATGATCGAAGCTGCGGTCCACCGCCTGCGCTATATCTATCCTCCCCAGCCTTTGCGCTGTCGCTCGGATATCTCGAAGGGTGACTTGATCCGCAGCACCTGTGGAAAAGATCTTCGCAATCGATTCTAGATTAACTTTCTCGTCGGTAAAAGTGGCGCAGCGCTTGAGTGCTCCGAACAACTCCAAAGTCATCATGGTTCGATAACATTTGTTACAGGCACCACAGTTCCCACCCGATTCCGAAAGCCAGCAGACTCGAACGCAACGCAATGCTATCTCCGATTGTGCCACGTAGGCTGTCTTCTCGAGTCGGCTAAACTCAGCACCATAGTGAATGAAGTCTGCGCGTCCTGTCGAATAGAGGGGATCGGTCTGTGGATGTGATCCCCAGCGGTGAAGATTGCGGTAGTTGTATGAAGAAGAAATCAGCACTTTGTTGTACATTTCCTCTAAGGTCAATGCTGCACTGGCTAGAATGGACACGTGAGCGAGAGACGAAAAGTCGGCCTTCTGACACCGTGTCTCCCGCAAATTGGTGGCGACAACCACAAGTTCCTTGCCTAGATCGGTCGCCGCTCTTTGCAGGTTGTCCTCAATTCGTCGAAAGGCATCACGATTTTGAAGAGGGACATCGAACCCGAGAATAAAGATAAGATCATCGATGGGAGCATGGGAGCCCGAGTCTGCAGTGGAATCATAATGCAACACGGAGTGGAAGGCATCTACACCCCCTGAGAAAAACAAGCCCGTTCTGGCCAGCGTCTCGTGAGGCGCGGCCTCGACGGTCTCGGCCTCGATTGGGACGATGTGTAAATGTGGGTACCATCCCACCCAGATACGCATGAGTTTCTGAACATTGTCGTAAAGCTTCCGATCAACAGGTCTACCGATGCGAAGTGGTTCGCCAAGCGTGACGGCTAGCGGAAGCAGGCATACCAGCCAGGGGTTTCCCGTTTCGGAAAGATATTCCGCATAGCGCTCGGAGACCTCAAACCAAATCCGCTCAGGCTTAATGAACCTGTTGGTGTAGCTTACTTCCCCGATGATGCGCACCTTATCTTTGGCATCCGGTGATTGTAGGATCTCAATACTTTTGATGTTCACGTACTTCCTTCACTACTATCGGTTTGCCTCTCCTCTTTCGACGTCAGGAGCCGATGATCTTTCAAATAACTTGCGTATGGCCCGTAAGGTCCTTGCTGATTCCGAACGCCAGCAAACTCGAAGGTTGCGCAAGGCAATATCCGAATCTGCTATTAAGGCTGTTTTCTCAAGCCGCTCAAACATATACCCATAGTGAATAACGCATGTTTGCCCCGTTGAATGGAGAGGATCCGTTTGAGGATGAGATCCCCAGGGATGCAGGCGCTTATAGGATGCGGAGTATGGAATCAACAATGTGCCATACCGCTCTTCAAACATAAGTCCTGCCCCGATCAAAGCGGATGCACGCGAGAGTTGTGCATATTCAGCACGCCGGAATTGCGTTTCACGCAGATTGGTGGCCCCAATGACTATTTCTTTATCCAAATCGTCCGCAGTTCTCTGCAAATTGTCCCAAACACGTTGAAACGCATCATGGTTGCTCAAGGGGATGTCGTATCCCCAAATGAAAATGAGATCGTCTATGTACGGCTCGCCGTCCTTGCTGGCCTCTGCGTCATAGTGGAACACTGTATGGAAACTATCGATCCCTCCGGAGAAAAAGGAAGCCATCTTCGTCGGAGTATTTCGGACTTCTACATCGATGATCTCTGCCTCGATGGGCACAATGTGCAAATGTGGATACCAGTAATT
This sequence comes from uncultured Anaerolineaceae bacterium, assembly GCA_964385305.1. GTDB lineage: Bacteria > Chloroflexota > Anaerolineae > Anaerolineales > E44-bin32 > CAYLOP01. Next base: position 2,248 of record CAYLOP010000141.1, on the reverse strand, counting down.
CCAGATGCCCATTAGCTCCTGAACAGTTACGTCAAGCTGGCGATCGACAGGTCGGCCGATGCGAAGTGGCTCGCCAAGCGTGACCGCCAGCGGGATCAGGTAGGCCAGCCAGGGGTTTCCCGAACTGGTGAGATGGGCGGCATACTTTTCCATGACTTCAAACCAATAATGTTCGGGCTTGAGGAACCTGTGATCGTACTCTATCTCAGCAATCAGGCGCACATGGTTTTCTCTACCTGGCGAATTTACAAGTTCACTATGTTTTAGCTCTACGTTCTTACCCCATGACTAACTTCACCGCTGCGCACCTTAGAATCCTGTACCGGTGACCTTCCTCACGACGGATTTTATTACTATGCGTATCGGTCGCAGCATACCCCAAAGTGCCGGGTTTTTTTGTAGGAACGCTTTGGCTTTCCATACCATCGAAAACAACAACCAACGGTTCAGACGATCCGTGTGTACGAAACTGCGTTCAAGCGCATCTGCGATGTCGTCTCTTGCTTGTCTACGAGCATAGTCGCGTATCTGTCTTAGATAAAATAATGCCCACTCACCGGAGGAGTAGAGCCGCGCGATTTGATCTAGATCGACATGTTTCTTCTTGAACGTGGAACACCGTTCAAGCGCGCCCAGCAATTCTAACGTCAGCATCGTACGGTGGCACTTCTCACAACTGCCACAGTTTTCCCCAGTGTCGGACAGCCAGCACACTCGCAGAGATTCCATGGCCACACGAAATTGCGCAATGTAGGCTGTCTTCTCAACACGATCATATTCGACGCCATAGTGACGGATATGCGTATTCGCTGTGGAGTGTAGTGGGTCTGTAAATTGATGTGAACCCCAAGGATCCTGATTCTTGCCCGTATCAGAGTTAGAAATTATAAGCTCTTTGTATCGCTTCTCTAAAGCGAGGCCAATGGCGGCCAAGAACGATCCATGCGAGTGATTCGTATACATCGTCTGCTGAAAGCGGGTCTGGCGCAGATTGGAGGCGACGACGACAACCTCCTTGCCCAAGTCTGTTGCCACCCGTTGTACATCGTCCGCTACTCTCTCAAATGCCGTGTTATTGTGGATAGGAATATCAAATCCCCAAAGAAGAAGAAGGTCGTCTATAGTTCGGTGGGTACCTTGACCTGCTTCAGCGTCATACCGCAACAACGTATGGAAACTATCCACACCTCCCGAGAAAAACAAGGCCGTTTTTGCCTGCATCTCGCGAGGCGCAGCATCGACGATCTCGGCTTCGATTGGAACGATGTGCAAATACGGGTACCAACCCACCCATATCCGCATCAATTCCTGAACGTTATCGAACAAGTGGCGATCAACCGGCCTGCCAATACGTAGGGGCTCACCAATCGTGACAGCCAACGGGATCAGGCATGTCAACCATGGATTGCCCGAGTCGGTTAGGAACCCTGCATAGTCCTCAGCGACTTCAAACCAAATCCGTTCCGGCTTGAAAAAGCGATGGTCATAGGTGACTTCACCAACCAATCGGATCGAATTTCCCTGGCTCGGAGACTTTACAATCTCACAGTGTTTCAGTCGCAATAAAAATCCTCCTCAAGAGCTTCTCGAATTTACTCCTCAGAAGGTTGAACCGGTGATTTTTCGAACAACCGTCTTGAGAACGCTTCGTACAGGCCGCAACAGTCTCCACAAAGTCGGTTTGGTAGACAGCCACTGCTTGACCTTCCACATGGTCGTAAACAGCAGCGCTTGATTTAGGCGATCCGTATGCTGGAAACTGCGCTCAATCGCATCAGCAATATCTTGCTTTCCAGCCTGTAGAGCAGTCGCTTGAATGTCGAGAAGATGGGTAATGTCTATATCCAGTGGAGAATAGATGGTTGCCACCTTCTCCAAATCCAATGGCTGTTCACCGAACGTACTGCAGCGTTCAAGCGCCTCATATACCGCCAAGGTGATCATCGTGCGAGAACACTTGTTGCAGTCTCTGCAGTTCCCACCCAGATCAGAGAGCCAGCAGACTCGAAGTGTTCGCAATGCCACATCCGATTGAGTCACGTAGGCTGTCTTCTCGACCCGACTGGTCTCCACGCCATAGTGTACAAACTTTGTCCTTCTTGTTGAATAGAGAGGATCAGTCCGAGGATGCGATCCGCAGGGGAACAGGTGTTTAAGAGGGGCTGAAGAAGGGATCATCACCTCGCCATACAACTCCCCTATTGTCAGTGCGGAGCTTGCTAAGATAGAACTGTGCGCGAGATAGGAA
>CAYLOP010000140.1:0-8315 GCA_964385305.1 uncultured Anaerolineaceae bacterium | reverse complement strand
CTCGCTGCGCTCGCGGGACGAACACCGGTAAGACCTTCCGGTGCGAACGGCGGCTGAGGACCTTCAGATTCTGAATACCAATCCTGAATCAGAGGGCTTGGTACATTATGCTGGTGTTCCAAGGGTGGTCACGTTCCATTCGATAGTTGAGAACCTGTCAATCACGACAATTCAGGCGTGATCTTCTATTTTCTTTTTCCAACAAGCGCTCGGGGACGCTTTGAAGGCCACCATCATACATGTGATTGATATCTTATTCTATTGTCCCATGAGGCGCTTGTAATCTTACTTCAAATGGAGAATCCTTTTGTCGAGTTGTTTGATCTACAGAAAAACTCCGTTGACCGCTTCCATAAGGAATGCTGGCAGCTAAATCAAAACATATCCCAACAAAGACACTCCCGCAGATTCAATGAACCTGCGGGAGAACCATTCCATTAATTGCGTTCAGACCTTCACGGAATTTGTAGGTTTTTACCTAATCCTCCTCTACCCCTCTATGTTTCACCGACACCAGCGACAACCCCAAATCTCGTAACTTCGCAAGCGTCCCATAGAGCGCTGTTTGGTCAACGACACTTCCCGTGAGCATCGTTTCATCCGCCTCGCAATGCGTGATCACGAAGCCTTCGAACCACTCCGACCAGTCTTCGTCGATGTGTCCTTTTACTCTGATCTCAACGCTTAGCATAGGTCACGTCCTTGAGCTCCATCATTGGAACTTGAAGCGTCTCACCGCGATCAGGAGGAAGAATACAACCATGCCAACCAGGATGCCGATCTCAGGCAAGATGTCCACCAGGGATGCATTTTCGGCGATTAATTTATAGTAGCCCTCGATCGCGTTGGCATGGGGTATGAACCTGGCCAGGATGGATATTAGCCCTTCCATACGGGTCATATGCAGTGGAGCGATTGGAATAGCACCACCGGCAAATCCCAAGACAAAACCGAGCAAGGTTCCCATATCACCGGCCTGTTTCTTCGATTTAACCAAGGTGGCCAGCAACAATCCTAAGGAAGTGGATACTCCTGCCACAACGATGGTAAGCACGATTAATCCCGCTGGTGATTGGCCTAATGGGATATCGAAAAAGATGTGACCAATCGCGAACAACAGTGCGGCTTGAAGACACGGGATAAGCATATACCCCAGCATTTTTCCACCGATGACAGCTCCGCGCGGGATAGGTGCAGAAACCAACCGGCGAAGTGTTCCCATTTCACGCTCGTCCTGGATGGACTCCGCACAGATCCCGACAACGAAGAAGATGAACAACACGATATAGGCCGCAAAGACGTAGGATAGGAAACTCATGAGCCCACCCTCTGAGACTTCCCCTTGCAAATCCTCGCTGATCACCTCGATAGCGGGATTGCTTCGCATCTTATTCAAACGCGTCATGACCACGCCTAGATTTTGAGCTCCAATGGCAGCCCTCTGTTCAGGCGTCGCGCCCTCCAGCAGACCTGAATTATCCAGGACCGTTCGGATGCCATACTGCACCTCACCCCAGATGGTCACCTCGTCAACCACCTGGTTCATGATCCCCTTGATAATGCTGATGCTCTGCGGTTGAGCTGGATCGACGATGACTTCGATGGCCACGGGTGTATAAGCATCGATCTTTGTAGAAAAGTCTGCCGGGATCAAGATCGCAGCCGCCGCTTCACCTTTTGCCACCTTCCCCTCGGCTTCATTGGCGCTCTCAAAGGTCTCAACATCCAACACCTCGATACTCTGGATCGCCTTCGAGACCTCACTGCCAAAAGTGCCTGAATCTTCGTTCACCAGTCCAACGTGGAGCAGGATCGAGGGGGTTTCCCCTTCCGAGGTCATCGCCACATTGGCGCCTCCCTGCACACTACTCAGCAGGATTGGGAACAGGAAGAGCAGCGCCAAAGCACCGCGATCGCGCACGAAAACTTGGATCTCTTTCCAGGCCACAGATAAGGTAAAACGAATGTTCTTCATGCTTGTCCTCCTCCCTAATCAAAATCGAAGCGCCATAGACCTACGAGGAAGAAAACCAGCGTAAAGCCTAAGAGCATGATCAATGCTAGGGATACATCCGCCAGCATCATCCCACGGACCATGATGTCATCTAAAGCCTTGTTAGCCCAATAGTGAGGCAAAGCCATCGGGATGGGTCCGAGCATGTTTTCAAGGATGAAATACGGAATAATGGAACCACCCAAGGTTCCCAGACCCCATAGGATGAGGGTGCTTAGACCACCAATTTGGTTCTCCGTTCGCGCCAGGGCCGCGATTACCACGCCCAGCGCACTGGAGCAGAGGGCGATCAACAAAACGGCGATCACCAATGCAACAGGATCGTTCCCTAACTCGACCGGTGTGAACCCAATCAGGCTCAACCCAAACGCGCCAAATAAGAAGATGATCGCGGTCTGTATGAGCGCAGTGATGAAGTTCGGCACCACTTTCCCGGCCAGCAAGGATGCTTTGCTGATCGGTGCTGCCAGCAGGCGGCGGAAGGAACCAACCTTCTTTTCGTCGTAAATTGAACGGGCCGTGGACTGGGCTGTCAGAAATACAAACAAGACCGTAAAACCAGGCACCGCCACCTCCGCTGTACCTGGAAGTTCCTCCTTCTCGCTCTCCTGACCCGGGACCGTTTGTATGATGGTCACCAGAGGACGCTCTTGCGATTCCTCAAACTGGCTCTGGGCTTGAGCGATTGTCTTATCTACCGCAAAGGCCTCCTGATATTCCGGAGGAGCGTTGGCTTGCATCTCACCCATCTGTTGTAAGCTGGCAAGTATTTGGCTCTCAAGCGCCATATCCTGAGCCACCCCTTCAATGACCAGGCGTACCGCCTCGGTCTGTTCCATACTGGCATCGGGATGGCTGAGAAGCCGAAGAGTCACCGTTCGACCCTCTGAAATCCCCTCTGTGAAATCTTCTGGGATGTTGAGCAGCCGGGAGATCTCATTCTCTTCCAGCTTCTGCATGGCATCCTGCCCGTCGATCAAATCTACCTGTACACCTCCCGCCCTATCCAGACCATCGAGCAAAGTCTCTGCTTCTCTCCCACCATCGAGATCAACCACGGGCAAAGGGATACGTTGATCCTGCTCCTCAGCCTCGAAGGATGCTGCTACCGCACTGTAGGCAATGATGAATACCAAAGGCAGCAAGAAGAGTTGAAAGAGTGCCCCTCGATCTTTGAGGAAGATTTGAATATCCTTGAAAGCTATGCTTAATGCACTCATGGCTCACTCCCTCAATTTCTTTCCCGTCAAGTGCAGGAAGACACTTTCCAAATTGGGCTCCAGGATTTCCAAGGAGGTGAGGGTAATATCTCTTTCGTTGAGACAGCTGATCACATTCACTACAGCTGTTTGACTGTGCTCAGCCACGATCTTGACAACCGGGCTTGTATCCACAAGCTCTCGCTCTTTGGTCTCCACTTCTTCTTCTGAAGGTGGTGGGAGGACTGGCTGCGTTGTCAACTCGGCGCCCTCAACCCCCGGCAAGGCTGATAGTTGCGCCAGCAGATCATCGTCCACTTTCTCCAGGCCAACGCGGATCACGCCCCCGCCCAACAAGGCGATCAGGTTCTTGATGGTATCCAGAGCGATGATCTTCCCCTCGTCGATGATCGCCACCCGATTACACAGCAGCTCAACCTCTTCCATGTAGTGGCTGGTATAAACGATGCTCATACCGCGCTCGCGGTTGAGACGCATCACGCTTTCAAAGATGTGGTTGCGGCTCTGGGGATCCACACCTACGGTCGGCTCATCCAGGAAGAGCAGTTTAGGGTGATGCAGCAAGCCAGCGGCGATGTTGACGCGGCGCTTCATCCCACCCGAATACTTCTCGACGGTCTCATCGGCGCGCTCAGTTAGCGCGACGATACGTAACACATCCTCCACACGCTCCTTCAGATCCTTGCCTTGCAGTCCGTAGATACGCCCAAAGAAGTTCAAATTAGCCCTGGCGCTCAGTGTCGGGTAGAGAGCTAAATCTTGAGGCACCAACCCATTGATCTTCTTGGCCTTATCCATGTCAGAGCGAATATCGTAACCGCCCACACGTGCCGTACCTGAGGTTGGCTCAATGATTCCTGTTAGCATAGAGATGGTCTGTGTTTTCCCGGCTCCATTGGGCCCCAAGAGACCAAAGACCTCCCCCTCTTCCACTTCAAAGCTGATGCCTTTCACGGCTTCAAAGTCACCGTACTTCTTGACCAAATGATCGACCTCTAGAATTGCAGGCATTGAACTTCTCCTTCCTTTTTCCTAAAATATCTATTCATTTCGCTCTGATCAACATTCGATTCACATTCTTCTGATGTTGACATTTCCCTCACACTCCCCAAGGCTTGACCTGGTGCATGAGCAGGTTTTCCGCTAAGTACTCGAAAGCTAGGATTCCTCGGCCTTGCCAAAAAGTTGGCGCTTCTCGAAATACGGCTTTGCGATCAGGTAACCGCCCAGGACGATGATCAGCACAGCGCCATTCACCCCTTCCATACCGACCAGGTCCAACACCCCGCCGATGACCGAGACGATGCCCAAGAAGGTGGTGAAGCCACTCATCCGCAAGCCGCTGAAATAGCGCGCTGCATTCAAACCCAGGAAGATGAGCCCGACACCAATGGACCACCATCCACCCTTGATGATCTCTTCCGGTACAAACATAAATCCACCCAGCATGATCAGGAATGCCCCCCAGGCCATGGTTTCCAGACGTTTGTTTAGCGCCGCTCTTTCAGTGTCAATGTCCGGTTCTTCTTTCCTTTCCTCAGGCTGATTCACTGTTGCGAGCAGAACGACACCCACTATCCCCAGCACAATTGGCGGGATCCAGGGCATATTGATATCACCGACCTGAAACATCAGGTCTTCGGGCGGAAGGGCCAGGTTTGCTACGGCTAACCCCCCAGCGATGACCAGACAGATGATTCCCCAGATGAGCTTAGACTTGTTCATTTTCTATCTCCTTTTTTTCATTCTTCTTAGACTTCCGAAGTCTTCCCGACTTCGGAAGTCTCGATAACCATTTAGCGCTTCGCTTCCTTTTTGATCCGTCTCCCCTCCGCAGTCTGGTAGATGATGAAAGCCACAAGCCCTGCCATCGTGGCCCAACCAAGAATGTCACCCAGTGATGTATAGAGCGTTCCTTTGCCTGAGCCCAAGCTGACATCACCTACCAGAACTACTTCCGAACCGTCCTTGTTGACATCCAACGCCACCTGTCTTCCATTCGGGTCGATGATGGCCGCCACACTGGTTGCTCCGGTGATGACCATAGCTGTTTGGTTTTCCACCGCGCGGAACGTTACGTTCTGCCAAAGTTGTTCCCCGAAGCCAGGGAATTCCTTGTAGGGTGCGGCGATCAACTGCGCGCCGTTTTGGGTCAGTTTGCGGGCAATGTCGGTATAGTTGCCATCCGCGCAGATCAAGCTTGCCATGTGGCCGAAGGACGTATCGAAGACCGGGAATGTACCGACCTTTACATCGTAGAACTCGCCTGGCGGGATATGGGTCTTGTTGTACACCTCGGAAAAGGTACCCTCCGGGCTGAGCAACACCGCCTGGTTACGCCTCAGCTCCCCCTCTTTGAGTACCGAATACGAGATGAAGATGTAAGCGTCCGTTTCTTTAGCAATCGCGCGGAACGCATCCGTGAATTCGACCTGCGGGTCAAAATTGAACATCATCTCCGACGTAAAGAGCACCTGGGCTCCCTGGGCGGCAGCTCTGCGTGCCTGCTGCGCGAACGTATCAAACCGCACCGTCGACGTATTCACTTCGTCCCGGTGAGCTGGTAGCGGATAGTTCGCCCGTAAGGCTGCTACACGGATGGTTGGCGCATCCTGCGGCGCGCTGTTCAGGATGATCAGGCTGGCCCCGATCCATGCGGCCACGAGCACCCCTGCGGCCGCCAGCCAGTTGCGGGCGAGCCGCAGCGCCAGGGTTGGGCTGACAGATGCAGCCTGCCTGCGGTCGTACCCGGCCATCACGCCCTGCGCCAGCGCGTAATTGACCACCATCATGAGGATGTTGAGCCCGTAGATGCTGAGTACCGACACGGGCTGGATCAGCCATGCCTGGGTCGCCTGGGAATAGCCGATGAAGGCGCTGGTTGCGATGACCGGGATAAACGTGGCGCGCACCATCTCAAATCCCACCCACGCGACCACACCTTGCACGACCAGCCAGCGGTATTGTGTGCGTTCGATAAGGCCCCGCTCCCGGTAGGTGAAATAGGCGAGGATCCCGACCAGCACACCAAGATAGGTGAAGAACGGACCGAACTCCGTGCCAAACAGCCTCGCCAGGTAAGGGCCCAGCCAGACCAGCAAATATATAGCAGGTGCCAGGCTCGAATATTTGACAGGAAAGAGCCGGTATTGTGCAAAGATGCCCGGTACGAAAGCGAACCAGGCCAGCCACCATATCCCGTATGGCGGGAAAGCCAGCAAAAGCATCACACCGCTTAAGGCGGATAACAGAAGGCCGAGCACAAAACGTGTATGAGAATTCATTTTCAACTCCTTTTGAACTTCAATCGCACACTTACTTTAACCCAATCAACCCCCTCATCGCATCTACCAAACGGTAGATTAGGGGGTTGAAAAATAAACGACGAGAGTTTATCTCGTTCTACACCAAGCCCAGCTCTTTTGCCTTCATTGCGGCTTCCGTGCGATTGTGCACCCCCAGCTTCCCGCACAGATTATGGACATGCGTTTTTGCCGTCCCTGTGCTGATGACCAGTTTCTCAGCGATCTCCCGGTTGGACATCCCCGCTGCGACCAGCCGCAACACCTCAAGCTCGCGCGCGCTCAACGGTTCAATCATGAACGCCGAACCTGCTCCCGCGATATCGACCTTTTCCGTCATCACAGCCAGTATCCGCCCCACATAATCGGGCAAAACACCGCGACTTGTCGCTTCGTGTAAAAGCGGGATCAGCGCCTCCCCCGCCTCCACAAACGAACGGATAAATCCGCCACCTTCGGCCAGTTGCAGCGCTTCGGTCAAATATTCCAGCCCATCCTCTTGGGTTTCGGCTAAAGCTGCCTGCAACGCACGGATGGCGACCAATCCATAGCCCCACTCATTGGCCTGCGCCGCCTGGCTCAGTCTTTCGAGATATACCCTGGCATGAGCATCCGGCAAAGTCCGAGCCTTTGTCAAACCAAGAAACCTATAGAACGGGTGGCAGTCCACCTTTTCCGTCAGTTTCTGACCCCACTCGCCTGCGGATTCACCTTTTTCCAACAACAAATGGGCCTGGGCCACATCCACTCGTTCAGCCATCGGCACAGGGATCTTTCCTCCACGCACCAACGCCCAGGCCTGCTCCAACGCTTCTTCGGCGCCCGCTAAATCGCCTTGCGCAACTCGCAGGCGTGAACCCAGCAATAAACAACCGACAAGGAACTCGTCATTCCGCGCTCGCTGGCAGAGCGCCATCGCGCTCTGTAAATGCGCATCGCTCACGTCCAGCGCATTCCACTCGTAATGCAGGGCAGCCAAATCCATGTACGCCAGCGCGTTGATCGGCATTTCTTTCCCTTGCTGGATAGCGCTCGAAAAATATTCCTCTGCCTGGTGCAATTGTCCACGCACGGCGAAAACACGCCCCAAGAAAATCAAGGATGTCAGGGCTGCATAATGATTGTCCGTTGTCTGGGCCACCTCCAATGCTTCTGCGAGGACCTCCTCGGCGTCGCGCATCTGCCCCATATGCCAGTAGGCCAGTCCCAAGTTCATCGCGACGATACCTCTGGAAATAACCGAGCTTTTCGGCAAGTATTCCAGCGCCCACTGGGAACGCGCGACCATGCGCTTGTGATCGCCCACGCCGCGCGCCAGATAAGCTTGAGCGGCATAAATCTCTCCTAGGAAGGCAGGAAGTTCTTTTGCAGCTTGTTCCACGCGCTCCAACAATGGAGCCGCCACATCATATTGACCTGCCAGAAGCAACGGCCAGCAATAATCAAAACATAATTTTGGATTGGACAGCAGCATTTCTTCGGGCAGCGACTGGAACCACTGAACCACTGTCAGCACTTCACCACGCTTGAGATAGTCCGTGCTAATGTCTTGAATGAGACTTCCAGCCCGCTCCCAATCCTGCGCGGCCAGAGTGTGCTGGATGGCCTCGGCTGTCAGGCCCTCGGCTTCAAACCAACCACTGGCTCGCTGGTGTAATTCGGCTTCAAGATTTGGATGGGAAGCCCGCAGTCGATGACGCAGCAACTCGGCAAACAGACGGTGATACCGATACCAGACCCTGGACTGGTCTAGCGGAACAATGAACAGATTGGCCTGCT
>CAYLOP010000139.1:0-8325 GCA_964385305.1 uncultured Anaerolineaceae bacterium | reverse complement strand
CCGCATGAAGATCGGGGGATGCCGCATCGAGCAACACCTGCCGGGCGATCGACGCGGTAAGGCAGGATGTGTAGCCGAAGATGTAGCCAGGGACGCCCCGCGCCCAATCACCTTCCATGGCGCGCGGATCGAAGAAGAGCATGGCCTGTTGGAGACCATCCGGAGTTGTGGAGAGCATGATCGAACCGGCGGCGTTCATGGATACGATGGCATGGGCGCAGCGTGAGAGCGCGTTAACACGCGGGTTGTGCGTGAGTTCCCAAACGACATCTTGCGCCGTCCTTTCCCAGGAGAGCTGGCGGCTGATCTGGACCTCGGTCTGCCGCAGGTCGGCGATCGTGGTAATGGTGATCAGCCGATCTGTGAAATGCTCAAGTAGATGATCCCACAGCGGTCCCCGCGCTACGGGCTTGGCCATTTTGAGGATGATCCATGGCTTGTGAGATGGATCCTGGATGGCTTGAGGCCAGAACTCGGGATTATCGCGAAAACCCAGATCGGCATCGTCCAGGACGACCAGGTCGGCGTCCGGCGTGTCACCCACGACGAAGTGCCATGACGTGTCTGTCTCCGGGTCGTCGCTAGGGCAGCGATCCATGCCGAGGAACTGCTCGACGCGCCAAACGTTCACCTTCCCCGATTCATAGGGCGACCACAGCGTGTAGTAATGGTTGAAGCGCGGGTCGCCATGATGGACAGGCTCAAGGGGTGTCGCCGGCTCATGAATTTGAAGGACAAGCCCACTCGATCCTTCGAGGGAGGGTGAAACCGTTCGGAGAAGATCCGCCTGCAACGCGGCGCCGCCACGCTGCCACCACACACGCGAACAGCGATCGACATTCCACTCGGTGCCGTCACGATTGCGTTCTTGCGCGATGTTCCAATCCATAGTGACGTCGCCGGTGACGATGACGGTTCTCTTGTTTGCTTTAGCCATATTAGGAAAACCTCCAAATGATATCTATTTATAGCGGATTTCTACCGATAAGGACAATAGACAGGTTCGAATTTCACGGCCAGGTGGAAAGGTCAAAGGTGGAAAACTCTCATAACTTAGCGAAAAGTCCACGGGTGGTAAGAGGCGTGCTGTTGTCTGTCAGGCTGCAAAGTGGCCGATCTCGCGTGAGGGTTTCAGCGAGATGGTCGTTGGTCAGCAGTGGATCGTCTTCAAACGCACAGCCTCGTGTCGGCTGGAATTTGCCCCGCTTTGGATCAGATTGTATAGTCTGAGGGATTGTTGAGATCTACAATCGTATACTCTTTTTTTTCCGCTCCCTACTAGATCTAGATGAGGCGAATATGTCAGACGTTTTCATTTCCTATTCCCGCAAAGATATCGCTTTTGCACGTTTGCTGCACGGCGCGTTGAAGGACAATGGTCTGGAGACTTGGATCGACTGGCAGGATATCCCGCCCAGCGCCGATTGGCTTGCGGAAGTCTATGAAGCCATTGAGGGTTCGGACAGCTTCATCTTCATCATCAGCCCGACCTCTGTAGGTTCGGAGATCTGCAGCCTTGAGATCGCGCACGCGACCAAGAACAACAAACGCCTGATCCCTATCGTGATCGGTGATATCGACGCAAGCGTAGTACCGCCGAGGCTTGCGACCCTTAACTGGATCTTCTTTAAGGAAGAGGATGCGGCTTTCCAGAAAGCCTCCCAGGAATTGATAACGGCCATCCAGGTGGACCAGGCCTGGGTGAAACGGCACACGCGCCTGCAGACGCGCGCGCTGGAATGGGAACGAAGCGAACAGGAGGGTGGCTATCTTCTGCGCGGCCGGGAGCTGGTGGAGGCGGAGGCCTGGCTCGCACAGACGGCCGAGAAAGACCCCCAGCCGACTGCGCTGCAGACGCAGTACATCATTGCGAGCCGATCTGCCTCGACACGCCGCCAGAGAGTTACGATGGGCGCTGTCTTGGTGGGGCTGGTGCTCGCGGTCGCGTTGGGCGTTGTGGCTTGGACCCAGCGCAACCTGGCGGTGAGCGAGGGGCATGTGCGCGCTACGGCGGAGGCGAACGCCATCGCGGAAGCCAACCAGCGCGCCACGGCGCAGGCGGAGGCGGTCGCTGAATCTCATGCCCGGGCGACGGCCGAGGTCGAAGCTATCGATGAAGCACAGGCGCGCGCCACAGCCCAAGTGGAAGCAGAGGCACAGCGTGATGAGGCCCAACGTCAGTCGGACATCGCCCTCTCCAAATCGCTTTCTATGCAAGCGTTGGCGCAGATGGAGGTCCAACCCGATCTCGCTGCGCTGCTCAGCGCAGAGGCATATTCCCTCGATGACAATTTACAAACTCGCGGCGCGCTGCTCACCGTCGTCACAGGCGGCTCGGAGGTTTCCTCACGCTACTTACACTACTACAGCACATGGGTCAGCAGCGTCGCGTTCAGCCCTGATGGACGGTATCTGGCATCCAGTGGTTTGAGTGGCGGGGTGAAACTTTGGGATGCTGCCTTGGGGACGTTGATCGACGAGGGTGTGGGGGGCGACTCGCGTTGTGTAGCGTTCAGCCCGGACGGGGAGCTGCTTGCAGCCGAGGCGACAGGCGCCATTATCGTCTGGGATGTGACCGAAGCGGGGCTCGAAAATCTGCGGGAGATCGCACCATTGCGCACGGTTGGGGACAGCATCGCTTTCAGCCCGGACGGCGAGACGATCATCGCTGCAGGCGAGGACGGGTCGATCACGTTCTGGGATGTGGCGGGGGAACGGCAGATCGGGTCGCCGCTCCGTGGACACGACGGGGAGGTGGACAGCGTCGCCTTTAGCCCGGATGGCAGGTACATCGCCTCCTCCAGCGGGGATGACAGTGTGATCCTGTGGGATGCCCGCAACCGGCGGCTCATACGTCGGCTTGCCAATCCCAACCCCAATCCGGGCGATACGATGGGCTTCACGGGGAGCCGCAACGTGGCCTTCAGCCCCGACAGTACCGTCGTGGCGGCGGGATTCAGCGACGGCACCATCCACTTGTGGCACACAGCTTCCGGCCAATCTGTCCGAGAGCCGCTTGCCGTTCATGAGAAACGCGTCTTCAGCGTCGCTTTCAGCCCCGATGGAAAGACACTCGCCTCTGGCTGTTACGATGACACCTTGATCTTGTGGGACCTTGATAGCGGTGAACCGCGTTATACCCCATTCACAGAACATAAGGATTCCATTCTTGGTTTGGCCTTCAGCCCTAGTGGCGGGCAGCTTGCAACCGCCAGCATGGACAACGACATCATCCTGTGGGACTTGGGGCAGGGCTTGTTACCCGACCTACACAGCGGCTCGATCCTGAGCCTGGCCTTCAGCCCCGATAACAAGACGCTTGCATCGAGCGCCGAGGATGGGTCGATCCGCTTTTGGGATGCCGCCATCAGCCAGGTTGATGGGGAGCCTATCACGGGCTTGGAGGCGAACCAGACGAACCTGGTGTTCAGCCCCGATGGAAGTCTGTTGGTTTCAGCAGGGGGAGATTCGACGATCCACATCTTGTACGTCCAGAGAAGGAGCGAGAAGGATGTCATTATCAGCCCGAACACCGGAGGGATTACGACGATGGCCTTCAGCCCCGACGGCACTTCGCTGGCCTCTGGCGATTGGAATGGCAAAGTGGTGCTCTCGGATGTTGCATCGGCGCAGGTCCAGGGTTCTCTCCAGGCGCACAGCAAGAACATCTTCGACTTGCAATACAGTCCGGATGGCCAGTTTATCTATTCCGCCAGTCTGGATGACGAAATCCATATCTGGGATTTGCAGCAGAACGGCAGCAGCCGACTGCCGCTCACATGTACGGGAAATCCTGGGTACAGCATGTCGTTCAGCCCTGACGCGCAATTCCTGGCTACTTCCAGTGCGGGACCAAATTGGAACGATGTGATCCTGTTTGAGAGCGCGACGGGGGTGGCGGTCTTCGAGCCGCTCGTTGGGCACACGGAGGGGGTGCTCGCCCAAGAGTTTGGAGCAGGTAGCGAAGTGCTCGCAAGCGGCGGCGTCGACCAGACGATCCGCCTTTGGGATGTCGCCAGCGGCCAGGCGATCGGCTCTCCTCTCACCGCTCATAATGCCTCGATCACCTACCTAGCATTCAGTCTGGATGGAAAGTGGCTCGCCTCCGCGGCGGGAGAAGGACCGATCCGGCTGTGGGATATGGACCCGCAATCCTGGCATGTGCGTGCCTGTCTTCTGGCCAATCGTAACCTGACCGAGGAGGAATGGTCCTTCTACGTTGGGGATACGCCGTATCGAGAGACCTGTCCGACGCTTCCGTGAACGTAAACTTGGCGATTTCGCGCGGTGGTGTGGGACGCGCACGCTCAGCCTCATTCAGAAGACGGGCACCTACGTCCTGGTCGTCTGCTAAAGCTGGCTTGAAAAGCGCAGTCGAGGTTGAGCTTGAACCACCTCGACTTTTTGATTTCTTGGGAGGCTGGTGGTGCGGTTGTTATCCTGGTTTGGTACGACTATGGGTTGACGCCGAGCTTCTTCAGCAGATCCGTCGCCTGTTCGATCATGCTCTCGTCCGTACTGATGTCCAGGATCATACGCAAATCTTCTTTTGCGGCTGTTGTGCGTCTGATGCTGACGTTGATGACCGCGCGATTGTAGAGTGCCAGTTCGGAACCTGGGTCGAGCTCAATCACGCTGTCGTAGTCCTCCAATGCCAATACGTTCTTCTTCAGCATGGCGTAAGTGTTGGCGCGCGCCAGGTAGGCGTCAGTATAAGCGGGGTCGAGTTCAATCGCCATATCCAGGTCTGGCAGGCTCTCTTGGTATTCCTTCAGGTTGTAGCGAGCTAGAGCCCTGTTGTAGTAGGCTGTTGGGTATTCGGGGACAAGTTCGATGGTCCTGTCGAGATCCGTCATCGCGAGCTCATAGTCCTCCAGCTTCAGGTAAGCGCTCGCCCTGCGATTTTATCCATCCGCGTTGTCGGGTTCAACAGCGATGAAGGTGGTGAGATCCTGGATGGCATCTTCGTAACTCCCCAAGGTAGTTAACAGGGTGCCGCGCTGGAGATAGGCGTGTATGAAATTTGAATTGAGTTCCAACACATGGTTGTAATCCTCGAGGGCGGCTTCGAGCTGTCCCCTATTGAGCAGCAGGTTTGCCCGATTGAAGATGGCGTTTAAGTCATCAGGCGCATATTCCAGTGCGCTGTTGAAACTCTCAAGAGCGAGTTCTGGCTCTTCCAACTGGGCATAGGTCGTGCCAAGATTGACGTATGCCTCAACGAATCCCGCATTCTGCGACACCGCTTCGCGATAGGCAGAAGCTGCATCTTCATATCTCCCCTGGAGGTTGAAGGTGTTGCCCAGGTGATAATGAACGTCTGCGAATGCGGGGTCGAGTTCAATTGCTTGTTCAAAATCGCTTGAGCTTGTTCAAAATCGCCCCTGCCCAGATGGGTAAGGCCACGATTGTTGTAAGGCCTGGGTTGCTCGGGGAGCAAGCTGATCAGCAGATCGAAGTCGGCTAACGACGCATCGTAATTGCCCAGGTTGCGATAGGCAACGCCCCGATTGTTGATGGCGTCGGTATGATCCGGCTGTCTCTCGATCACGGTCGTCCAGTCTTCGATCGCATGCTCCAGATCTTGTGCATCATAATAGGCAACCGCGCGCAGGAAGTAGATTTCCACTGCATTGGGTGATTGTTCCAACGCTTTGCTGTAGTCCTTGATTGCTTGGTCATCCAAACTGATGCTGAGGTAACTTGCAGCACGGGCGATATATGCATCTGTGAATGAAGGGTCGAGATCAATGGCCAGGTTGAAATTGCCAAGGGCGCTCCATATTTGCTGAAGGTTGAGATGCGCGATGCCTAGTTGGTAGTAGGCCTCGGCAGTCGTCTTTCCGAGGTATATGGCTTGCGTAAGGTCCGATAGCGCGAGATCGGGTTGATCGTCTTCTAAAAGTATCCGGCCTCGGTAGTAATAGGCGTCGGCCAGATCGGGGTTCAGTTCAATCGCTCGATTGACGTTCGTTGCAGCGACGTCGATTTGACCCAGATCGAAATATGCGCGCCCCAAGAAAAGATAGATATCCCCCCTTGCAGGCTCTTGTTTCTGTGCGGCGTCGAAGTACTGGATGGCCTCTGCGTAGTTTTCCGCTTCTAAGGACTCCATGCCCAGTGTAAGGAGCTCTTCGGTCGTTTTAGCCTCACCGTCCTGGCTGGCGCCTCCGAAATCGAGCGCTTGAAGCGCGGAAGCGCCGATGAAGAGCAAGATGACAAGGCCAGCTACGACATTGAAACAAGTAAGCCGTGAACGCCCGGGCTCTTGTAGTTCTTTTTGCACTTCTATGGGATGTCTGTCCATCGCTTATCGGGTCTAATGATCGTATCGTTGCGTTCGAATTATACTCCTTCAGCCCAAACCTGCTCAACGGGGGATTTCCATGAACGTTTGGGTAGGGATTGGTTAAGGTTGGGGACAGGGCGCTTTAACTATCTTCAATAAACATATAAATGCAAATTTACTATAGACAATTAGCATATAGTGTGATAAAGTTACTTTGTTGTCATCTAGATAGGAGTGATTGAGGGAGATGAGAGATGGGAGGTAGGCGGCGTATGAGAAGGCGAGGGGGGCGACGAGGGGTGGGGATCCTCGAACCGGCGTTGCTGCTCCTTCTGCACCATGGGCCTGCGCATGGGTATACCCTTCTTGAGCAACTTGGGGATTATGGCCTTGGTGACCTTAACTCGAGTATTGTTTACCGGGCTCTGCGCGAGATGGAAGCACAAGGATGGGTGCGTTCGAGTTGGGATACCGAACAGTCTCAGGGCCCACCGCGACGCATCTACCATCTGACATCACTCGGGGATGAGGTGTTAAGCGGGCACATCGACGACCTGCATAGGGCACGTGGAGATATCGATAACATCTTAGGCGCATATGAGCGCCATATGGATGAAGGCGAAGGCGACTATCATTGATGCCCTTCTAGAAGCATTTTCATCGTTCAAGACACTGTCGTACGAAGGAGAGAAATGATCACAAAAGAAGCGGTTTTTGGTGCACTGCATGCGGTGATGCACCCTGAGATCGAACGCAACCTGGTCGAACTCGGGATGATCGGAGATCTAGTTGTCGAAGATAGCAATGTGTCACTCAAGCTGATGCTGCCCTACAAGGATGCTCCCGTCAAAGACGAACTGGTGAAACGAGTTAAGCGAGCGATCGCAGATCTATCGCCAGAAGCGGAGATCCAAGTGGGGCTGGGTGAGATGAGTCAGCAGGAGCGAGCCGCATTCCACACAGCTACCAGTGGGGGCTCGAAGCCTGCGCAGGCAGCAAACAATATTCGGAACGTGATCGCTTTTTTGAGTGGAAAAGGTGGTGTTGGGAAGTCGTCAGTGGCCGCACTCTTGGCTGTAGCTCTTAAACGTCGAGGCGCTCGAGTCGGTGTGCTGGATGCGGATATCACCGGCCCAAGCATCCCGATGATGTTCAACCTCCACAAACCACCCCAACAAGGCTCATTGGGCATTCTCCCCCCGGAGACGGCGACAGGGATCAAGGTGATGTCGATTAACCTTTTACTGCCGGATGAAGAGGAAGCCGTCGTATGGCGAGGTCCGCTCATCAGCCGGGCGATCACACAATTTTGGGAAGAGGTGATGTGGGGACAGCTGGATTATTTGGTTGTCGACCTCCCACCGGGCACCTCAGATGCAGCTTTGACCGTCATGCAGTCAATCCCATTAAATGGGGTCGTCCTGGTGACGTCGCCGCAGGATCTGGCCGGGATGATCGTCCGAAAAGCCGCCCGAATGGCGAAGAAGATGAACGCGCCCATCCTCGGTGTGGTTGAGAATATGAGCTACGTCCAGTGCCCTAAGTGTGGCGAAACGATCGAGGTTTTTGGTCCAAGCCAGGTTTCCCAATCAACCGCGCAGCTTGGTTTGCCGCTGTTAGGCCGAATGCCGTTGGACCCGGCGCTCTCACGCCTTTGTGATGCTGGTGAGATCGAGGCGTATAACATCGACTTGTTCGCTTCGATTGTGGAAGAAGTGGTTGAGCTTGTCCCAAGCGTGAAAGCGGGAGGGGCATAGGAAGGTGAAGACCTATCTGGACTGTTATCCCTGTTTCATACGCCAGGCGTTGGATGCCGCCCGATATTGTGACGTCGATGAACGCCTTCAAAAAGAGATCCTCGACCGTGTCCTGGAACTCCTGGGAAGCGTCAAGCCTGGCAGTACACCACCCGAGATCGGTAATCAGGTTCATCGAATTGTGCGAGCAGTGGCAGGAAACAGAGACCCGTATACGGATATGAAAGAGAACAGTACACGAGAGGCACTGAATCTATTTCCGCGATGGCAGGCGTATCT
>CAYLOP010000138.1:0-8407 GCA_964385305.1 uncultured Anaerolineaceae bacterium | reverse complement strand
AGAGACCCTTTATTCCTCAATCTGCTGACAAGGCCTTGTGCAGTCAGGGTTCCGAAGATCGCGCCTAGTATGGCTGCGAAAAGTGTGCTTATGAGCAAGCTAATACCCACTTGACGTGCAAAACCAGAGAATGTCCACACATCCCAGAAGCTGGTCTTGCGAATAAATCCTACCGCTCCTACGACCCTATCCTTCCCAAATTCATCAAACACCGGAACCGCTCCCGTCATGGTCGACTTTGAGCCGATAGCATAGAGGCTTTGGAGATCCGTCTCTCCCCTGAGGGCGGACCGTAGCGGGTCTTGCAGGCCAGGAATCTCACCTGAGCGAAAAATCCCACCGATTTTGGAGTCTTGAATAAAGCCATGTGGCAATGTATCAAGCAGTGTTCCGTTTGCACCAATGAAGACGATGTACACAATGTTCGTGCTGTAGACATTGATCATAAAATCGCCCACACGATAAGGACCTGCATTGATGGCGTAGGCGCTTTCTGGTGTCAGATATTGTCTTAATCCATGGACATCTGGGGGAGTCCTTGAGAGGTAAGAGCTCGCGATAGGCACATATTTAGTCTCAAGATCCCGGATGATCGTTTCCGGCCCAACTTTCGACTCATCCATAATTAAAGTCGAAAGCCCGACAAAAAGAACGATCTCTACGACCAGTAGCGCCGCGATCGTCACAAGCATATAGCTCAGGGTCAATCTCCAACGAAGCTGTCGGAACGGCACTAGGATTTTGTCGATCAACATTTTCATCATCAAGCTCTACGAAGCAGACAACTTCGCTCTAGGACAAATTGCGCTGCTTTCCCATCTGCCTCAATTGTTGTCTGACTGTCATGACGTCAGCTCCCAGATCCAATCCGGCCAGGATGGGCACCCGTACCACGCCCCGGTCAGTAAGTCGAGAGAGCCCTCTAAAAAGCGTTATCATCGAGTCGCGATTGTAGGCATTGGAAATTAAGCGGCATCTGTTCCATCCTCCACGCTCACATCCTTCTATTATCTTTACTCCCATCCACCGGCTGGGGTTTAAGTTGCCGCAGCCGCCTCCGAACTAAGCCCACCACATAGGGTAGGGCAGAAGGATCACAGAAGCACGAGAATGGCGTATTGATTGAGACCCTACTGGGGAGGGGGTAAAAATCATCCCATGGTGGGATGCATGCTCGCATGAATACCTCTATGATGAAGCTGATTGATTTAGCGCAACGCCCTTCTTGGCAATGCTCTATCTTGAAGAACGTGCGCTTGACAAGATCGCAAGTCATTTTCGAAGGCATTCTTTCAAATCGTTTCAGTCAACGTTTATGGGGTGCCTGACAGAAAGAAGACGCCCCGGAGGCACCCGAGGCGTCGCTTGGAAAGCGATCGAGGTCCGTCGGAACCTGTTTTGCTTTCCTATGACTACCATACAGGGGTTTTGAATGAAAAACAAGACCTTTTCACTACATCACAGATCGTAATCGGATAATGCGGTTTTCGCCAGAACATGATAGCCGGATGCGGCCAATCCCGCCCTATTTGGCCTCTCTGCACGCAACAGCACGAGGGAACGGTTTTTTTACGAACTTCGGGAACATGATCACGCTGCCTTGTAGTCTGATGCGAGGAAGGATGTCTACACCTAATGCACAATCACCCTCGTTTGAAAATAAAAACAATCTGGCATCTTGGCCACCTTATGGGGAACGGTTCAAGAGAACACAGAGAACTGTGATGCCCCTCTATTGGAAGGCTCGTTTCCTTGGATGGCTAAGACGAACCTGGTCTTTCCTCATGGGTTCTGATCATCGGCTACTCATCCTGGATCAACTGAATGCGAGGGTGAGTGTTTCTAGCTGGCGTTACGTTGGTATCCAAAACGTACTCATCGATCAAATCATAGGCTGTGAAAGTCCATGCAACGAATTTGATAGAGCTTTTTATCCAACCCCTTCTCACGATAAATCCCGATGGCTACATGTAGCCATCGGGAAACAATTAGGCAAGACCGAACCTCCTATTGAATTAATCCACACGCCACGCGGGTATTTTGTCCAGACTGGCAAATATCAAATATCTGTTGCCAGGGCAAACGGTGTGCGTGCAATGCAGGCATATGTCACCAGCTTAGCCCTTCACGATGATGCCGAAACGCATAGGACACCAGACAAGGAGGAAATCGCTGCACATACACAAATCTCGAACGACTTAATAAAAGGTACACCGGAATCCTTTCACCGATTGTAACTGTATCCAGCCCATAAACATGATTCAAGCCTCATTTGAAATTCATCTCCTTCCAACGCCTTCCCACCGGGACACCGGCCGAGCACTCCGTCCGGTGGGGAGGCACCTTATTTCAAAGGCCCCACGACTGATTTTTGAGGATACGAGATCCGGAATTCCCTCTCAAAATAATAGTAGATATTCGAAAGGAGGTGAGGCAATTCCAGAACGCACAGGATAGATTCTGATGGATACTGGCCAACTCTCAAACTTTGAGGAGAAGAGATAAAAATGAAATCTAAAACACTTTTTGCCGTTTCGCTCCTAGTCGCTGCGAGCATGTTGCTTGCTGCATGCGGTGGAAGTGGCGCACCTGAAACTTCAGCCGAACCCGTGACGTTGGACTATAACTGGGGCACAGAACCACCCACCGCTGATCCCGCCCTCATCACGGACACGACCTCTCACGACCTGGCAAACAACCTGTTCGTGGGGCTGACCCGTTTCGACCCGGTAACGCATGAGATCATGCCCTATCTGGCCACAGAATGGACAGCGTCAGCAGATGGTCTCACCTATACCTTCAAACTGCGTGATGATATCCCGTGGGTGTTCTACAACACCGGCACAGCAGGGATTGAACTGGTCTACGGTGCCGATGGAAATCAGCGTTTCGTGAACGCCTATGATGTGGAATACGCCGTCAAGCGTGCCCTTGATCCTCCAACCGGTTCAACCTATGGTTACATCCTCTATAGCATCAAGAACGCCATCCCTGTGAACTCGGGCGATGAGGGCTATACCGTCGACGATCTCGGCGTTAAAGCGCTGGACAAATCGACGATCGAGTTCACACTCGAATATCCTGCTGGCTTCTTCCCCGCCATCGTCTCCATGGCAACCGCATACCCTGTTCCATCCTGGACGATCGAAACGGGCGGCGACAAGTGGGTCGCGCCCGGCACGATCGTAACATGCGGCGCTTATGTGATGTCTGAGTGGATCCACGGCAGCTCGCTGACGCTGAAGAAGAACCCGTACTTCCCCATGGCAGAGGATGTTCAGATCGATGAGGTTCATGGTGTGATGATCGTCGAGGACTCGACAGCCTTCGCCATGTACGAGAACGGCGAGCTAGACACCACCGCAGCACCGCTCGGCGAGATCGATCGCATCAAGAGCGACCCCGTGCTCAGTCAGGAGTATCTCAGCGCGCCGGGGACATGCACCTACTATCTGGCCTTCACCCTAAACAAAAACCATGTGAACGATGTGCGGGTTCGGAAGGCTTTAGCTATGTCGATCGACAAAGTAGCGATCGTTGAAAATGTGCTGAAGGGTGGTCAAATCCCAGCTGGCCAGTTTGCAATCCCGGGGTTGATCTTTGGCGCGCCCGACCATGGTGAGGTCGGCCTGCCCTATGACCCGGAAGCCGCTCGCGCGCTGCTGCAGGAATACCTGGATGAAAAAGGGTTAACGGTCGACGACCTCAATCTCGAAGGGATGTTCAACACGAGCGAAGGTCATGCCAAAATCCTGGCTGCCATCCAGCAAATGTGGGTTGACAACCTCGGCATCAAAGTCTCACTCTCCAATCAGGAGTTTAAAGTCTATCTGACCCACTTGAACAAAGAGACACCCTTGGAGGACATGCCGCACATCTGGCGAATGGGCTGGTGCGCCGATTACCCGGATGAGAACAACTGGCTCTACGAAGTGTTCCATTCCACCGAGGGCGCCAACAGACTGCGCCGCAACTGCGTGGACGACGTCTGCCAGGAGATTGAAACCGACGAGTTTGACGACATTCTCAAACAGGCACAGGTCGAGCAAGATCCTGCGGTGCGTAAAGACCTATACAACCGGGCAGAGAAGATGTTCAACGAGGACATGGCAGCCATCATCCCGATCTACTTCTACACAACGATGGCGATGGACAAACCATACCTCACGCGCTATCACGACAGCCTATCGGGCAACAACTTCTGGCTTTGGTCGATTGATTGGGACGCTAAAACCGCCGCTCGCTAAGTTCAAAAAAGAGGCTGGGAACCCCCGGCCTCTTTTTATTCCCCAATAGTGGTAATTAAGCTTACTGCTTTCGCAACGGAGAGTAAATCACTCGCATCAGTGGACTCGACATACCGCATTCGCGGCTACTCAAGCTGGCAAACTCCCCATCCCCTTACTCGGATAGAGGTAAATGAGAATATATCAATGTTGACGAATCATCATCCACGTTAAATAAGTATCCTTCAAAGGCATAAACGCCTGGCGGGCATCTCTCTTGGTTGTGTGCTATGAGGAGTGTTTGTTGTAGGGTCTTTGGATCTGCGAGAATTTCCAGAGTAATCGATTCAAGGAAGCACGCTGATGCTTCCGGGAAATGTAGGCGCTCAGCCACCAACAGATTGATCGCCTCCTGTGTGCCGACGATACGCGGCAGGTGCAACGGATCGAATCCCGGCGCATAGGGCGGCGCCGCAAACTGCGCCCGTACGGCAAAATCCACCTCAAGCACGCCTTGCACCCCAACACCCTCCGGGTTGATATACGAGAGCATTGCGTCTCGTCCAGATTGTGTATCGGGCCATACGCCGTACGGCAGGGCGAATATATTCCCCAAAGCCGAGATCAGGTCTTCCCTCCCCGCCCCACGCAGCAGCTCTCGCAGATAACGGTCGTTCATACGAGCTTCCCATGTGATCCCTCGAGCTGTTGTCAGATCTAAACGCGGGTGCATGTAGAAATGGTTGTAGGGGATAGCATTATGCTCAATGCACCAAACGATGACATGTGCCAAGGCATCCTCGCCACCCAGATAGAGCTTATCGCCTAAATTGGGAAAAAGCGCTACAGTAAACCCAAAATCGGGATGCTCTTGCGAGAATTGCCAGAGAACACCGATCCCAGAATCCGGCGATGGTTCCCCAGCTTCTGTCAACGATATCTGATCCGCAAAAAATGCATCATCGATGGTGAGTACGAGCGGTCGCCGACCCGGGGGAACTTGGAGATCCCACGCCAACCAGTCGCCTAATGAAATCAGCGAATACCCGCTTTCGTAGAGGCTCTCCAGGTGAAGGCGAAAATCCCCCAGGCGCATCTTGACATTCGTGGAGTGGTCGTAAGTGTCCGGGAGAAACCGATGGTAGGTGAGAATTGGGAGACGTGGTTCGGCCGTCCACACCGTTGCTTCGATCGTGAACACTTCCTTTTCGGTTTCATGCCGCGCTTCGCGAGGATCCTCGATTTTCGTCGACAATGCGAGTTTGACGTCATCAATTGGTGTTGGAATAGGGGCGGAAAGGGTATGTGCCGCTTTTGTGGCGGCCTCACCACGGCACCCGACAGCCATACCGATGAACGCGATCATCAAGAAACACACACGAGATCTATTCACAGATAAGGATCCCCACCTTCGTTCACAAAACGCGTCAACTCGCTCACACTCAGCCGTTCTACCCCCAACTTATCCAGCGTTCGTCCAAGCCGCCAATAATCCGTCTGATGCACAAAACAAGCCAGGCGAATGATGCTCTCGATGCCGCGCACCGAAACGCCATAGCGACTGCCCAATGCAGCGATCGGCACCAGGCTCATTGGGATATCTTCAAAGATGTAGCGATGATTCAAGCTGTGCGGCGCCATGATGCCATAATATCCGGCTTGAGCCTGTATGGCCTCATATAGATTCTTGCCGGATACATTGTACGCCATTCTCAACCATTCCATCGCGGTTCGGGCACGCACGCCGATCGCAGCCGCCACCGTCACACGCTCGCGATCTAAAACCTCCAGGACACGCGCGGTCGAAGGTGTTACACCCTCAATATAGAATTGAAACTCCCCAACGGTCGATTCGATCCGCCCGGCGTTCAAGAGCATCAAGGCCGGATGGAAGATTGCGCCCATGTTGTTCAAGCCCGTATTGAGCACATTATGCCCGTCGATGAATTCCGGATATGCTTCTTTGAGAATGCCTAGTACTTTGCTGGTCCTCTTCGCGGGAAGCGCTGCCAAGGGGACCGCATTCTTGATACGAAAGATGCGCGCAAGCGCCGGACCTTCAGAACGGCTGGCATAGATGAAGGTTTCCGCTTCGGCCAATGTGATGTCCGCTTTACAGCCTTTATCGTGGAGTACCTTCTGGAATTCAATGGCTCCGCCAGTTCTTCCTGGATGTAGGATTACATTCTGGCCATCGGTTAGATAAGGCGACATCGTGGTGGCAACGCTGGCATGCGCAGATGACGGCACAACCACATTGATGACATCCGCGCCCTCCACCGCCTCACCCATATCAGAGGTGACACTCCTCAGTTTGCCAAAGCCGTGCGGTCCGCCCTCAAAGCTCTCGAGCCGTATCCCGCCTAACTCTTTGATCGCCTCCACCTTTTCCGCCGTGCGGTTATAAAGCGTCACAGAGAATCCCTTAAGGCAAAGATGGGCAGCCATCGCCTTACCGCCATTACCAGCACCGATCACCGTGAATGCTATGTCCTTTGCCATGTTCTCTCCTACTCTACGAATTCATCCCGAGATAAGCTTTCTGGTAACCTGCTCTTCGAAAACCTTTGCTGTCAGCTTGATATCTTACAGTATGGAGGCAAGACGTTTTGCTTCAGAAACAGGCGTACCAGTCGTTGGGTCGACCGATACACACGCACCGCGTGCGTCGATGATCGTCTTGATGCTGCCGCGTGCGAAAACATTGTTTCGCAGGTGGGGAGCATCCAAGATTCCGTGCCCAACCGCCCGCGCAAGCGTGCGGGGATCGGTGAGTGCATCGCCCACCTCCGCCGTCGCCAACGATCGAATAGCGTCCAGGAGCGCTTGAGCTTCTTGAAGCAGCTCCTCGATACGCATCTTGACATTCGAGTCTTCGGTCATGTCGGGCGCGCCTCTTACTGCATTGGCGATGGCACGTCTGGCAAGGGCGCAAGCCTCCACCACATCATCTGCTGTCGCGGCGTGATGCGCTTCTGTATGTCCAACAATGTGGACGATGTGGGGCTCGACTGCCATCTGTAAATACACACTTGCAGCGAGGTGCGCTCTTGCCTCCGCCGGGTCGAGCGGGTAGCTCAGCAAACCTGTCCGTGTCTGGCGCCATATCCGGAAATCGTCCCCCTGCAACGGTTCGATAATCATGATACAGGCCAGCATCTTCGCGAGGTCCATGGCATCGGATAGACCCGGTGGACTGTTGAACATCAGCTGCGCGATGTAATCTCGCACACCGAAGGCACGTGCGTTGTATGCGGATAGATACGCCGAAGCAACACAGACCGCATCTGGCGCATCTCGCATTCCCCAATGATGCGGTTCATTCAGCTCCACCGGGATGGTCCGCTCACCATACCAGGCCATCACCTTCTGATGCTCGCGGATCGAGCCTTCCAGGTCCCAAGGTCCGCGGCCATCCATCTGATTGAACCAGAAGAGCGGAATCGCGCACCATGCATTCCGAATGGTTTCGACAAAAATCTCCGCCAGCCGTATGAAATCATCCGTACCCGAGTAAGTTCGCATCAAAGGGAAATTCCCCAAGCGGCTTGCCTTGTAAAGAAGGCGATAGTCTTCTGCGGATCGCACGGGCACTCCCCCAGCGCCGCGCGCCCTTGGGTCTTGCCGTTCAGGGTGGAAGAAGTTCATCTGCGCATCTTGGTCGACGCCCAAGGAGATCACGTCCAACACAACAGCTTGTGCTATCTGCCGAATTCCATCGATCGTTGCCTCGATGGTTGGCAAGCCAAAGTGGTGTCGGAGGAGTGGAAAGGGCGCTTTCCAAGTAATGCGTTCCAAAGTCGTTTGCGGGTACTCCGACTCGGTAGTGGCTGGCTTGATCTGGCCGCGCAAATAAGATAGGACAACATCATCCGCCTGGTTTCCATTGAATACACGTTCGAAGAAACCGAGCGCGCTTGCACGCTCCGCCACAGGCGGTGTTCCACCAAACACGAAGCGGACGCCCGCTTCCCGCATCTCATCAGCAGCCTCTGCAAATTGGCCCAGGAGACGTTCACCGGTCTCTGGTGTGAGGCGGTACGATACGCCTACAAGATCTGCGCCTTCGCGCTTTACCGCAGCCAAAAACGTCTCGATCGATGTAGCAGGTCCCAGGAAAACAGTCCGCCAGCCAGCCTTCTCTGCCAGACGCAGGAAGTTCATCACACCAGCAACGTGCA
>CAYLOP010000137.1:8086-8419 GCA_964385305.1 uncultured Anaerolineaceae bacterium | reverse complement strand
GCCGACGAAATGGTCGAGGCCGTCCAGCGCTTGAAGCGAGGGGGCATCGCCGCCTCGGTGATCGCCATCCTCGGGCTTGCCGGACCGCGAGGCTCAGCGGAGCATGCCACCGCTACGGCCAGCGTCGTCCGCCGCATGGATCCAGAGTATTTCGCGATGCTGACCTTGATGCTCGTCCCCGGAACCCCACTTCACCGAGCGTGGCAAGATGGGACGTTCGAGTTGATGGACCCCTACGCAATGCTTGCCGAGTTGCGTGCTGTAATTGCCGACCTCTACGGATTGACGCAGTGCGTGTTCCGTACAAACCACGCCTCAAACTACCTGCCACTT
>CAYLOP010000137.1:0-8076 GCA_964385305.1 uncultured Anaerolineaceae bacterium | reverse complement strand
TGGCATCCTGTCTCGCGATCGCCAGCGCTTACTCCAGAGCATCGACATGGCGTTAGAGCAGGGTGAGGACGCCCTGCGCCCCGAGTCTTGGCGACGTCTCTAATCTTCTTCCAGTTAATCAACCCTGTTCTGAAACTTTAAACCTGGAGACAAAAACACGCATCGGATCATCGTGGTTCGCCGATCGACAGCACGGTTCTTGCCCAGGGTGCTCGATCTTCAAGGAACGCACTTTTTCATTGCTAGAGGAGAGCGGTGTTTCTCACTGCCGGAGTCAAATCCGAACCACCTAAATCACCGTATGTGCTAAGAGGTAATAAAATTTCACAACGCGATTTTCGATAGTTGTTGTATGATTGGGCTGTATTTTCCCCAGCAGCAGAATACGGAGGGCAAGCATGAACATCCACCGCGTCCAGACCAAGGCCGACCTGAAAAGCTTCATTGACCTGCCCTACCGTTTCTACCGAGACGACCCGGTTTGGGTGCCGCCCTTACGCTCCGAGCTGCAGGGCCAGTTCGATCCGAAACGCAACCCCTTGCTCGACCACTGTGAATATGATCTTTTTTTACTGCAAGAAGGCCAGAGGGTGATCGGGCGCATCGCTGCGTTTGTAGATCAGTTGGCCGTGGACTTCTGGGGCGAACCCATCGGCCTATTCGGGTATTACGAATGCATCCCCGATGACGCTGCATCACGCATGCTGCTCGAGACCGCCGCCGATTGGCTGCGGGCACGTAGCATGAAGGCTATACGCGGTCCTTGGACCTTCGTCTCGCAGGAGTGGGGTCTTGTGGTGGAGGGCTTCACCCCCTCACCGGTTATTATGGCCCCCTACAACCCGCCCTACTACGACGATCACATGACCACTTTTGGCTTGGAGAAGATCAAAGATCTGCTGTGCTATTACATCTCGGCAAGCGAGGGTTACCAAATCCCAGATCGCATTCTCACCCTGACGGATGCCGTTGCGAAACGGTATGGCGTGCGCGTCCGGCCGGTTGATATGCGCTGCTACGACGAGGAAGTTCAGGTATTCCTTGATCTCTCGAATCGCAGCATCATTGACAATTGGGGTTACTCGCCTGTAACGCAAGACGAAGCGGAAGCCATTGCGCGTGACCTGAAACAGATCATCCAGCCGAATGGGGTTCTCTTCGCAGAGGATTCTCAGGGCCGCCCCATCGGTTTCGCCATTGCGCTGCCTGACGTGAACGCCCTTCTCAAGGGACTGAATGGGCGGCTGTTGCCGTTCGGGTGGATAAAACTGCTTTATGGTCTGCCGCGGTTGCGCCGTTACCGAATGTTCGCGCTTGGTGTGATCCCTGAGTACCACGGCAAGGGCATCGACAGCTTGATTTATCGTGCCCTCTACGAGTCGCTCTACACGCATGATGTCTGGGTGGAAATCAACTATGTGCTTGAGGACAATGTGCCGATGAACAACGCCATCCGCAAGCTCGACGCAAAGCCTTTACGACGATACCGGATATATCAGCGAGAAATCTGAAAGTGGCCGATGGGGCGAGCATGTGAGTTATACGAACGAGTTGTGTCGCTCTTCGGCTTGTCAAAGACATTCAGGCTGCCAGGCATCCGTATCGGGTGGCAGGCATCAAAGGACGGCAGGGTGCTGGAACGAGTCAACGAGCTCAAGGACTACACGACGATCTGAAGCAGTGCACCGAGTGAGATTCTGGCCATCATCGCCTTACGGACCAGATCAGAGATCTTTCGCCAGCAGGTCGAAATGGTGCGCAGGACCGTCAGCGCACTTGACACATTCTTCGGTGTGAATCGAGTCTGTTTCAGCTGGAACCGCCCGATCGGGGGGGTCATCTGTTTTCCCAGGATGTTGGTTGTTGAGCACACGTCAATCTTAATCAGGAGTTGATCCAGGCGACAGGGATCATGCTCGTTCCATCGAGCCGATTCATATTTGGCGATCGGTACATCCGAATCGGGTTCGGCCGAGATGACTTACCTGAAGTCTTGGAGCGGTGGGGGGAGTATCTGGAGCGTCGTTTTCTTTGGCTTCGGGGATTGGGAGCCTGACCTCTCGGTAAAG
This sequence comes from uncultured Anaerolineaceae bacterium, assembly GCA_964385305.1. Taxonomy (GTDB): domain Bacteria; phylum Chloroflexota; class Anaerolineae; order Anaerolineales; family E44-bin32; genus CAYLOP01. The sequence continues at coordinate 6,007 of CAYLOP010000137.1, read as the reverse complement.
GGACTTGCTTGATGGAACAGCGCACATTCATGCTTACCTTCAGCGCAATACGCTTGCATTTCCCTCCTTAAGCAGTCGCAGTCAGAGATACTGAGCAGAAGGAAGGTATTGATTCCGAGACCGCTTTCGATATATGCTCAAGATAGGCTTACGCGTTTCCCATTCGCCCTTGGTATTTTTCAGGATCTAAAAACAGGGCGAATTTCCATCGAGCGTTTCGTTCGTCTTTGGCAGAACCCTGCAAACAGCATAGCGCTGCAACCGGTCGACATAGCTTCCCCTTAGGGTTTGGTATGAAGAGACTATGGCTCACTTATGTATGTAAGGATCAACTCGAAGATGCCTTTGACGATTGTATACACCAGTTGGATCAAACGAATCTCAACGTTCGCTATGATCTCCGTCAAATCGTCCCCGGCCGGAGGCTCTGGTACCAAATTGGCAGGCATATCACGAACCCCAAGGAATGCGATGCCTGGGGCATTCTCCTAACCACCAAGAGCATTGCAAACACACTTTTTGTAGATGAAATTGCATACGCGCTGGCTTGGGCGCAAGAATCGACCAACGAGACTTTCCCCATTTTCTCCCTTCTTCACCACGTGGATCCGAAAGACATCCCACCATCACTTAAGATGGAATGCATGATCTCCACGAAGGACCGAAATTGGCTTGGGCGCGTCCTTGCTGCCATCAATGGGAGCTCCCCGGGGAAAGCGCTCAAAGGCGTCCCCGACTTCGTCTTGCTTGAATATGTCACCACGGATGGCTACTGCCTGGAAATTCGACCCGCGTTCGAAAGTATCGCACCATTCGCTGTGGCCGTGGATTATAAGGAAAAAGTGTCGGGAAATGTCTCCCACTGCTACATCGGGCCTGCCGGTAGAATCCCGAACGGTCATACCGCCTTTCATTGGGTCGACACGGCGAGTACGCTGTCGGATGGATCGCTTGTTTGGGTGTGGAGCGCCGACAATGAAGCCTCGCCCACATTTTCCTCTTATCTCTTCTATACAAACAGGCCGGAGAGGGTTTGGTTCGGACCTCATAAGCGGCTGCGAAAACTCACATCCTGGTCAACTAAGGAGAAATCCCCAGACGAAGGGCTGGATTAACACAATTTCCTCACGACTTGAGTCCTACTTGCGTGGACACCTTCCCCCTTGTACCATGTAGAACCATCGATACTGTGCATCTGCCAAAGGAGAGCGCTATGAGCCGCCCTATCTATCGATTCTTCTACCTCGCTTGTGGTTTTTTCTTGCTCTTGTTATCGGGGTGTAATTTTCCTGGCACTGCCGCGCCAACCCAACCACCAGCGCCCTCCGCTACAGAGATCCTCGAAACCCCGACCCCGGTGGTTCTGGATCTATGTACCCTATTGACCAATGAAGAGGCTCAACAAGCCCTGGGAGCAACGGTCGAATCCAACTCGGACATGGGCGTCGCAAACTGCACCTATTCCGCGATCGGTAGCGACTTTCCCCAATCCGTCAACGTCAGTTCTGCTCAAGGCATGGAAGCCAAGACGTTGAACCTTGTGGGCGTGCAGCTTATTCTGATGTTCGCGCCGGACCAAAGCGCCTTAAGCGCACTCACGGAACTGGTGGACAACGCCGAAAACTTATCGGTCTGGGAAATTGTGCAGGGGACCATCGCCTTCCAGGAGGACCTCGGCTCGCAGGTCTCCCCAGTGGAGGAGCTTGGTTCGCAGGCACTGTGGCTATGGAATCCGGCCGAGTATGGGACTCTGATGATCGTGGAGGGTGAAACCTATCTTTCCTTCAACGTGTTCGGCTTTGATGCGGAAGAAGCTCAACGGATCGCTGTCGATCTCGCGCCGATCGCTCAAGCCCGAATCCCCTCTTCCTTCACCGTATCCACCACCGGCGAGTTCGGAGGCGGTTTCCAATTTGAAATGTCGACCGAAGATACGGCAGAGCCGCAACCAACGCCCTTTGTCAGCGGGCCACCAGCCGTGTGGGTGGCGAGCCAAACAGACGGGACTTTATCCCACATCGACCCCTCAACCAATCAAGTCATCAGTGTGATCTTATTGGAGAAAGGTCTCTCGAACATCGTAGCGACGTATGACACGATCTATGTCACCAATCATGATCTGAGCATTGTGTATTGGATTGATCCGCTGACGAACAGCATGTTGCGCGAGGTTGAGATCGGCGCAGGGACGCATCTCAAGATCGCAGCCGATGCAACTTACCTCTATGTGGCTGCCCCGCGAAGCGGGCGTGTTCAGATCCGGGATCGGATCTCTGGAGAGCTTGTGAAAGAACTTGAGGTCGTAGGCTGCTGGGATGCGGCTGCCAGTGAGTACGGCCTATGGGTGCCAGCCGGGTCAGGCCAGGAAGCCATCGCGCACATCGATCCAGCATCCTTAAGCGAAGTTCAGCGCGTCGAGTTGGGGGCAGGCATAAGCAAGATCGCGTTCTTCGAAGGCTACTACTGGCTCGGCCTACATGGCGATGAGACTAAGAGGGTCCTGAAAGTCAATCCACAAACCTACCAGGTTGTGGCTGAGCTCGCGGTGGAAACCGGTGAGACCTTATATGGGATGGGCGCAGGTGAAGGTGCGGTCTGGGTCGCTTTTTATGATGGGACGATCCTAAAGATCGACCCTGAGAGCGGTCAGGAGGTTCAAAGGGCGATGATACCGACCGCTCCAGGCGGCATCGCAGCGGGGTATGGTTCCGTCTGGGTCACACATGCAGGCGATCATATCGTGTCGCGCCTGGACCCGGAAACCATGCAGATAATCGCAAGCATACCGGTTGGGCAGTATCCATTTGGGATCGCAGTAAGCCCATAAATCCAGGAGCGCCTGGTCACACTTGAATGTTGAATGGGAATGCATGCCCGGAGATCGTGAGCATTGCAGAAACACGGCAGCATGAACCATTCTTTCCAGCCAGCTTGCCGCTTTCATATAAGTATTTATGTACTTATGGGGTGAGTGCCCCGCAGCCCAGCGTTACTACCATTAAGGACTTCTATCACCATGTCCTTTGTGCATGCTCACATAGATCCTCATAGCCACGGGAGTACCACAGGGTAAACCGAGGCTCAGATGTTGGCGTGTTCCTGACGACGCAATACACTTTATCCAGCTCGACCAGGGTGGCCTCGATCTGTTCCTTTATGTCCTGGTTCATCCAGGGTTGAAGGATGACCATCGTATTCTCTTCCTGGATTCTGGATACTGCCCATTGCGGCAGATCGGGGCTGTTCACCTCGGCCCGGACAAGTTGAGCCTGGGATTCTGGAAGCTTGTATACCTCTTGCATGGTTTTTAAACCATCGATCCCCCAATTCGAATCGGTAACGAATAAATATACCTTCTCCCGTCGAGGATCTACTTGCTGGTCGTGCTGCAGGATTCGCAAGAATAAGACTTCAAGGTTAGGCTCACCCTTGGTGCGGTCGGGAAAGAGCACATTCGCCTGATAAAGGTTCACCCCGAGAATGACTACCAGCAGGAAGCCGATCAGTGAGGACGCCGGAATGGGTTGGAAAGAAATCCGTTGCGCTTGTTCCACCGCCCAACTGATACCCATCGAAGCGAAGATGATGAACCATGGGAGGAGTAAGAACATCCTTGTCGCCGGTGGAAAGCGGCGATCATGTGTGGCGCCGACGAGAAAGCACTCCAGGATAAAAGCGATGAGCATGAAAATCGCAAATCGTGACTTACGAACGGATCGCAATGTCAAAGAAAGCCCGATCGGAAGGAAGATCGCCGTTACGGGATCGAGGTAGGAAGAAACAACGAAGTGCGATTCTTCAACAATGTAAACGTAGGAGAATAGGGTGTATAGCAGATTGGACCCGAAATGCTGAAGCAAACTCTTCGCGGAACTGGCGATCTTTGGCGTCAAGAACAGTGTACCAGCGACTTTCGCTTGCCAATAGTCCGGTTGGAATAGCAGCGGCAGAAATAGGAGCATGAACCCGGCAACCATGTAAACCCAAAGTCGCAATGAAGAGCGCGAGAATGGTGGCAGGTAGAAAAGGAGCAGGAGTATTGGCAATGGGAGGACGTATAGGGCTGCGGGGTAGACATAGAAACAGGTCGCCATGGTCAAGCCGAGTCCAATAAAAATCAATGGGCGCCTGTTGCGCACCGCCTGGCCTGCGGCCCACAAGACAACCGACATGACGAGCATGGCTTGGAGGTTGTTATAACCGATTTTCCCAAAGTTGATCAAGTAATGCGACACCGCCAGAAGAATGGTCATGATCACGGCTGGTCGCTTGGAAAGAAAGCCCTTAAAAAAGCCATAGAAAAATGGGATGGATAGCGCCCCCACGTAGGGGCTGCTGAAGCGCCACCCGAAGTTCTCGCTCCCCAGCAGCCACATGGATAGCGCTTGAAGGAACGATGAGAAATAGGGATGGGTTCCGTATACTGCACGGCCATCGAACAACCTTGAACCAATTTCGAGTAAACTCTGATCCTCTGCAATATATTTCGCGAAGGTATAGAAACTATATTCATCGCCGATAACTGAAAAAAGCCACGAATTGATCCTCATCGTATATAAAATGACAGCTAGCGAAACCACCCAAACCATGGGGCTTACTCGATGACGGTGAAGGTAGAGATTGATCAGGCTAAGGATCAGCAAAAGGATAAACACACCGATAGCGCACCTATTGGAATAGAAGCTCGCCAGAAAGGAGATGAGAGAAAGCTGTAGAAGTACGATGCTAAAGATGCTATAGGCTCGGGATTGGATGAATTCCTTGATCCTCCTGGTGTCGATCTCGGTGATGATTTTGCTTACGAGATACGATAGGACCACCAGGATCAAACCCCACGCTGGCACATAGTTTCTTATAATGCCCAGAACCACGAGGGTAATATAGCCGACGGCTGCAGCACCTTCGAGGCATCGGCTCACTATTCGAAGGCGGCTGGGTAGGATGGGGCTATCATCCTTGGAAGGATGCGCATCAGTTGGGGTGGGACGAAATTCGTTCGAGTGTTCGTGGGGAACGACTGCGACGAAGATAACGGCTGCAAGGAGAACTGCGGCAGCGGGTATTAGATACCGTGGTAAGGCAATATCCTCCGGGAATTCAAGGTGCGACCAAACCGGGCCAGCAAGTTCGTAGATCTTACTATTGCCAACCCAACGATCGAGCACCACAAACGCCGATGGGATAGACGTCAGCAGCAAGGTTACGCCGAGTAAAATAGCCGCATACCTCCTGACCTTCGGATCCGTGTTTGGTAGGAGCCCCCATCGGTCTAATCGCCCCTTCAACTCGTGGATGTACGCTTCAAGTTCATCCACACGCCGCTTGAGCGCTAGATTCTCAGAGACCAAGGGTGCGCTTGAAGGGAGGTCATCCGTTTCCACGGTTTCCACACGAAGTTCGGAAGGCTCTCTCAGCGGGGGGGGCTCGCTGGGGAGTAGTTGCGCCTCGGGCTTCAATCTTGATGCGAACCATGCTTTGATGGATCGAAGCTTTGGGCTTGATATCTTGCGTGGAAGCCGAATTCTCTTAAACGGTGCAAGTAGTCTATTCATGCTACACATAGCCCCTTTGAAAACGGACGAATCCGTCGCCTCAGACTTTCACACTATCCGCTCCATTATACAAGCCTTTAGGCTGGCGGGCTCGGGGTGGTCCCAGCGGCCATCGGGCAAGTCGCTTGAATCACACCCAAAGATCGGTGAAAATGATGATAAGGTGGGAATCGCCCGGCGGGTTCACTTCACTAAAGAAGGAGACGGCATGGAAAACTTTTGGTATGTATTTTTGGGTCAGGGCCGATCGGTCTGGGAATTTTTTTCGCAGGGCTTGGCGTCGTCTTGTGGGGACTGAGCCTTTATCAGGGAAGAAAGAAAGCGTAGTACCTGCTAATCCGCCGGGCATCGTATGTTTACGTTCGTCAATATCCAGTCTCAAACTCGATTCAGGGATTCGCTTGATGGCTATGACTCTTATTGGATGTGGGCTCGATTCTTTTCTCTATAAAGAT
>CAYLOP010000136.1:0-8558 GCA_964385305.1 uncultured Anaerolineaceae bacterium | reverse complement strand
TCTCGAGAAATTAGCGAGCAAATACCGGAAACTCATCGAGGCGAAAGCCATCCTGAGAGGGGGGGAGGAGGGCAGCATAGGCGAATAACCCTCCGCACAAATCGACAGGCTGGTTTGAAAAACGGTTGCCCATCAAGACTGACCGGTCGAACGATTTGCTACTTGGATACAATTAACGCGCTATATTCCAACTTCGAAATCGAGGTTTACGTTCTCGTTTCGTGTAGCATCTTCCATTTCCCCACAATAGCTTCCTTCGTAGCAAAATTATAAGTATTGTCTCGGTATTAGTGGTCATCCACACGATCACCCAAAGGGGTGTCGTGTTTCGCGACACTTGTACTTGGGGTCCAGAGCATAAGCAAGTGCCTATAAAATTTTGGTTCGGGTTTTCCTTGCACCCGGATCGGGACTCAGTGGAGGATGACATGATTCACTGTCATAAGTGTGAGGCATTGAATCCGCCCGAGAGTGAAAGATGCGTGAAGTGTGGAGTTGTTCTTTTGCCCGGCGAGGGGATCTCAGACTAGGTTGGTAACCTTATCGCCGGTGTTCTCGCTGCTGCTGTTGCCTGATCGCCTCGAGTTGCCTGCGGGATAGTCTGACCGCCCTCCGGTCTTTTTTTGGGGTGGCGCCGGACTTTCTATTTTCGCACAGCAAGGTTGAGTTTCAAAGCTCGCAGATCGCATTGCATGCCGGATGCGGGACGTGGTTTCACCATGATCGGAAGAAAGGGTGATGGAAGGGCAGTGGGGGTTGACAAGGATGACAGTCTAATATAAAATATGACAAATAACTTTGTATGGCAGTGTATAATGCATAACAAATATGTATGCTATGGAGAAAAAGCAATGTCTGAGCAAATGAACTTACGAGAGGTGCAGCAACGAACAATCCGGCTCTTGAACTACGAAGATGGCCTGTGGGACCTGCTCCTGGGAACCATGTTCTTGATGCTGTCCGTGTACTCGGTTACGCGCCGGCTTCTCGGGCCGACATGGAACCTGGTTCTGTTCCTGGTGGTCTTGATGCTGCTGGTTGGTGGTCAGATCGCTGCCAGGCGCTTATTCTCCGGACCGCGATTGGGCTACGCACGCTCGCGCCGGACCCCGGCGCTGAAGATCACACTGGCCGTCACTGTAGCCCTGTTCCTGGCAACACTCGGCTTGGTGGTCCTGACCCTGGTCAACCCTGGGTGGATCCCCGATCTGCGCTGGGCGGGTGGACCGGATTGGCTGCGCAGCCTGAGCGTCGATATCGTGGTCATGTTTGTCACAGTCGGGATCTTCAGCCTGATGGGATACCTCTTCGGGGTGCTCCGGCTCTTTGTCTACGGCTGGTTGATCGGAGTGGGCAACCTGGCCTCCACGGTCATGAACCTTGCTTACGGCCTCACCTTCAACCTGCCACTAGCTGTCTCCGCAGGGATCATACTCGCCATCGGTGTAGCGCTCCTGGTCCGCTTCGTCCGCCGATACCCCATCCCCGTGCAGGAGGCTTAGGATGGACTCCTCACAAGCGATTGAGGAGGGAGTCCGGGGGCTGGCGGATATCGACCGTGTGGTGCACGAACCCGCCCGGTTGATGATCCTGATGTATCTCTACACTCTTGAAAGCGCCGACTTCGTCTTCCTGCTGCGGGCGACAGAGCTTACCTGGGGCAATCTGTCCTCCCACCTGGCTAAGTTGGAGGAGGCTGGCTACGTGGAGATCGAGAAAGGATTTGTGGGCAAACGACCGCGCACGATGGTCCGGCTCACGGGCAGCGGGAGGGAAGCCATCCGCCACTATCGGCAGAGCATGCAAGTGGCTTTGAATAACCTGCACGAATAGAGGTGCTTGAAGCAAGTAATTCGGAAGGGTTTCGAGGAGCATTGCATGATAGGCATGACCCTCGAAAAAGAGTATGATGTATCGTCGCCAATGCTGCTCGCTGCGCGAGAAGTAATTGGCGACGTTTTCACTGACAGTTGACGACCCGCGTAGTACTGTTGCTAAGTGCCAGCAGCGATGAGGGCTGGTAGGCCAAGTAGGAGCGACGAATACCACAAGGGCATGGGTGTGAGGGTGACAAAGCGGGTCTTCGTCTGATTCTCATCATTTAATCTTCGACATAACCTCATCCAGTGGGTTATCATAGGACCACCAGCGACTTAACGGTTTTGGTCGGATGTGATCGTGGATGGGGTGCGATTTCAAGTCAGTGGACATTGACCCGGCCGTACAGCCTGTCTCCGATACCTGGCCATGATCCTATCCCGCAAGCGACCGCGTGGTGCTCAAGGCTGATTTTAGATTGATTGCCTCTGTTCCTGAAGATCGCTCTGGGGTTCATCGCTTAGCAATTCACAGGTGCCTGCGTCTATGGAATTCAAGCGCAGAGTTTACACTTGAAGCGGAATATGCGAGAATAGACATGGACTTCGCTGGCTCTTGGGCATCTTGGACGCATCCGGGAGCGGGTTGAGGTCTCTTGGAGCCAATTCGGGGGAGAAATGCCTGCGCCGCGATTCTCAACAACATCAGACCCACGGTCCCCGACTGCTCAGACCAAGTTGAGCAACGCACAAACCTATTGAGTGTTCTATTTGCTGGAAACCCTTTCTGTACAAACACGGACTGAACCCATATGCAATTGGATCCAGCGCCTCTGCCGCTTGTAGTCGAGAAACTCTCGTGTCGCTATGAGACACGGAAAGAACCTGCATTGCAGGACATCTCCTTCAGCGCACAGGCGGGTCAGATCGTGCTCATTGCTGGCACGAGTGGGAGTGGCAAGACCACACTGTTGCGTTGCATCAACGGGCTCATCCCTCGGAGCTACAAGGCCGAATTAAGCGGTCGTGTCTTGCTGTATGGGGAAGAACCCGGCGACAAGCTGCTGGCTGAAGTCTCGCAGGTCGTGGGCACCGTGCTGCAAGACCCCGAGCGACAGATTCTGGGCGCATTCGTGCAAAATGAGGTGGCATTCGGATTGGAGAACCTCGGCGTTCCTCGCGAGGAAATCGTCTCCCGCATCCGTGAAACACTTGACTACCTGGGGATATATCACCTGCGGAACCGCCAAACCTTCTCCCTCTCGGGCGGTGAAAAGCAGAAGGTGGCTTTAGCTGGGGTGATGGTCATGCGGCCTGGTATCTTAGCTCTGGACGAGCCTTTAGCAAACTTGGATCCTGCCAGCGCCCAAGAAGCACTGGCCATGATCCGACGGTTGGCCGACGAGGGGAAGACCATTCTCATCATCGAGCACCGGGTGGAGGATGTGCTAAGTCTTGAGCCAGACCTGGTGATGCTCATGGAAGAGGGGCGGGTGACGTACATGGGCTCGGCGGAGGGCATGCTCCAAGCCGCCGATTACCGAGCCGTCAAGTTACCCGCGCCGGTGGTCATCGCTCGCGCTACGAACGGAGACCATACTAAAGCACAACCGCATCCCCGTCATGCTGACGCCGAAGCAACTGCATTGGTCGAATTCGAAAGTGTCTCATTTAACTATCCCAATGGTCCTGAAGTCATTCACGACGTCGACCTCGCGATCCGACAGGGTGACATCATTGCCTTGCTTGGACCCAACGGCGCTGGCAAGACAACACTGGTCAAACATGCCATTGGCTTACTCAAACCTACGAGTGGGCGCGTGCTGATGGGTGGGAAAGACTCGAAGGAAATGACCGTTGCCCAGATGGCCAGCACCGTCGGTTACGTCTTTCAGAGTCCCAGACACATGCTGTTCGCGCCCTCGGTAAGGGAGGAACTGGCGTTTGGTCCTCGCAACTTTCATTTCAGCGACGAGGAAATCGAGGAGAGCATTGAACAGGCTCTGGCGGTGGTCGGTTTGGTCGAAGAAACCGACCGTGCGCCGCTGGCGCTCAGCTTCGGGCAACAAAAGCGTGTCACCATCGCCTCTGTCCTTGCGATGCATAGCCAAATCCTGGTGATGGACGAACCCACGGCCGGTCAGGATTACGCCAATTACATGAATTTCATGGACTCGGTGGTGGGATTACGAGCCGACGATGGGAAAGCGTATAGCTTCTCGGCCATCATTTTCATCACCCACGACCTGGACTTAGCAGTAACCCACGCCAACCGAGTGCTGCTGATGAGCGAAGGTAGGATCGAGAGAGACGGTCCACCGCAAGAGGTGCTGGCCGACTTTGATTTGCTGGAGCAGAACCGAATCATCCCGACTTCCTTGTTGAAGGCCAACATGGAACATCTGGACAAAACCGGAGCCTTCATGAGGGCGGAGGCCTTGGCGCAGGCGATTCGAGCTTGAGCCGTATCATCCGAGCGGCAGAGCAGATTGTCTGCCACATGAGTATCTCTATATTCTAGAGGAGGAGGAATTGATCATGCAAAACAAATATGTTCGGGGTCTTGTCATCGCCGTAGCCAGCACCGTAGCTCTTGGTGTCCTACTGTGGCTGGGGGAGCTCATTGCGAATGCGTCAAGCGAGGATGCCTTCGGCCTCGCGCTCCAAGGCGCGTGGGGAGCAGGGGGCTGGCTGACCTGGCTCCTCATCGGCGGTGTGGTGCTCTATGTCATCTACGTCCTCTTTGCTGAAGCCAAAATGTTCACGGTCGGCACACGCGAAGTGGTGATGATGGCGATCGGCGCCGGCCTATATGGTGTGCTCTCCTGGGTTTTCAACATCATCCCGGTACCGTCCGTCAGCCTCGTTTCGATGCGACCGGTCGTTGCGATCCCTATCTTTTTCGGGTTCGCCTTCGGACCGACAGTCGGTTTCTTCGTCGGCGCCTTCGGCAACGTCCTCGGCGACGCCCTCACCGGCTGGGGGGTTTTCCCCGTCTGGGACATTGGCAACGGCCTGATGGGGTTGGTGCCAGGGCTCGCTGGGATGTACCTCAGAGTTCAAATCCGCGGCCAAGTACGCACCCTGCAGTGGGTTTCGGCTGCCATCCTAGCGGTAGCCGTAATCTTACCGCTGGTTTCGCCAAATATCGTTGACCCCTGGTCGGGCGAGGTCTCCAACTTCGGGGCCTGGTGGTACGTGATGTTGGTGGTGCTGGTGGTGATGCTGGGAATGTCCCTGACACCACGCTACTGGCCGTACGTCCTGGGGCTGCTCACCCTGGCGTTCATCGCCTTCGGCGCCCGCGACCTGGTGACCAGTGGATGGTCGACGGGGGTGCTCGTTGTCTGGCTTGTTGCTGTCCTCCTGGCTGTGATCGCGTTCTACGTTAACGCCAGAGCCGAGAGGATAAGCGACTGGTTGGACGACGCGGAGACGACCGCTCTTGTGGTGTGGGGCACCTTAGGGGTGATCGTGGGCATAGGCTTTGCTTCAATGGCCGATATCTGGATCAACGGCTATTCCTTCACCACGGCCTTCATCGGCGAGTTCATCCCGGCTGCAGGACCCAACGTCCTGTTTGCCGTCATCTTGACGCCGTTGCTGTACGCCGCCTGGAAGCAGGCGCGTGCGCGTGCCGGGCGTTAAGGGAGTTACAATCGAGTCGAGGGGGTGCGCTTAGCCGCGCCCCTTCGACCGGAGTAGTTTAGCATGTTGGTGAATTGGGCCTACGTCGAACGTGACACCATCATCCAACGCATAGACCCGCGAGCGCGAATCATCTTCATGTTGTGCGCGCTGATTGCAGTGGGATTCGTCCCCTTCGGTACCGGCGTCGGCATCTGGGACGCACGGCTGGTACTGTTTTTCCTGGGCCTATCGCTCCTGCAGATATTCCTCGCCCGGCTTACCTGGCAACAGACGAGGCGCTTCTGGATCGTGATCACGGTCGTGGGGGTGGTCCTCTCGCTGATCACCTTGCTAACCGGGCGCGGGGCTGTGGGGACCTACGATCTCTCTGCCCAGCATCCTTATTGGTCCCCCAGCATCGTGTTGTTTGGCAACAGGCTGACGTTTGTGCTTACCGTAGAGCGATTGGTGTTCCTTGTGGTGCAGATCCTGCGCATCATAACCTTCGCTGCGCTCTCCGTGACCATACCCTACACCATCGATCCATCTTTGTACGGCATCACCTTCAAGGGGCTGGGATTGAGCGATAAGCTGGCCTACGCAATGGACATGGCCTTCCGCTTCATTCCCAGCCTGGGACGCGACTTCCAGACCACGATGGACGCCCAACGCGCGCGCGGGTTTGAGTTGGAAGCTGGAAAGGGCGTGAGCATCTTTCAGCGGGTGCGCAACTTCGCGCCGCTCCTGATCCCACTAACGATTGGTGCTGTCTTGGGTGGTGAGGAAATCACGGATGCGATGGACCTGCGCGCCTTTGGGGTCAAACCGCGCACATGGTTACCACAACTAAAGTTCCGCGCTATTGACTGGGCAGTCGTTGCATTTGGGGTTCTGCTTCTGGCAGGCACAATCGTGATCAAGCGAGCGGGGTTCGGCAATTTCTGGATCCCACCCTTCATGCTCGGATGATACCCACATTTGTCCGCAGGGATCATTGGCTGTTCTACCGTAGGATAACAACCACATTTTGCAGCATACTTGAACGACTTGCCCATGCACCAACTCCTCCCCTTGCTACGGCAAGCATGCGATAAGGCACAATGCTGAAGCGGGAAACCCGTCAACCTTTGTTGGATGGGTAAGCACGTTGTTGAAACAGCAAATACGATTCGGCTTGAGATAGAAGGAAGAATATGAGATTGATATCACTGACCACGGATTTTGGCATCCAGGATGGATATGTGGGGGTGATGAAGGCCGTGATTTATGGCATTGCCCCAGATGTTAAGATCATCGATATCAGTCACATGGTGAGCCCCCAGAATGTGCTTCAAGGGGGTTACACGGCCATCATGCATATAAGCTACTTTCCAGAGAACAGTATTCATGTCATCGTTGTTGATCCCGGAGTCGGCACAGTTCGCCGCCCAATTGCTGCCAAAATTGGAACACAGTACTTTGTGGCTCCTGATAACGGGTTGCTTAGCCCGATCATCGAATCGGCACGACAACTTACATTGCCTATGGAATTTATCCATCTTGATAAGCCAGCGTATTGGCTGGATAGGATCAGCCATACATTCCACGCTCGCGATATCTTTGCTCCGGTTGCTGCAAACCTCGCAACCGGTGTGCCCCTGAGCAAACTCGGCACACCCATCGATGATCCGATTATGCTTCCTCTTCCTCGCCCGCGCATTGCTCGAGATCATGTCCGGGGCGAAGTGATCTACATGGACCACTATGGCAATCTGACCACCAATATCCACCAGGTCGATTTGTCGGATCTAAACTACTCAGGTTCATTAGAAGTGCTAATCGCTGGACAGTCAATTCATGGATTATCAAGGACATTTGGGGATGGCGAGCCTGGAAGCCTAATTGCTCTGCTGGACGAGGGTGGATCACTCGGCATCTCTGTGGTGAACGGCAATGCCGCCGAAGTTCTAAGCGTGCGTGTAGGGGAAGAAGTCAGAGTTTGCTATCAATCGTCTTAGCCAAGTGGTAGATGACCATTATCTTTTGAGATAACGAGCATGAGACATGTAACCATAACCACGGATTTTGGCGGCCCTTCAGGGGCAATGAAGGGTGTGATCTGGAGGATTGCTCCTGATGCCAAGATCACCGATCTAACCTGGGAAATCACACCCCAGGATATCTTCGAGACTGCCATCTTTCTAGATCGTCAGGTATTTTTCTTCCCGGATAACAGTGTGCATATTGTCGTGGTCGATCCGGGCGTGGGTACTGCACGCCGCCCGATTGCTGCCAGGATTGGGCCCCAGTTCTTTGTGGCGCCTGACAATGGGGTCTTGTCGATGATCTTGCTCCGGGCGGAGAGGGAAAACTGGCCGGTTGAGATTGTGCATACAAATAAACCAGAATTCTGGATGCCCAAGGTGAGTGATATCTTCCACGGGCGCGATGTCTTTTCGCCGGTGGGTGCGCACCTGGCTGCAGGAGTTACACTTCAAGCTTTGGGCAGCCTAATTGACGATCCTGTGCGGATTGATATCCCCGTACCTAAGGTAACGGACACCGGTGTTGAGGGTCAGATTACGTTCGTTTACGAGTATTATGGCAACATTATCACTAACATTCTGCGTGAGGATATTGATGATCTGGGGGAGGTCGATGTGACCTTGTGCGGGACAACCATCGAAGGGTTGTTGCGAACTTTTGGTGAACGTCCCCCTGGGAGGTTGGTCGCCCTATTCGATGAGTGCGATTACTTGTATGTGGCAGTCGTCAATGGCAACGCGGCCGAGCGCCTTCAGCCCAAAGTCGGTGACAAAGTAGTAGTCAATCCCCAATAACGATGAAGCGCTAGCTGGAAACAACTATTAATTAGCCAGGGATATTCAGTATCCCTAAAATGCTGCGAAGGTCAACTTTAAAATGGACAGCCAAGAAATCGATAAACTTCTCCCCGTTGTTCTTAAAAGAGATAACGTCGCTCGCTATGAAGATGGAAATGTACTGATTGGTGACCGGTGGAAATGCCCGTGTGATATTACCCCTCCATTTATTCTTCCTGCCCCGACACGAACTCAAGCATGGCATCATCTTTCCTGACGCCAATGTGACCAACAACCACCCGATCCTAAC